>CAZZGC010000109.1:0-2679 GCA_964653915.1 uncultured Thermodesulfovibrio sp.
CTTGACAAAAATATTCTCATATTCTAATATTTGAATATATGAATGAATATCGCGACAAAATTGAAACCCTCAAAACAGTTTCTCATCCAGTGAGGATAGCCATTCTTGACGAGCTGTCCAAAGGGGTAAAATGCGTCTCGGACCTCGAAGAGTTCCTTGAAATCAGGCAGTCCAATATTTCCCAGCATTTATCAGCACTTCGACATGCTGGCCTAATAGATTACTTCATAGACGGGAGGCTCAGGTGCTACTTTCTGAAAAGCCCTATGGTCTTAGACCTGCTTGAGATAATGAAGAAGGAGTATGCCTGCGACCTTCCCGGACCGGAATGCTGTCCTGTTACAAAAAAGGGCACCTACCCCGGTGAAAGGAGGAGATGATGGCAAAAATCATCACCCTGTTTCTCAACACCCCGCCTTACAGCAATGAAAATACATACACGGCCATGAAGATCGCAGAGGCCGCCCTATCAAAAGGACACGAGACCCACCTCGTAGCATCGGCAGACGGAGTCTATAACTTCCTCAAGGGGCAGAAGGGAAGCGGCCTGCCCCACGCTGCCGACGGATTCAGCTCGCTGATAGAAAAGGGTCTCAAGGTAGACCTCTGAGGCGGATGCGTCAACTTCCGCTGTAGCGCGGCAGAAAATTATATCGAGGGGACCAAAAAGGGAGCACTGAAAGGACTCTTCGATTTGATGAAGCGATCGGATATCTTTATTAATCTTGGTTAACAGGGATAAGTTTTTAGAGATAAGTGATAAGAGAATGATGTACTTCTTGATTGAGAGGTGAGGCATATGGATAAGTTGCTTGTAATATTACGTAAACCACCCTATGGCACTGTCGATGCCGCCGAAGCGGTCAGGCACGCCGGAGGCGCTTCCGGCTTCGATTATAAGGCAATTCTTTATATGATTGACGCTGGAGTCCTTGCCGCAAAAAAAGGCCAGGATGCATCCGCCACGGGTTTTACCGGAATCGGCGAGAGTCTCGAACTGCTCATCGACGAGATGGAAGTCTATGCCTGCAGGGACTCAATGATGCGACACGGGCTGAAAGAAGAGGACCTGATAGATGGAATCAAAATCGATGACGGCCCGGCATTGAACGTTGCCATGAAAGAAGCCCGTTCATTGATGATCTACTGATTCAGGAGGGACCAATGTTATTTCTTATTTCAAGCGCCCCGGATACCCGGGAATTCACGACCGCCATAAGGATGGCAAACGAGATAAAAGCCGATGTCTGTCTCTTGCAGAACGCGGTTTACGCAGCACAGGAAGCGGAATACGGGACTTATCATGTATTAAGTGATGACTTGAGGTTGCGAGGGATAACCCTTGATAATATCAAAGGAAAAGCCATCAATTACGATCAGCTCGTCGATCTCATGGCAGAGGCCGACAAAGTCGCCGGAATCTTTTAGTCTTGATTGTAAATGAACCTATCGGATAAAGAGAGGGGGTAGCACCATGACAAGGATTGCCGTCATCGGCGGATCATTTGGCGGTCTTACAAGCGCCTTTGAACTCAGGAGGCTGCTTGGAAACAAGGCTGACATAACCTTGATCTGCGGGCAGGACAAATTCGTCTTCGTACCCTCCCTGCCCTGGCTTGCTATGGGATGGAGAAAGCCGGATGATATCACGATTCCGCTCGAATCCATACTATCTCCAAAGGGGATCAGGTTCGTAAACGAAGACGCCACAGGTGTCGATGCCGACTCGTCAAAGGTGATAACGGCATCTCAGGAAGTATCCTATGATTTTCTTGTCGTAGCAACCGGCCCCGCCCTCTCCTTCTCGGCAGTTCCTGGTCTCGGCCCTGATGAGGGATATACTGAGTGCATCTTTGAGCTCGACCAGGCAATAAAGGCACATGTGGCATGGAGAAGATTTCTTGAAGAACCGGGGCCGGTCGTAATCGGAGCTGTACAGGGAGTAAGTTGCTTTGGCCCGGCCTATGAATTCGCATTCGAGATAGAACACGAGTTGAGAAAAAGAAAGATTCGCCATAAGGTGCCGATTGCCTTTGTCACATCTGAACCATACATAGGGCACTTCGGCATAGGCGGCCTGAAGAGCTCGAAACGCATAATGGAGGATGAATTCGCAAACAGGGATATAAAATTAATAGTCAATCAGGCGGTTGAGGAGTTTACGCCGGATGAAGTGAGATTAAAGGATGGTTCAAAACTTCCCTTCAAGCTGGCCATGTTCGCCCCTCCTATGGCGGGCGTAAAGGCGGTCGCCCACCTGGGCAACCCGAAAGGCTTTCTCCCGGTTGACAGTACATACAGGCACAAAGAGATCGACAATATATATTGCGTCGGAGTCGCTATGCTTATAGCGCCACCAGAACAGACACCGGTTCCAACGGGCGTTCCAAAGACCGGCTTTATGACCGAACAGATGGCAAAAACCGCCGCATCTTCAATAGCCTCTCGAATCACGGGCAAACCCGCAAGCGAGCCCGAACCCGTGGGTGCTTTGTGCATCATGGATATGGGTAATACAGCCGCTCTCATGAAGGCCTTTCCTGTGCTGCCGCCGAGACAGGATGCCGAGCTTAAGGAAGGCATCCGGTACAGGTGGGCCAAACAGATATTCGAAAAATACTACCTCTGGAAGATAAAAAGAGGCATGACCCGGCTGCCGTAGCCCGTTCCACTGCACAG
>CAZZGC010000109.1:2779-8343 GCA_964653915.1 uncultured Thermodesulfovibrio sp.
TCAACAGGCTGTCAAGATAAAAACCGCAATGCGAGGAGTTGCATGAAAAAATCAGTAATAAAACTTGTAGAGTTTTCGGTTGACAGACCAAAGACGGTCATTATTCTGGCGCTCATTCTTACCGCCATCTTCGCCTATCAGTTCCCGGCGATCCATATTGACACCGACCCTGAAAATATGCTGAGTGAGGCTGAACCGGTACGCATATTCCACAATCAGGTCAAGAGGGATTTTGGCATAAACGAGATGATAGTGCTGGGTGTGACAAGGGAAGACGGCATATTCAGACAGGACAGCCTTGCCAGGATCAAGCATATTACAGATGAAATCATGAAGATCAAGGGGGTGATCAGTGATGATCTGATCAGCCTCTCGGTCACGAATAATGTCGTGGGCTCGGAGGGAACACTGCATGTCAGGCCACCCCTTGACGTCTTACCGAACAGCCCCGGTGATGTAGAACGAATCAGGCAGGAAGTACTCGACAATCCGTTGTTTGTCGACCGGCTCGTCTCAAGGGATGGCAAAGGGGCCGCCATATACATACCAATAGAAAGCAAGGATATCGCCCACGATGTGGGTGAACAGATCAGGGAAATACTCGGGAAGCTCGACGGCCCTGAAAAGTTCTACATGGCCGGCCTCCCCATAGCAGAGGATACTTTCGGCACCGAGATGTTCCGCCAGATGGGGATAGTGGCGCCTCTCGCGGGCGGGCTTATTATGGTGGTACTGTACATCATATTCAGGAGGCTGACGCTTACCATCCCGATAATGATGGTGGCCATGCTGTCAGTAATATGGACGATGGGGCTGATGATAGGCCTAGGCTTCACTGTTCACATAATGTCTTCGATGATACCTGTATTCCTCATGCCGATAGCAGTCTGTGACGGGGTGCATATCCTGAGCGACTTTTATGAAAAATATTCACTCAGCGGAGACAGGAGAAAAACCATACTGGAGGTCTTTCAGGAACTGTTCCGCCCCATGTTCTTTACATCCGTTACAACGGCTGTAGGGTTTGCAAACCTTGCATGGGCGGATATCCCGCCAGTCAGGGTATTTGGATTGTTCGTAGGCTTCGGGATACTGGCCGCCTGGCTTCTTACCATGACCGTAGTACCCGCCTCACTGATGTTAATAAAGAGAAGAAGGTTTAATGCGCTCCGGAATGTGAAAAGACAGGGTGCGATCTGGCTCGGAAGTATGGGAGAACTGTCTCTTAAATACGGCAAACTGTTTATCACCGCGGGAGTAGTTCTGATAGCTGTTGCGGTTACCGGTGTTTTCTCACTCTCGGTAAACGACAACCCTGTGAAGTGGTTCAAAAAGGATCATCCCATTCGCGTCGCGGACCGGGAACTGAACAATATTATCGGGGGTACCTACATTTCTTATCTCACGATCGATGGCAAACAGGACAATTTTATTAAGAGACCTGATGTGATGAATTATATGGAAAACCTTCAGAGTTACCTCGAAAAATTAAACCTGGTCGGTAAGACTTCGTCAGTAGCCGATGTCGTCAAGCGCGTCAACTATGTGCTTCACGATGGCGACAGGAGGTACAGTGTCCTGCCGGACTCAGGAAACGCGATCGGCCAGTACCTCTTTCTGTTTCTCATGTCCTCGGCCCCTGATGAACTGGATAATTTTGTCGACTACAACTACAGAAAGGCAAATATATGGGTACAGCTCAAATCAGGGGACAATAAAGACATGACTCACGTCGTTGATGAGACCGAGAGATTCCTGCATGAAAACCCGCCTCCTGCGGGGGCTGAAATAACATGGTCAGGGCTTCCATATCTCAATGTTACCTGGCAGAAGCTCATGGTAAAAGGGATGCTGAAGGCCACCATCGGTTCTTGGTGGGTAATATTCATACTTCTTATCATTCTCTTCCGGTCGTTCTGGTGGGGACTGCTCTCGATGCTGCCTCTGGGCTTTTCAGTGCTCTTCAGTTATGGCATTATCGGGTTTGCGGGCAAAGAATACGATATGCCGATAGCCGTATGCTCCACCCTCGCTCTCGGTCTCGGCGTTGATTTCGCGATCCATTTTGTCGAACGTTTCAGGCACAGATTCAGTATTGACCATGACCTGCAATCATCCATGCGGTGGACGATGGGTGGTGAGCCCGCCCTTGCCATATTCCGGAACGCCCTTGTCGTCGGCACAGGATTTCTGCCTCTCGTAATATCAACACTCTCACCATATGTAACAGTGGGACTGTTTTTTGGATCGCTTGCATTTTTCTCAGGCGTAACTACATTGATTTTTCTGCCGTCAATTATCGTTACATTCAGGTCATTACTGCTTAAGCAATGACGACCATCCGGAGGACATCATGAAATACGCTCAACTTGCCTTAACGTTGCATAAACAGCAGTGGAGACTGCCCGTCAAATCTTTTAATGCGATGAATTATCGGAGTATGAGTCTTACAGGGAGAAATGCACTATTGATGCAATGCAAGAAGAAGGCTTCAGAGCCCTTTGAAGTCACAGGTCGGTATCGCAGAAAACCTTTTCCGGCCAGTCTCCACTGCTGTAAAGCGTTATTTTATGCTACTGCAAGGTTTATTCTGCTTCCTGTGATGATTTGTCTCCTTACATCCATCAGCGCATTTGGCACAGATGCGGACGAGATCGTCATGAAATCACTGGATGCATTCTTTTACCAGGGGGATGACTTCCGTGCGATGGTCAGGATGAAACTCATATCCGGAAGCGGCAAGGTGCGTGAAAGAGAGATGACCATGCTCAGAAAGGACTACGGCCCTGCAGGAGGTGAACAGAAGTATTACATATATTTCCACAGGCCCGCTGATGTAAAGAAGATGACATTCATGGTCCACAAGCATCCGGACAGGAATGATGACAGGTGGCTGTTCGTCCCTGCCATCAACATGACAAGGCGCATAGCCGCAAGGGATAAGGCATCGAGCTTTGTCGGATCTGATTTTTCATATGAAGATATCTCGGGCCGTGATCCGGAAGATGACACCCATATCCTTGAAGGGGAAAAAACTTACAGAGGAAGGAAGGTATTTGTAATTAAAAATGTACCGCGGCAGCAGGATGTCAATTACAGTTACAAGATCTCCTGGATAGATGTGGAGAATTATCTGCCTCTGAAAGAAGAATATTATGACATCAGGGGGGAACTCATGCGGATATTCACCGCCGATAAAATAGAGGAGATAGCCGGGCATCCTACCATTACGAAGAGGACGATGAAAAACGTTCAGAGCGGGCACAGGACCGAAGTGGAGTTTCTCAAAGCAGAATACAATATCGGTATCGATGACAGGTTATTCAGCGAAAGGTATCTCAAGAGGCCGCCGGTGAAGTGGATCAGGTGAATGAGTCAAGAGTTTGGAGTTATGAGTTTGGAGTTTAGAGTCTCAAGGATTCCTCCCTGTCTTATTATTCTTGCGATTCTGCTGACACCGGTCATATCTGCAACTGCTTCTGATATATCCATAAATGGCTTCATGCAGGGGAACTATTCATCAAACATCAACCGGGCCAGCCCCTCCGGCAGTGACTTCAAATGGGCGGGTGAAAGACTTCAGCTGAAGATTAATGCTGAACAGTCACCGTTTTATCTCTTCCTGAAGGCGGATTTTTCCTATGACCATATAGACGATGATCCTGACCATGAAATTCGGGAAGCTTATATGGACTACCTTGCTGATACATGGGACATGAGGATAGGCAGACAGATAATCACTTGGGGTGTGGGTGACCTGATCTTTATCAACGATATTTTCCCGAAGGATTACGAGGCATTCTTCTCGGGAAGGCCCATGGAGTACTTGAAAATCGGCAGTGATGCGATAAAAATAGGGTTATATCCTGAATCATTATCAGCAGAGCTTGTCATCATCCCCTTTTTCAGACCCGCCCGTCTTCCCCGCAAGACAAGATTCCATCAGTATGATCCCATGCCTCAGGTAACCGAACGTCACAGGCAGGAGCCTGCTTCCACACCTGATAATACCGAGATCGCCCTGCGGCTCTACAGAAGCCTTGCAGGATACGATACATCAATTTATATATACAAGGGGGTCTTCAAACAGCCTGCCATGCGGCCTGATAATTTTTCCATGCCCGCAAGGATCGATTTAATTTATCCCCGCCTGTCGGTCTATGGCGCAAGCATTCAGGGCACATCATTCAACGGCATCCTCAGCCTCGAAGCAGGCTATTACGACTCCAGAGAGGACAGGGACGGGAGCGATCCCGTAATACCCAATCAGTCCATAAAATTCTTGATCGGATACCAGAAACAAATATGGGAGGACTTCACAGCAGGGATTCAGTACCATGCCACGCAGATGCTTGATTATGACGAGTACAGGGACAATGTGCCAACTGGCCTGCCAGATGAAAAAGAGTGGCAGGATATCCTTACGGTGCGATTGACACACCTGTTCAGGCATCAGACGCTGAAGGTATCATTCTTTTCTTTCTGGAGTCCGGCAGATGGCGATTACCTGATCATCCCCGAGATCAGCTATGACCTTACGGATCACCTCCGCGTCTCGGCCGGTGCGAACATCTTTGGCGGCGGAGACGAATGGAACCAGTTTGGAAGCCTTGATGACAACGACAACATCTATATGCACACACGCTACGAATTCTAACCGCCCTGTTTCGCCTTTTTCCATCTGCGGGTGGAGCGGGGCGCTGCAAAGGAGGAACTGTTTTGATCAAATCACTTTTCATTACCAAGAAACTCATTCAGAAAAAGTACCCTGCCTTTGAGTACACGGTCTTCAGGGATACACCTGTAACACCGTTAAGAAAACCCCTCAATGAATGCAGGCTGGCCCTCGTTACGACCGGAGGGCTGCACCTGAAATCCGATGAACCTTTTGACACGAAATATCTCGAAGGCGATTGTTCTTACAGACAGATTCCCGGGAACATCAGGCACGAGGATATAATGGTCAGTCACGAATCGTATGACCACAAGTTCATCAATGCCGACCTGAACTGCGTCTTTCCAATAGACAGAATGAGAGAATACGCAGATCAGGGAATAATCGGCTCGCTTTCTGAAACACACTTCAGTTTCATGGGGCATATCTACGTGACCGGCCCTTTGCTTGAAAATGCCCGTAACGCCGGAAAACAGTTAATGGCCCTCGGAGTTGACATCGCCTTTCTGACACCTACCTGAGTAATCTGTAATCAGTCGGTCGGGCTGATCGCAAGGGTTCTGGAAGAGGAAGGAATAAGCACGGTCTGCACCACATTCCGCAAAGACATCATAGAACTGGCGAGGCCTCCCAGAATACTGTCTCTGAAGTTCTCGCCTGGCAAACCGCTGGGCAACCCCGGAGATATCGAAACCCAGAAGGGCATCATAGAGGCCGGCTTCGGCCTCCTGCAGAGAGATATCAGAGACATGACCATAATCGACCTGCCTTTCAGGCTAAACAGACTTTTTTAACCTTCTTCCTTTGAAAACTGCCTACTGCTTACTGTTAATGAATTGCCGATTTGTGCCGATAAATAACCCTATAAAACCATTTTATAGGAGGTGTG
>CAZZGC010000110.1:0-8296 GCA_964653915.1 uncultured Thermodesulfovibrio sp.
CCCATAACTTACACCTCCATAATTTATTTTGTATGATTACATCAGCATATTCGGCTGATATGATATTATATCTTTTTTCTTGACTTAGTTTTGCCCGGAATACTCCTGCTATGCAACAAATTTAATTATTTTACATCCCAGGGGTATAAAACGATATGATCTAAATCATGAGGTACTTCATATTCATATGTTCGGCATACCTGACCGGTGTGGTGGCAGCCGTACCTGCCGGTCCAGTTCAGATTGAGGTTGTTCGCCGTTCCGTTAACGGCCATATACTGTCTGCACTGATGGTTGTCTCCGGGGCGCTGATAGCAGACGTTCTTTACGGTATAGTTGCTTTCTTCGGTATCGCACCATTCCTGAGCGACGAAAAGGTGATGGCATATTTCTGGCTCTCCGGAGCGCTGCTGCTGATCTTGTTCGGCATACTGGTATTCCGCAGCTTGAGACATGGCCGCTCCGGCAGGAAAGGATCGATGCTTCTGCGTAAAAAAAGATGGGGATTTGCAGGTGGATTCACTCTTGCCGCATCGAATCCGATGATGATAATATGGTGGCTGCTTGCTGCCAGGCTGTTTACCGACTTCAAGATAATAGATCACATTGGTCAGGATAACGCGGTCGCACTTATCACTGCCGGAGTCAGCGGTCTTGCCAGCTACCTGATAGTGCTTTCAGTTATCCTGCACCGCGTAAAAAGCAATATCTCGGATGCCGGCATAAGGCGCCTCAATATCATTACAGCCATCGTCCTCCTGCTTACAGGTGGATACTTCCTCATCTCATCTATTTACCGTCTTTCATTATGATTGTCGACCGATTCGCTGTTCGGGGGCTCCGGATTCAAGGATTGAGGGTGCCACCGCCTTCACCGCCTTCCAGCTTTTTCCCGCATTATTAGACATCCTGCCGCTTTGATGATAAAATGTGCTGAAAACCGGCGACATTAAATTAAACAATATGGAAGATTTTTCGTTTCTTCAGTCCTTAGTCATCATCTTCGGCCTCTCTGCCGTCGTAGTCTTCATTCTTGGCAAATTCAGGATACCATCCATCATAGGTTTTCTGGCCGCCGGCGTGCTGCTCGGCCCATATGGCCTTGAACTGATCGAAAATATCCACCTCGTTGAGATCTTTGCCGAGATCGGCGTTGTTCTTCTGCTTTTTACCATTGGGCTCGAATTTTCTCTGAAAGGGTTAATGCAGCTTCGCAAGGCCATATTCGTCGGCGGCTTCTTCCAGGTATCCATAACGGCCCTTATTGCGTTTGCCGTAGTTTATTATTCCGGATTCAACATAGCGCAATCAGTAATCATGGGCATGCTTGTCTCTCTCAGCAGCACCGCAATAGTGCTGAAGCTGCTCGCAGACCGTGCAGAGTTAGATTCTCCTCACGGGCGGGTCAGCCTTGGTGTTCTCATATTTCAGGATTTCTGCGTGGTTCTGTTCATTCTGATCGTACCGATGCTGAAAGGTTCAAATGGGGATGCAAAAGATATCATCATTGTACTTGTGGAGTCACTTATATTTATAGCTGTCGTGATTCTGGCCGCTCGATGGCTCGTTCCCCTCCTGCTGCATCAGATTGTTCATACAAGGATGAGAGAGCTGTTCGTGATCAGCATTATATTTATATGCCTCGGTACCGCCTATATGACATATAAGCTTGGGTTCTCTCTGGCACTGGGCGCATTCATAGCCGGTCTGGTCATATCCGAATCCGAGTATTCATACCAGGCCATCTCGGATATATTGCCATTCAAGGACAGCTTCAACGGACTATTCTTTATATCAATAGGTATGCTCATGGATATCAATTTTTTCCTGTCCCATGCACTGGTCATAATATTGATTGTGACAGGTATTATCGCTGGCAAAACGGTCCTGTCAACTCTTGCGGTGCTTCTGTCACAAAACAACCTCCGGGTCTCATTTCACAGCGCCCTCATCTTGTCCCAGATTGGAGAGTTCGCTTTTGTACTGGCTGTTACCGCGCTAAAGGAAGGGCTGATGTCTGAGAACATGTATCAGATGTTTCTTTCCTCTTCTATTATTACTATGCTGCTTACACCGCTACTCGTTGCGTCGGCTCCCCGTATCTCGATATGGCTTGTTTCGAGGAAAAAGATCGAAAGGTTTAAATCCATGAAACTCCGGGGAACTCAGTCAACCGCCACCGCAGCCCGATCTGATCATGTAATCATTATCGGCTTCGGGGCCAACGGCAGAAACCTTGCGCTTGTATTGAAAGAACTCGAGGTGCCTTATGTGATCCTCGAACTGAACAGCCGTACGGTCATGCAACTTAAGAAGGAAGGGGAGCCCGCATTCTATGGTGACGGCACAAGCCGGGAGATACTGCACAAACTCGGCATCGACAGGGCACGTGTCATGGTTATATCGATTACCGATGCGTCAGCAACGCGAAAGATCGTCATGACCGCCCGTTCGCTGAATCCATCGCTGTACATAGTAGTAAGGACAAGGTACATCGGAGAAGTGCATGATCTCCTGTCCGACGGAGCGGACGAGGTGGTGCCGGCAGACTTCGAGACCTCCATAGAGCTCTTCTCGCGTGTTCTGAACTATTATCAGATGCCGAAAACTTTGATCAGTCGATATGCGGAGCAATTCAGAAAAGATCATTATAGTATGTTTGTGCGGGGGGAGACACCGAAAAGGTTGTTTCACGAAACCCTTGCACTTATGCCGGATGTCAATTACGGAAGTTTCATCATAGAAGAAGGATCCACTGCCGCGGGCAGGAAGTTAGGTGAGCTCGATATCGAAAATATTACGGGTACCGACCTGATAGCCGTGAGGCGCGGCAATCAGACTCTGATGCAGCCGGACAGCGAGTTCATACTTAGTGCAGGCGATTTCGTCCTGCTCATCGGAGATGAAGAATCTCTGGAAGACGTCAGAATCAGATTCTTCTCAGCGAAATCAGATCACTGATTAACGGTTCTCAACGGAAGCTTAAGGACAACCGATGTTCCCCTGCCCTCAACACTGCTTACATCGACCGAACCGCCGAGGGACTCCATGATCTTTTTGGTTATTGAAAGTCCCAGACCGGTACCTTTCTCGGATATCTTTGTTGTGAAAAAAGGCTCGAAGATCATCGCTATCTTGTCCTTGGGTATCCCTTCTCCCGTATCGTCAATCCTGACAGAAACAAGACGTCCGGCCGGAGACTCTGTTACCTCTGTTGCAATCTTAAGAAGCCCTCCATCTGGCATAGCATCTACAGAGTTCAGCACTATATTCTCAAGCACTTCCAGAAACTGATCTGCGTCTATCAGAATAACTGGAATATCAGCATATTCCCGTCTTACCTCTATGGCCTTCTCCCTGAAAAGATCATCATTCATCATCAACACCCGGTTGATGATCCCATGTATGTCATGTTCTTCGTAATGAGGTACTACTTCACGTGAAAAGCTCAGTACATTCTTGAGAATGTTTTCGAGCCTTCGAACTTCAGCTATGATAAATTCGACATATTCCTTCTGTTTCTCATCCCCGGTTATGCGGGCTTCGAGTCGCCTTGCAAAGCCTCCGACTGATGTCAGAGGATTACGGATTTCGTGAGCAACATTTGCGGTAAATCTCCCCAAGGCAGCCAGTTTCTCTGACTGAGCAAGCTTGATCTGGAGCTTTCTTCTTTCCTCCTCGGTCCTATGCCGCGTAATTATTCCCGCAAGCGTGCCGGCGACCGAAGTGAGAAAGGCCTCCTCCCGGCTGCTGCGCTTGTGTCCCTCTTTAATGAACACATTCAGGAGGCCAAGCGTTTCATTCCCGGAGACGATCGGAACGCAATAATGGCCGTGCGGGAAAGTGCCTCTGTCATGAATCTCGTGTCGCTCATCGGGGTAGTCGGCAAAGCCTATCTCAGCCTTTTCGGCCGCTTTGCCGCATATGCACTTGCCAATAGGAACCTCTCTGCAGGGGACATCATCTTCTTCACTGAATCCGCTTTTTGCCCTTAGAACAAGCTTTTTCCCTCTTTCATCGATGAGGTATACAGCTCCCCTGGACTGTAACGACATGTATGGCACCGAGACTATGAGCTTGAGAATCCTGTCAAACTTTTCCTCAAGGGGCACAGGTTCAAGAGAAACCCCGAGCATCGAATTCACCACTTTCTGGATGTAGTAATCGAGTTCAATCTGCTGTTCTTCCTTCTTGCGCTCTGTTATATCGCGCACCGCCGCGGACACAAGGAATTCATCACCGGTATTAAGAAGGTTCAGACTGATGTCAGCGGGAAACTCTTCACCGTTTTTCTTTAGAGCATAAATCTCGAGGCCGGTTCCCATGGGGCGGGGTCGGGGCCCGGCAAAAAAATTGTTAACAAAGTCTCTGTGTCTTGTCCGGAATCTCTCGGGAAGCAGCATATCAAGCCTTTTGCCGACTACTTCAACATTGGTATATCCAAACAGCCGCTCAAACGATGTGTTGGTCATCACGATTCTTCCATGGGCATCGACAAAAATAATCGCGTCAGGGGCCGAATCAAGCAGCTCTTTGTACCTCCTTTGAATCTTCTCAACATCCTTCCTGCACTTGTCGATCTCCTGCGCAATATGGCGCATCTCATGAAGTTCCTTCAGAAGCTCGGCCTTTGTCTTTCGCTTAATGCTCATTGAGTTTAGAGAAATACAGGATCAAAAATTCAAGGAACCACACATTAAACCTCTTATAATTCCTGGATCGTTCGCCTTGAGTCTATAAATACCCCAGTTCATGTTCTCAGCCGTGAAGATGAATAATAAGAACTTTTTTATGTTAGCACAATTATGAGGGTGATGCAGAAAAAACGATAGTTGGGACCATTAAAACTGAGGTTTTTGAATCCCCCTAATGACAAAGGCCCAGCTCGCAACCGTTGATGCTCAGCGGAAAGGCCAGATTCAGAAAAGCCGCGTGACTGCTGACAGTGAAATACGGCACTACCTTGTCCACCCCGGAATAAACCCGGAGAATATTCAGCGCCGTCTTTGCTGCAGCGATGGCTACTAACTGATCTCCGGAAAGACCTGTCTGCTCGGACATCGACACGGGATCGAAACCTGGATCCCCGTTCGTCAGATAGAACGAATACATGCAGTACCAGAGAAAATCGAGACCGCTGAACAGTAGCAGCGATCTGTTATACATATTGGGGTTTTTGCGGAACCCCCTCAGAGCATGTTCGAAGGTCAGGTCTGCAAAGAACTCGCCCCCCACAGTATAGGGGAACCATGCATCATCATCAATATGTTCGACCGTACTCATGCCGAGGAAAAACTGTCCTCCGCTCTGCTTGAAAAAAGCAAGGGTGTTACCCCGCGCTCCGGCATAGTCGGCGACGGCAGCGTGGCCGATCTCATGCACAAGGAGGTTTGTAAGAAAGGCTGCTCCCACCTGGAACAGTTCACCAGCCGATGAGGGAGCTGCAATGATATCTTTCAGACCATCTGAATCATCCGTCTCCATCTTAAAATCAAATATGAAATCACCTGTAAGCTCAGGTCTGGAGGAAATCGTATATGCTGTTCCAACAGGTATACCACCTGTATGACTGCCGGCAATACCTGAGGAATTATCAGATATGACCTGCGAGCCGTTTGCAACTCCAAGCGCCAGTTCTGGCTCTCTGAATGCCGCCTCTCTAATCTCCTCAGATGTGATGACCCCTGAAATACCAAAACATGGAACGGCAAAAAATATAAGCAAGAAAAGAATGGATACTACTACGGCTTTTTTCATTCCCCGTCACCTCCGCGTGGAGCGTCTTCGCTCTCTGCCTCTTGAAACGGAATGACGCGGTAAGAACTTTAGCCCGGATTATTCACTAACCCAAGGAAAGTGTGGCGAAAAAAAGCCCGGTTTGTAAATTACAAGTGGTAGAGACAATTCATTATGAAGCCGCTATCGTCATGGTGAGCTCGCCGAGCATATTCACGTAATTGCCCATTTCGTTGTCATACCAGCCGTATATGACCGCCTGGGTAATGGGAATCCTGATCTCCAGTTCCCTGATAAGATCGAGATGCTCTTTCTTAAGGCCTATAAGCTTATCTGCATCTACCGTTACCTCCGCAGTCCTTGTATGGGTTTCGTGCCCTTCGATGACGGCAGCGGCCTTTGGCAGAGCGATCATGTCGACTGAGACGTTCTGCCTGTCGGTGTATTCTATGTAACTGCCGGGCGATACAGCAACTTTCCGGTATATTTCATTTATTATGTCACGGTTGAGAGGCTCAGCACCCGGCTCATCCTGAATATTTATAACCAGGATGATAAGAGAACCGGTAGTTACAGGCACTCGGACGGACTCTGCTATGAATCCTATCTGACGCATCTCGGGGATGACAAGGGCAAGGGCTTTTGCAGCGCCGGTCGTGGTCAGGATAATATTATTAAGAATGCCCCTGTTCTTGCGAAGATCTGAGGCACCGGGCTGAGGCATACGGTCCAGCACCTGCTGTGACCCGGTGGCTGCATGAATAGTGGCCATCGAGGCCGTCAGTATGCGTTTTGCTCCAAAGGTATCCAAAAGCGGTTTCATCATGTGAGACAGACAAGTGGTAGTGCACGATGCTGCAGAAACAAGTCTGTGCCGGGAAGGATCGTAGTCATGTTCGTTTATTCCCTTTATACATGTCACCGCATCATCAGGCATGGAGGCGGTCTTGTCCCTGATCTTGAACGGAGCTGACAGGATGACGCGTTCAGCGCCCGCCTCAAGATGGCCCCGAAGCGCGCCCTTGGGGTTGTCGGGAGGCAGTGTGGGATCAAGAAATCTGCCTGTGGTATCCACCACCAGTGTCACGCCGTGAGATCTCCAGTCGATCTCGGCGGGATTTCTCGTATTCTGAAGAAACCTTACGGTCATACCATCTATTTTCACTGTTCCGCTGGAAGGATCTGTATCCGAAACCACGCCGTTGCAGTTGCATCCATGAAGATACATCGGAAGAGAACCATATGTGGAATCCCTGACTACGTAATCGATAATGTCATCTATGGATGTGCCAACCTGCCTCCCGATATTGATTACTATCTCATCGAAAGACTTTCTGCCAACGTGATGCCACAGGCTCAACTTGCCGATACGGCCAAATCCGTTTATACCGAGTCTTCGCACCGACATATCAATCACCCCTTTCCTGCACCTTCATTCTTCCTTTATATACCGATCCCTCGGATCCGTCAATACCTATGAAATCGCCCGTATGGACAGTTACACTGTTAAGCGTGAATTCACCTTCCTGTTCCATACAGACAAGATCCCTGCAGCCCACCACGCATGTCTTGTCGAGTCTGTTTGCAACGATCGCTGCATGCGATGTAGCTCCACCCCTTGCAGTCAGGAGACCATCAGCAGCAGATATCTCGCGTATATCATCCGGAACCGTGTCATTCCTGACGAGGATCAACGGCAGATCAGGGTCTTCCGTTCTGAAGCGGGATATATCATCAAGAGAAAAAACAACCCTCCCGGAAAGTGCTCCACCGCTGACACCAATACCGTGCCCGATGAGATTGGATGTCATCTCCCCAGCATCGGCAAAGACCGGTTCAAGCCTGCTTTCCTTCATCTCCATGTTACGAGTCTGAAGAAGGTACAGATTTTCTGGCCGTGGGCCCTCGAAAGTGAACTCAATGTCCTGGGGAGCCCACTTTTCCTCGTAGATCAACTTCTTGGCATATTCCCTCAGTGTACTGTAGATGTCAGGAAACATTTTTTCCAGAGAGAATTTACTGGGCCTGTTCTCCAGATCGGCCTGAAATGTCGAGACCGGATATGTCACGACAAGACCGGAGACAACATCTTCCCCCTGGTTGCCGATCGTGTAATCTCCCCACAGCCGCAGCGCCTCAGTAGAAAATTTGGGGCTGTGCGTAAAAAGCACCCCTGATCCCGAGTGCATCGACAGATTGCCAAAGACCATTTCCTGAACCGTAACCGCTGTGCCCCAGTCGTCGGATATGCCCATTATCTTCCGGTAAGTGCGGGCCTTGGCTGAATCCCAGGAATTCAGCACCCGTTGTATCGAGATTATGAGCTGATCCTTTGGATCATCCGGAACATCAATCCCCCTTGATCCGATATGATCCCTGTATGACATCGCTATCTCCTTCATCCTCGCGGGAGAGAAATCTTTCTTCAGCGGGACCCCGTACTCTTCCTTGAATTCCCTCACGATCTCGTCAAACTCATCACGGGCTATGCCGAAGGACATGCCGTAGGACTGCAAAAACCGTCTGTAGGAATCCCACGCAAACCACTCACGGCCCGTGC
>CAZZGC010000111.1:0-8156 GCA_964653915.1 uncultured Thermodesulfovibrio sp.
AGCAGGGGGATAAGTATAAAGGGAGTTGACAATATCATGTTTCATCGTGCCAAATGCTGTTACCCCCTTCCCGGTGAGAGTGTAGCCGGATTCGTGACGCGTGGCAGGGGTATCTCGATTCATGCCGTTGATTGTTCTACACTGGACACTCATGCGATAGATTCGGACCGCCTCGTGGAGGTGGAGTGGACCGGAGACGGCGACTCGACTTATTCGGTAAAGGTACAGGTTGTTACGGTTGACAAAAAAGGACTCCTTGCTGAACTGAGCGCTGTTTTGTCGACCAACAACATAAACATAAACCATTTAGACGCCTCCACAACCCATGACAGGCAGGCGCTTTTTAATTTTATACTCGAGATCAGGGACAAAAAGCAGCTTGATGCGATAATGCAGAAGATGTCCCAGATCAACGGTGTGATAGATGTAAAAAGAGTACAGTCCTGATGGCACCAAAGACAACCGCTGCGCTATCTTACGACGTCTATAACGCCCCGATCGGCAAGATGTATCTTGTTTTTGCCGGGAAGTATCTGACGGCCGTTTCATTTTCCAAGCCCCGGGGTGTGCCTTACAGGAAGGGGGCAGCTTCCGCCGCCTTCAAGGGAGAGCTTGACTCTTACTTCAGAGGTACACTTGCACGGTTCAGACAGCAGGTCAGGTTTCTTGATGGGACCGAATTCGAAAGGAGTGTCTGGGATGCGCTTAAGGGTATCCCATTCGGAGAAACGAGGACCTATAAATGGATAGCCGAAAAGATCGGAAATCCTTCCGCGGTTCGCGCCGTGGGCCGGGCCCTCTCCAAGAACCCGGTGCCGGTTGTTATCCCCTGTCACCGGGTGATAGAGGCTGACGGATCCATTGGGGGATATTCGTCAGGCGTGGAAATCAAACGGCGTCTCCTTGATCTGGAATACTACTCAGGACTGAACACCAGATAAGCTGGTTTTGCTATCGATAGTTACTGTCCCACCACTACAAGTACATTATTGCACTCAAAATCATGCCCGCCAATACTTGCAAGGGCCTGTTCATAAGCCTTTCGTATCTTTTTCGTATTGGCATTGAGAAGTACGCCGATATCTACACACATCCTGTAGAGGGATATGGATTCGATCTTGACTGTCTTGACCGAATCTCTGTATTTGTTGCAGAAGTCGGCTATCTGCTGTTTGCCCCGTTCGTGACGCTCTTTTATATTCTCCACAATGGGCATGATGGACAGTACATTCCCGGCTACCATGAGATTTTCTCTGCTGATTTCGAGCTTTTTGCCGAGTGAGGAGATAAAGGTCGAAAAGAAGCGTGATTCCTCTTCCTCCAGGACGGAGGTATTGAGAATGACGCGGTCTATCTCTCCGTGCTTCTGTGGTATATACTGCCTTATCATCTCCGTCTTCCTGTCGAATTCCCTCATAACGATCTCTTTTATCCCGTCCAGGTACTTCTTCGACTGGTCGAGAGACTTCTTGACCGATCTTTTCCCGTAAAGACCTATGACGCTGTAGAAAAGATCGAACTGCCATAGATTGCGCAGTATGGCAGGCCATGAATAGAACCTGCGCATCGCCTTGAGAGTCTCCGTATGAAGTTCAAAAGGAGTCATGAGCTTTGGTTCGAACACCGCGTGATGGGCGTCATATCGGCTCCAGTCCGTATGGAGCAATCTTCCCGAGTTTTGCATGTCTTCAAACACCGGCGTGCCCGGCAACGGGGTAAGCATCAGAAACTGCACCGATTCTATATCGAGGCGTTTGGCAAACTTTTCCGTATTCCTTACAGTCTCGATATCGTCTGTGTCGGAGCCCAGGACGAACATGCCGTGAATATTTATCGAATGTTTCTTCACTTCCCTTATGGACTTCTCGATATCCTTGAGTTCCTGACCTTTGTTGTAAAGAGCAAGCGTTTTCGGGTTAATGGACTCGAATCCGATATAGACTGAAAAACAGCCTGCCTTCTGCATAAGATCAAGAAGTTCAGGATCCTTTGCCACATCGGTTCTGACCTGTGCACTCCACTCGATCTTGATGTTGCGTTCGATCAAGGTCCTGAGAAGGGTCTTTGTCCTCTTCCTGTTCGCCGTAAAGTTGTCATCGATGAAGAAGACGTGCCTCTTCTGAGGAGATGCCGCCTCGATCTCACTCACGATTCTCTCGATCGATTTATACCGGTACTTTCTGCCAAACATCTGTATGACAGAGCAGAACCTGCATGCAAACGGACACCCCCTCGAAGTTGCAATAGGAATGACTTTCGCCTTTTCCGCCCATTGGTAAACGATGCTGAAGTCCGGGATTGGATAGGCGTTAAGATCACCGACCAGGTCTCTGCCCGGATTATGCATGACCGACCCGTCGTTCGTTTTATAGGAAAGGCCCTTTATGGAATCGATGGGCCTTTTCCTATTAAGGTGCTCAATCAGTTCAATCAGCGTCTCTTCCCCTTCACCCCGTACGACATAATCTGCGTAACGCAGACTTTCATCCGGGAGGAATGTAGAATGAGGGCCGCCGAGCGCAACGGGGATGCCCTTCCGGCTGAATCTTTCAGCCAACTGGAACGCCCGGTTTGCCGTTGATGTAATGGATGATATGCAGACCATATCTGCATCATCCAGCATGTTCATAGCGGGTGGGGCTATATCCTCAATGAAAACCTTTACATTGTATCCTTTCTCTTTCAGTATTGTGCCGAGGAGGATTGATCCGAGCCTCGGCAGGGCCGTCCGGCTGAAGATGTGAGCGCCGGGTGACTTTGCTTCGATAAAATAGATGTTCTTCATACTGCTTGTTTCCTTCCTGAAGTCAAAAAACAACTTCCCTTTTTAGTTAACTAAGTATATTACAGGGGTGATATTAAAGCAAGGGAAAAAATATGCCGGTAACACCTCGTAGGTGTTACGGGGTAAGCCCTTGCATATCATAGATATTTATTGTAACACCTACGAGGTGTTACCGGGGGATGGTTCTTGGTAAAGATTGCCCAAGCCAGCAAGTGTTGCCATTGCTCTGCTCCAGGGCATTCAGACTCCCCAGATGAGCCAGCGCCATAACCAAAGCGCTTCCAAAGACAACAGGGGTCTTGATTTGTGCTTGTACACGATTATCATCAATACTGCTAATTAACCTGCGCAGACTATATACCTTGTCTGCGTAAGCAAGAAGGCGACAAAGAATCTTTACACCTTCCTTTTTTTAATTTTTCCCCAGTATATTTGACTCAACTGCTCTAACAACTCCCTTATCTCTTTATGCTTTTTAACCCACTCCATTACATCTTTTTCAAACTTCAACTGTTAATATAAATGGTACAGTGACCATGAAAATTTTATCTTCTACAAAGCAATCACCGGTTACATTAGATAATTGTCTTGACCAATATTTAGCAAAGTCTTTGTAGAATCCTCCGTGGCTTGCCACGGGGAGTTTCACTCTTATACTGTTACCGCGAAAGAAAATGTGACGACTCAGATTGGAACATTTGAGGCTTATCGGATATCAATGAATGATACATATAATTATGCGACAGGAGCTATAGACCGAATGGAAGAAAGTAGTACAAAATGGTATGTGCCGGGATGGGGTCTTGTTAAAGAGGAGCTAAATGCTTCTTACTATTCAGGAGGCGTACTCCAGTACACGCTAAACGTAACTATTACTCTTACAAATACTACAGTGAGCTACTGATTTTTGGACGGTTTTAAATGCCTCCGGTAACCGCTAACACCTCGTAGGTGTTACCAGGGGGGGCACGGATGACAAGGATTTTATTCTCTACAAGAGGTACTGTGCTTACCGCATCATTTATATGAATAGCTTCAAAAGTGTTGGTGCGTTGGAATGCGGGACGGCGGTGGCAGAGGGATGACGGTGTTTTTGAACCTTTGAATCTCGAGGCCGAAAAAAAGGGCGGAATGACTCCGCCCTTTTTCTGGTATTTTGTCAGCTGACTTTTTAGTACATACCACCCATGCCGCCCATACCGCCCGGAGGCATGCCGGCAGCAGCCTCTTTGGTCTCTTCCGGAATGTCCGTGACCATAACGCTCGTTGTGAGCATGAGTGCCGCCACAGACGAGGCATTCTGAAGAGCGTGCCTGGTTACCTTGGTCGGATCGATGATACCGGCTTCGATCATGTCCACATACTGCTCTGTGCTTGCATCGAAACCGAAACTGGACTTATCGCTTGCTTTTACCTTATCAACGATTACAGAACCTTCGAGACCAGCGTTAGTAACTATCTGGCGGATAGGCTCCTCGAGTGCCCTCTTGACTATAGTTACTCCGATCTGCTGATCGTGATCGTCAAGCTTCAAGTTCTCGAGAGCAGGGATAGCCCTGAGCAGTGCAACACCGCCGCCGGGCACGATGCCTTCCTCAACGGCCGCTCTGGTCGCATGGAGTGCATCCTCTACCCGCGCCTTTTTCTCTTTCATCTCGACTTCGGTAGCGGCACCGACATTGATTACAGCTACGCCGCCGACGATCTTGGCAAGACGTTCCTGAAGTTTTTCCCTGTCATAGTCGGAAGTGGTCTCCTCGATCTGGGTCTTGATCTGCTTTACACGCCCCTTGATCTTTTCGGCATCGCCGGCCCCCTCGACTATGGTGGTGTTTTCCTTGTCGATCGTGACCTTCTTGGCCTTGCCGAGATCATTGATCGTGACGTTTTCTAGCTTGATACCGAGGTCTTCCGATATCATCGTGCCGCCTGTCAGGATGGCTATATCCTCGAGCATGGCCTTCCTTCTGTCACCGAAACCGGGCGCTTTGACCGCGCATACCTGAAGTGTACCGCGGAGCTTGTTCACCACGAGCGTAGCAAGGGCCTCACCCTCGACATCTTCAGCAATTATCAGAAGGGGTTTGCCCATCTTTGCGGTCTGCTCGAGTATGGGAAGAAGATCCTTCATGGAGCTGATTTTCTTTTCATGGATCAGCAGAAACGGATCTTCAAGAGCACATTCCATTCTCTCCGGGTCTGTGACAAAGTAGGGGGAGATGTAGCCCCTGTCAAACTGCATGCCTTCCACCACATCAAGGGTGGTTTCCATTCCCTTTGCTTCTTCGACGGTGATGACGCCGTCTTTGCCGACCTTGTCCATGGCTTCGGCGATAAGTTCACCTATGGTTGTGTCGTTGTTGGCCGAGATCGTGCCTACCTGGGCTATCTCTTTTTTCTCCTGAACCTGCTTGCTCATCTTTTTGAGCTCTTCAACTACCGTATCAACCGCCTTCTCGATCCCTCTCTTGACCTCCATGGGGTTGGCACCGGCGACAACATGCTTCATCCCTTCCTTGTAAACGGAGTATGCCAGTACTGTTGCGGTTGTGGTGCCGTCACCTGCGGTGTCGGATGTCTTGCTGGCAACTTCTCTTACAAGCTGGGCGCCCATATTTTCATACGGGTCCTTAAGCTCGATCTCCTTCGCTACCGTGACCCCGTCCTTGGTGATAGTAGGGGCACCGAACTTTTTGTCCAAGAGGGCGTTTCGACCTTTGGGGCCGAGCGTGGCCTTTACGGCATCACTAAGCATCGTGATGCCTTTGAGTATTGACTGTCTTGCTTCTTCTCCAAACTGCAGCTGTTTAGCCATTTTATCCTCCTTTTATTCCACGAAATATATTTTCGGGATATTTCTAACTGATAATGCCCAGTATGTCATCTTCTCTGATGATGAGATATTCCTGGTCATCGATATTGATCTTCGAGCCGGCATACTTTTCGAAGAGAACGGTGTCTCCGACCTTTACATCCATCGCCTGCTGCTTGCCGTCGTCCGTGATCTTGCCGGGGCCTACAGCTACGACTTCGCCTTTCTGGGGCTTTTCCTTTGCGGTGTCGGGGATGTAAAGACCACCCTTGCTCTTTTCGGGTTCATCCGAATACTTCACCAGTACTCTGTCTTTCAGTGGTTTGAAGTTCATGCTCACCTCTCCTTTCTTTTGTGTTTTGTCAGATTTTACTTGTGATGTTACAGAAAAATTAGCACTCTTGCTAAGCGAGTGCTAATATAATATTTGTCGGGATTGAATACAAGCCGATATTTCAGGGGAATAAGCTGAATAATGGCTGTTATTGAGATATATATGGGAAAATCTCAAAAAAACACATTATTTTAAAAGTATCCTGCTTTAATTTCCGTTATTTGATCCCGGATTATTTGCAAACCGGGCAAACAAAGAAGGCCAGGCGACCAGGCACAGGGGGATGGGTCAAATCCACCGATACCTGAATCTGCGGTTTTTTCCCAGAAATATCCGTATTGCGACGATGCCTGCAATGAAGCCGCCGATATGAGCGAACCATGCTACGCCGCCTTGGTTAGGCAGGCCGGAACTCAACAGGCCGTTTATGAACTGAATGACAATCCAGAAGCCGATGACCAGTATTGCCGGCAGTCTTACGACATCAACGAAAAAACCGAAAAATATCAGGGTATGGACACGGGCGCGGGGAAACAAGAGGAGATAGGCTCCGAGTATTCCCGAAACGGCACCGCTGGCGCCTATCATCGGAACCATTGACGACGGGCTTGATATTGCATGGGCATAGGCTGCTGCTACGCCGCAGAAGAGGTAAAAAATGATGAATTTCAGATAGCCGAGCTCGTCTTCGATATTATTTCCAAAGATCCATAAATACAGCATATTGGTCCCGAGATGAAGCAGACCGCCGTGCATGAACATTGATGTGAATATCGTCAGAAACGGATGGATGGGTTGAACTTTATCCATCGAAATCAGCAGGCTGGGGATCGCTCCGTAAGAGTAAGCTATTCGGGCCGGGTCGGCCGCGGATGAGACCTGAAAGAAATATACGATCACATTCAGAGCGATGATGCCAATGGTCAGAAAAGGAAATCTGCTGGTGGGATTGTCGTCCTTGAAGGGTATCATTACTCTGTGAAATTAACCAATGAGCTGATGCTTTGTCAAACAGGAATCACACCTACGAGGTGTTACTGTGCGCGTGCCATACATGCCCTTGACGCTTATGACTGGATCGTCCATAAAATGATATAATGAGAAAAGAGACAGAGAGTTTCTTTGATGCTCATTGACAACGGGGGCGACTGGCTTCGACGGGGGTAACGAGGGCCAGGTTGCATGCCGTGGCGCTGTCACCACGTAAAAAGGCAGCAAAAAACACAAACGCCAATAACGAACTGGCACTCGCCGCTTAATAAAAGCGACGCGCCTCTCCGGGTTTGCCTGTGACCCGGATGCAGGCGACGACCAGCAGGCTGGTCTGAAGGGAGTTCCCCTGACCTTCAGGCAAGATCAAAGGGGATGGGATGATGGGAAGCCCTCCTGCCGGCGGCCCTGATTCCGAGAACCCAAAAGACAGGATAAGCATGTAGACGCCTGGAAGTAGTGCTTCCGGACGCGGGTTCGATTCCCGCCGCCTCCACCATGCTTCGCCCTGCGGGCTACGCATGGCTGGCCAAGTAAAAAAGCAAACTTACCTTACACTTCCAAATTCAAGCCCTGGAAACTGATAACTTACATCGCATTCAATAATCGCCAGAAAGCCCTTGATTTCGAAAAGTATCTAAAATCCCATTCCGGGAAAGCATTTGCAAATAAACGGCTTTGGGCATAGCAACTGCTAAGCAATATTTCATTCATCAAAAAACAGATCATTCCCTCTTCCCTTAAAGAGATGCACGGCATTTTGCTTGCCAGAGGACGGGGTAGTAGCCTGCACTCAGCTCTGCCTGATTTCGATCAGGTTTCCGGAGAAGTCCTTCAGGAAGTGTATCGTCTTTTCTCCCTTTCTTGCGGCGATGTGCTGAACTCCCTCTGCGGCTGCTTTGGCCAAAATGGCATCGAGGTCATCTACGTCAATGCCTATGTGAGAGAATGAAGGTTCGGGAAGCCGGCATTCAGGGCATATGAAGACTTCGATCTTTATTCCCCTGCCGGAAAACACCAGTACGGGAACCTCGGTTTCGACTGAGAAAAAAGAACGGGCAAGCTCGGGGGACAGGGTAAACTCTTTTTCTTTTGAGATCCCGAGAAATGCCGAATAAAATCTCTCAGCTTCTTCTGAAGATCGGTTGAATATGCCGCAGTGGCTGAGACGCATGAAGTATTTTACACCATTTATGGCTTGAGTGGCCATCGGAAAAAGCGGGAAAGGCGGGAAA
>CAZZGC010000112.1:0-8076 GCA_964653915.1 uncultured Thermodesulfovibrio sp.
CCGTCTCCCCAGATGAGCAGTCGCCTGATGCCCATACGTATCATCCGTGCATAAACACTATCTATCTTCTTGCGCGCATCCCTGAAATAATCTATCGAGGACTGCATGAAGCGGTAAGTCAGGTCCACCCTGTGGGCAAAGCCCTTGGGTGTCAGTGCGTACTTGACCCTGTTCATGGGGCCTTTCTTGATTTTTATGTAACCCTTGTTGGCAAGCCTCTTTATGTAAGCGTTGACAAGGCCGAGGGCAATATCGAGGCGGTTGGACAGGGTTCTCTGGGTAAGGGAGGACTCCCTGTTGATCTCTTCAAGCAGTCTTAGCGTTATGTCCGATTCCCTGTCATGCCCAATCGTGTTCATATCATGAACACATTAAGGATTTGCAACGCTTTTGTCAAGGGGAGGGATTATAATCTATCCGGTTTGAGAATCGCTCGATCTGGGTCGGAATAAATATGATATGCTTAAAGTTGAGGTATTGAGGATAGCGGGACTAAGAGACGATATCCTGAAAATACCCGGAAAGGCGGCATTGGTCTGCAGGAGGTGAACAAAATAGTCTGCGCTATTGCGCCTATTGAGGAACTTTCGTCTCTCTGTCCTCATTCACAACACTTCCTATTTCATATAAACGTTCAGGCGCGATATCCGCTCCATCAGGCCAGCATATGGTATTTAGATCGATAAAGAATTTTCTGAAATACTCCTTGTCCTCAAGGGCCGAAAAAACCCCGCCTCTTTTCGCATATGAATCCAGATTGGCAATTTTTACGCTTCCATCATTAAACCGGATTTTAATGATGTAATCTTTCACATATTCCGCATCGATTACATGAGGAATAAAATCCATAATTCCCCTCCTGTCGTAGAGGTTCGATCCAGTTCAATTCTTTATTGTTTTCAGCCCTTTCCCGGTTTTCTTCAAGTTCTTTTTTATGCAGGCTGCACCATTCCTCAATGAGATTTCGAGCCCTTTTAATCATGAAGCCCCTTAAGAGATTTCCGTCGAGATCAAATGTCGCCTCCAGGCCTTCATTATGAAGCATGAAAGTGTGGAGGATTGTGGTCATCAAAATACATATAAATCACGATCCCGAAAAAGATTGAAATCCTGGGCATAGATTTCTCTTTATGAACTTTTGCCTGTCATTATTATATCACACCCAGGCGGATGATCAGCTAAGATATAATTTTTTTTGCATTCACAAATTTCAAAGGCCATTTCCAAGGAGGGAAACGCTTTCTGCCGGAATGTCTTTGTAACCGTCAATCTCGCTCTCATCGGCAACGATCATGTCGAGGGCAATATGCAGTCTGTCGGCGAAAAAGTGGTAAGGCATATGTGATAGGTGGAAGGCAGGCGGATTAGCGGCCGCTTACCGCAGCAGGAAGTCGAAATCGGACTTTGTGATCGAGATGCCCGCTTTGCCGCCCCTCATCTCCCCCATTACGGCCCTGTACAGGGCGAGTTTCTTTTTCTTCAGGTGCATCATTTTCTCCTCGATCGTGTGCCGTGTGAGTATCCGCATGACGTGAACCTTGCTGCTCTGCCCGATACGGTGGGCCCTGTCGGATGCCTGGTTTTCGACGGCCGGATTCCACCACGGGTCGAGATGAAATACGTACGATGCCCTCGTGAGGTTCAGGCCCTGTCCTCCCGCCCTGAGGCTGAGGAGAAAGATGGAAGGGCCGTCCCCAGACTGGAACCGTTCGACTATCTTTTTCCTCTTTCCCGAAGGTGTCGAGCCGTCCAGCCGCAGGAACTTCAGCCCGTTTTTTTCGAGGTATTCTTCGAGCAAGTCAAGGAATGATGTGAATTGGGAAAACACGAGAGCACCGTGATCTTCTTCGTGCAGCTCTTTGAGTTTGCCTATCAGGAAATCGATCTTCGGGGATCCGTCGTCAATCTCATCTGAAAGCAGCCGGGGTGTTATGCAGATCTGTCTCAGCTTCAGGATGGCGGTCAGGGCTATGATCTTTGCCTGAGACGCCGTTTTGTTCTTATACGCCTCGTCGATCGTCGTCCTCACCCGTTCGACCGTCTTTTGGTAAAGGAGTTTCTGCTTCTCCGTAAGCTCCAGGTATATGTCCGTCTCCATCTTCTGGGGCAGATCCTTCAGTATCTTTTCTTTCGTCCTCCTGAGCACGAACGGCCTCGTCCTCTTTATGATGACATCGAGCTCCGGGGCGGTGCCCCGCTTAAGCAGGGGTTTGAAGATATCGTACTCGCCGAGGAGGCCGGGAAGAATCAGGTCTATTATCGAATAATACTCCCCGAGATGGTTCTCGAGAGGTGTCCCTGTCATGGCCAATTTGAAGCAGGCTTGAAGGCGCCTGACCGCGCCCGTGGTGTTCGCGAAAATATTCTTTATCGCCTGAGCCTCATCGAACACGATGACATTGAATTTCAATGCCTCGAGTTTCTCGATGTCCCTTCTCACGAGCGCATATGTTGTCAGGACGATGTCATACCCTTTGAATCCGGTGGCGCGGTCTTTGCCGGTATATTGGTATACCTTCAGGGCGGGATAGAATTTCTTGATCTCGTTCTCCCAGTTGAAGAGGAGGCTTGGCGGCACGACTATCAGGTGCGGTCTTGACCTGAATGCCTTCGGAGAGTCGATGAGGCCCTCCCCGATCCCCCCGAGCATCGCGATCGCCTGGACGGTCTTCCCCAGTCCCATGTCGTCGGCCAGGCACGCGCCGAACCTGTGCTCATAGAGGAAGGAGAGCCAGTAATAACCTTCTTTCTGGTAGGGTCTCAGGCGTGCCTTGAGTTTTTTCGGGAGGGGGCGCCGCTCGATCTTCTCGAACTGCTGCAGGCGCTCTATGATCCTCTCATCTTCCGGGGGAAGCTTTATCCTTACGCCGTTTCTGCGCAAGTCCATCCAGTCGAGGATCGAGAGTCTCGGCACGTGCACTATCTCTGTTCGTTTGGAGTCTCTGTCTCCGGCATCCCGCGTCCTAAGGATCGCCGAGATCCGATTCAGGATCTTATGCGAATCCGGGTCCATGATCCGAACGCATTCCCCGTCTTCCCTCGTGCGCTTCCCGGTGAGTATCTCGATCCACTCCGATTCGTCTATCGCCCTGCCGTCGCACCTTATCTCGGGCCGTATCTCGAACCAGTCGATATCGGTGGATCTGCTTGCGTCGAAAGCAAATTCCCACTTCGACCACACGACCGGTTTCTTTTTGAAAAAGAGCTTTATTCCGTGCTCAGCGCATTTCTCGTAAAGTGCGGGCAATTTTTCGAGGAGGTCTTTCGACGGGACGGGCATCTCATCATGTCTCGACATATCATTGAATATTCCCCGGCCGAACAACTCGTATGGTATCCTGTAAAGAAGGAGTTCCCTGCGCTTGTCGACGGAAGATATGACCCATTCCCCGTTGCGGAGCTGAAACTGATTTTCAGTCCTGAAAAACGCGGCAAGGTGTTCCCGGAGAAGGCTGCGTGCCTCCCTCCTTATTTTCATCTCCTTGAAATCGTCTCCGGAAAGGGTATCTTTGATGATCACGTTTGCCGCTTTTTTCGTCCCCGCAGAGAGCATATCGAAGAATGTCGCGCACAGCTTCGCACGCCTCTTTTTCGCCTTCAGCGGGCCCCTCAGGCCGTGGTTCAATGTGACAAAGAAGTCGAAGACGTTGTTCGATGGAGTCTGGCTCAAACCGCTCACCCTGGACTCCGCCTTAATGATCAACACGTCGTCCCTCTTGTTTGAATCGGATATGATGAGCCTGTGATCGTGTGGTGTACGCCTGAGTGTAGCGGGTTTCCCCCCTCTTTTCAATATTACATTGTTGCGCAGGTATTTCGCCGGATAAACAATCCGTATCTTGTTGAATTCCCCGAGGGGGATTTTAATTGACATTTTCCGATGCTCCGTTTCGTCTCCGCCATGATCGCCGGTGATGTCATTTTCAAATACGGCTGACGGTTCACTCATATTTTTCAGCTCATACCACGCAGCCCAGCCGCTTCTGTCTTTCAGAAACCTGATTTTCCCGTCTTCCAGGTCTATGACCATATCTTCAACAAGAATGAAACGGCTGAACCGGCGCCCGTTCTTTTTCAATAATCTGGTTACTTTCACATACCGGTTATATGCATCGAACTCCGTCATGCATGAATAGTCCGCCGAATCTTCATACTCGACCGCGGTCTCTTTGCCGTCCGATTTCAGTATCAGCGGATACCGGTTGCCGCAATTGCCGAGAAGGCGTTTTGCTTTGCTGAGCTTTATTGAGAAGTTGAAATAGGACGGCAGTATCAGGGGGGCGAGCTCCTCCGGCTCGCCGTAGAATCGTGCGACCAGCTTTTCGTTGTTTTTGCGGACATAGATATCCGGCTCGCGGCCTTCTATCTGGAAGACGACCTCGTATTTGTCTTTTCCGGCTTCCTCCACGCCCTTCATTCCGTTCCTGTGGAAGAGGCTTTTGTAGAGACGCCTTCTGTGTTTTTCGTCCCGCAGCGGGCCCCTGAAAGACGATGGATCAAAGAGATTTTTTATAGTCATCAGGACGCATACAATATGCTTGCAATTGGAATACGGATCCCATGCGGGGCAGTCGCACGAGTATTCTATCCCCTCGTCGTTCAGGGAAAACTCGACGGAATAATTCCTGCCGCCATGTACAATGGCTTTCACGCTGGAAGAATCCCTGTTCCACCTGAATCCGAGGACGCGGTCATCCCTGTAATAATCGAATCCTCTGATGATGTACGGCTTCGGCGCTATTGAATATACGGTATTGGGAGGGACATCACCGAGGGCGTTGAGTAATCTCCGGCGGTTCGAGTGAGCTGCGTTTGACATGGTTTTATGCAGTTTCCATCGGGAACTTGCACACTCGAGGATAACCGGTGCAGGGTGTGCAAGTGACAAAATACATTAGAATGTCGGCGTCTATTATCCGTCATCCGGAGGGGGATAGTCAAGGGAGGGGGAGGCAGAAGACAGAGCACAGAGCGCAGAACGCAGAACACAGAATGCAGAGCACAGATACTGGATGCCGGGGGGGATGGGGCGGTGCCGGGAAGGTGGGGGAGGAGATGAGAAGATAAGAAGATAGGATGTTTATTTTGTGGTTTTCCCTTCAAGAAAGCGGCAAAATTGCCTGATTTCTCGTGAAAATTCTTTGAAGGTCTTATCAAAGTCGGCTTCAAGTCCCTCGAGTTTCTTCCTATCGAGTTCAAAACCGTATGCTTGTCGAACGACGTGACGAAATCCGAGGAACTTCAGTAGATCATGGTATAGTCCTTTTGAAAAAATGGCTGGTCTTACGCCGGGGATTTCTATAGTCATGGAATGAATGAGTTTCTTGTGCCACTTTTCACCGGCGGGAACGCCGCCATCAAGCTCTTCGGCAATAAGTCTCATAATCTTCTCCGCCCCGATATAGAAATCTGCCATATATGAAGCCTTTGCCCTAAGAAGAAACTTATCCATACGGGGCGAGTATTTTCTCAGGAACGCCTTATATTCGGAATGCAATCTCGATATTTCCCTGAGTTCGGACAAGATTTCGGCGGTGAGCCTTTTAAGAAAGAGTTCATTTTTTTTCATAGATGATTTTCCCTTTTCTGATGGAATGTTTCATCTTCCGTTCAACATCTTCGAGCTTGATGATATCGACATCGAACTCGCCGGCAGCCAGAAGGACGTCACCAACAGCCTGGAAATAATCTTTGTCTGAGAGACCTTCCACGCATAAGTCTATATCTGATTGAAATCCGAATCGATGATCATCTAACAGAGAGCCTATCAAAACAATCTTATTCACATGGTATTTTTCAATGAGGATCTTTGTCAGTTTCCTCAATATAGAATGGGCATTATGCCTCCGCTTTTTTCGGGAGTCGGATATATTGATTTTAACTTCGTCCAGAGTCACCATGAATAATTATATACATAATCCCCTTTTTCGGACAATTCGTAATCCATGGCCGGGCGGCACGGACACAGAATACAGAGCACAGATACTGGATGCCGACGGGGGATGGGGCGATGCCGGGAAGGTGGGGGAGAAGATGAGAAGATAAGAAAATAAGAAGATAAGAAAATGGGAGGATGAGGAGGTTTGCTTGCGGGCGGTGCTTGAATAAATCCCGGCGGGCATGTCATAATCTCGTTTATTCCTGAAGCCGGGGTTATGAATGCCGGCGGGTTGATATGACGTCTGCGGTGGTGGTTGAGGTGAAGATCAGGATTCCCGGAAAATTCATAATATCCTTCATTATTTGTACAGTTCTATTGTCGTCAATCTCTTCGGGCGCGGTACTGCTTGACAGGATAGTCGCCACGGTCAACGATGAGGTAATCACCTGGAGCGAGCTGATGGGGCTGATCACGATGGAGGGAAGGCAGTATCTGCGCGGCGTGTCGGGTGATGAGCGGAAAAGGCGCATAGCGGAAATGGAGAGGCCTTTTCTTAACAACCTGATAGAGATGAAGCTGCAGCTTCAGGCTGCAGGCAAGATGGGCCTGAGCGTGTCGGATGATGAGGTGGATGCCGCCATAGCGGATATCAGGAAGAAGTTCGATCTTACTGACGAGGCATTCATGGAGTCCCTCCGTTCCGAGATGATCAGCATGAAGGAATACAGAAGGCGCCTGAGGGAGCAGATCCTTTTGCAGAAGGTGGTTAATTTTGCGGTACGTGCATCGATCGTGGTTTCTGACGAGGAGATCGATAACTATTTGAAAGAGCACGAAAAGGAATACCTCGGAGAAGAGAAGATGCATATCAGACAGATATTCTTCAAGGCGCCCGGGGATGAGGCTGCCCGGAGAAAGATTGAAGAAAAGGCCGCTCAGATATACCAGCGGATAGTTTCGGGAGAAGATTTCGCCTCCCTTGCGAAGCTGTATTCCGAAGGCCCTGCAAGGGAGTTCGGCGGCGATATCGGCTATATCAGCCGCGGCTCTGCGCTTAAGGAGTTGGAAGATACAGCGCTTGCCCTCAAGGTGGGTGAGGTGAGCAGGCCATTCTGGAGCCGCTCGGGCCTTCATATAATAAAGCTCGAAGAGAAGTTGCAGGGCGGCGACATCGACATGGTTAAGGAGAACATAAAAAAGATGCTTTCGGGGAAGAAGTTTGAAGAGCGCTATCATAACTGGATATCCGAGCTGAGAGAAAGCGCCAATATCGAGATAAGATTGTAAGCCCGTCGTGTCTTGACAGGCTGTTGAAGAGCTTGTCATTCCAAGGCGCTGAAGGCAACGAGGAATCTTTATGAGAACGACGAGAGATAGAAAACTGGGGCAGAGTAACAAAGGTGCGAAGATTTCCCACTTTGTTCGAGATGACAGAAGATTAGGAAATTGGAAGTTAAGGAGTTAAGGATATGATAGAAAACCGAATCAGAGATGGTCTTACATTTGATGATGTCTTGCTCGTTCCCGCAAAATCGAGTATTTTGCCGACCGAAGTTGACGTAAGCACCCGGCTGACAAACCGCATCCGGATAAACATCCCTCTCATCAGCGCGGCCATGGACACCGTGACCGAGGCGCGACTCGCTATAGCCATAGCGCGTGAGGGAGGAATCGGTATCATCCACAGGGCGATGCCGCTGGAGAGGCAGCTTGCAGAGGTGGACAAGGTGAAAAAGTCCGAAAGCGGCATGATCGTCGATCCCATTACCATTCAGCCTCACGAAAAGATAGCGAAGGCCCTCGCAATTATGGAACGGTACAGGATATCGGGTGTACCAGTCACAAAGGGAAAGAAACTCGTGGGCATCCTCACAAACAGGGATCTCAAGTTCGAGACGAATCTGCAGAAGAAGGCATCAGAGGTAATGACCAAGAAGGGGCTTGTTACAGCCCGTGAGGGCATTACCCTTGAAGAAGCCAAAGAGATACTGCATGAACACAAGATCGAGAAGCTTCCTATTGTAAAGAGGGACAGGACCCTCGTTGGGCTTATCACGATCAAGGATATAGAAAAGAAGATCAAGTATCCAAATGCATGCAAGGATGAGTTCGGACGGTTGAGGGTGGGAGCAGCACTCGGTGTAGGCAGAGATGCCGTCAAGAGGGCGATAGCGCTTGAGAAGGCCGGGGTGGAT
>CAZZGC010000113.1:0-8071 GCA_964653915.1 uncultured Thermodesulfovibrio sp.
GGGCAGTATCGCCGCCTACAAGGCCCCTGATCTTGTGAGGAGGCTGAAAGAATGCGGTGCCTCGGTAAAAGTCGTGATGACGGCGGCCGCATGCCGGTTTATTACACCTTATACATTCGAAGCAGTATCGGATAATCCATGCCTGACTGAGCTTTTCGGTGATCCGTTCAGCCATATAAGCCTTTCAGGGGATGCAGATCTTTTTATTATAGCTCCTGCAACTGCCAATACTATCAACAAAATCAACTGCGGAATTGCCGACAATCTGCTGACCAATCTGTGGCTTACATATCGCGGCCCTTCTGTGATAGCGCCTGCGATGAACAGCCGTATGTATGGACATGCGACAGTAAAAAGGAGCATAGCCGCACTGAAAAAGTCAGGCGTTTGCCTTGCCGGACCGGGCAGCGGCCCTCTTGCATGCGGTGAAGAGGGTGAAGGCAGGATGGCCGATATCTCCGTCATTGTCGAGGCTGCAAGGCGGTCTCTTTCGGCTCAGGATCTGAAGGGTAAGAGGGTATTGATAACAGCCGGGCCAACGAGAGAGGCGATAGATCCGGTCAGGTTCATTTCCAATCGGTCATCAGGCAAGATGGGATATGCCGTTGCCGGCGAGGCCCTGCGCCGGGGAGCCGAGGTTATCCTCGTTACAGGACCATCGAATCTGACCGCTCCTGACGGTGTAAGGGTTATCAGTGTGGAGAGTGCCTTGTCCATGGAAAAGGCGGTGCTCTCTCATTTGAAATGGGCAAACGTTCTGATCATGACAGCGGCCGTAGCAGATTTTTCACCCAAGAAGCAATATAAAGAAAAACTTAAAAAGGGATCTATTAACTCCTTGGAATTAAAGAAGACCTCAGATATTCTCTCGCGTGCTGCCAGCATGAAAGGGCGCAGGATTTTTATCGGTTTTGCGGCGGAAAGCGGCATGGACAGAGAGAGTGCGATCGGAAAGCTGCGAAGAAAGAATCTTGATTATATAGTCCTGAATGATATTTCGGCAACGGGGGCGGGCTTTGATACGGACACGAACATAGTCACCATATTCGGCCGGAAGGGTGAAGAGGAGTCCTATCCCCTGATGCCCAAGACGGATGTTGCCAATATAATCCTCGACCGGATAGCAAACCACTGACCACCTTACTTTAATGCAAAGATTATTCCGACTGAGAAAAAATATATCTTCGCTGAGGATTGAAGGCCTTTTGATAACGGATCCCGTTAATGTCAGATATCTGTCAGGATTTACCGGTTCATCAGGGTTCATAGTCGTTTCTATGAAAGAGGCCGTATTTGCGACTGATTTCCGTTATCAGGAGCAGGCAAAGCAGGAAGTTGCCGGGTTTAATATCTGGATTGAACATACGGAACGGACCCGAGAAATAAAAAAGATATGTGACAAAGCGGGGATAAGGCGGCTCGGTTTCGAAAGCCACCATGTAACGTATCAGATGTTCAGGAATCTTTCCCGCAAGCGCATAAAGCTGAAACCTGTATCGGATATTGTCGAGTCAATGAGGATAATCAAGACGACCGACGAGATCACCAATATAAACATTGCCGTTAAGAGGGCGGAGCGTGCGTTCAGAAAGCTCCGCCCCTTCATCAGAACGGGGGTGAGTGAGCAGAGCCTTGCGATGAGGCTGGAACATCTTTTAAAATCAGAGGGTTGTAAATCGATTCCGTTTGACGTTATAGTAGCATCTGGTCCGGTTGCGGCCATGCCCCATGCAAAAGCCTCAAACCGAAAACTGCGGGCCGGAGATCTTGTTATCTTTGACTGGGGCGGCGAAAGCGGCGGGTATTATTCCGATATGACGCGTACAGTTCTGCTTGATGGCGGGGATCTTTCCCGGCAGAAGGAGATCTATCGTCATGTCCTTCGTGCACAGAGCATGGCCGTGTCTAAGGTTCATAGTGGAATCAGTGCCGCCAAAGTCGATGCCGCTGCCCGGGACCATATAGAGTCTCTTGGATATGGTGACTTTTTCGGACATGGTACGGGCCATGGCGTAGGGCTTGCAGTTCATGAAAAGCCTGTAGTATCATGGCGGAGTAAACACAGGATGAGAAACGGAATGGTGTTTACCATCGAACCGGGAATTTATGTGCCCGGTTTCGGCGGGGTCAGGATAGAGGATATGATTCTGATTGAGAACGGAAAAGCCAGGTGGCTTACATCGTTGCCGAGGAAACTCAATATTATCAAGTGAGGAGTGAAAAGTGATATCAACAAGCGACTTTAGAAGGGGCGCCAAGATAGAGTACAAGGGTGCTCCCCATGAAATTATCGATTTTCAGCATGTCAAGATGGGGCGCGGCGGCGCCATTGTACGCACTAAACTCCGGAACCTCAAGACCGGCAGCATATTTGACGACTCCTTCAAGGGGGGGGAGAAATTCGATACCCCCAATCTCGAAGAAAGGTCGATGCAGTATCTTTACAAAGACGGGGATGCGTACTACTTCATGGATACGGAAAATTATGAGCAGACCCCGCTGAATGAAAATCAGCTGGGTGACGCAAAAAAGTTTCTGAAGGAAAACATGACCGTACGGATTCTGTTCTACAGCGGGGAACCTCTGTCCGTAGAACTCCCGACGTTCGTTGAACTGGCTATCGTCAAGACAGATCCCGGAGTCAAGGGGGACACGGCAAGCGGAGGAAGTAAACCTGCTGTACTCGAATCCGGAGTTACGGTCAAGGTGCCTTTTCACCTCAATGAAGGAGATGTTATCAAGGTGGATACAAGGACCGCAGAATATATTGAAAGGGTCAGCTGAATGGATCATGAAGAGGTCAGGAGGCTTATAGACCTTCTGAAAGATACAGACATTACCGAACTCACGATCGAGAACGAGGGTTCGAAGATAAGCATTAAAAGGGAGAAACATCTCTACCCTCTGGAGGCCGCCCCCCTGCCGAGCCCGGCGCCGGAACGTCAGCCCTCCTCTGAACCTGATGCAGGGCAGGAAAATCTGAAAGCTGTTACATCTCCTATAGTAGGGATATTCCACAGGTCGCCTGCTCCCGGCGCTCCGCCGTTTGTAGAGATAGGCTCGGCCGTCAGGAAAGGGCAGGTGCTTTGTATTGTAGAGGCTATGAAGCTGATGAATGAGATCGAAAGCGATACTGATGGAGTAATCGCAAGGATACTGGTTGAAAACGGTCAGCCTGTGGAGTATGGAGAAGCCCTCTTTTTGATAGAGCCTGCATGATGACTCCTTTCAGTAAGATCCTTATCGCAAACAGGGGAGAGATCGCGCTCAGGATAATAAGGGCATGCCGTGAGCTTGGAATATCTACCGCGATAGTTTACTCTGACATCGACAGGGACACTCTGCCGGTGAGGATGGCTGATGAGGCTATTTGTATAGGTCCTGCATCTGCGGCCCAGAGCTATCTGAACATTCCGGCCATTATAAGTGCTGCAGAAATTACCGATTCAGAGGCAATTCATCCCGGCTATGGATTCCTTGCGGAAAACCCCCACTTTGTCGAGGCATGTGTCGCATCCAGGATTACGTTCATAGGGCCATCCGCAGAAAATATCAGGTCCGGTGGGGATAAATCACTTGCAAGAAACATCATGAAAAGGGGAAAGATACCTGTCGTGCCGGGTAGCAACAGCCCTGTTCATGGTGAAGATGAGGCCATGAAGACGGCCAGGAAGATAGGATTTCCGGTAATGCTCAAAGCGGCGGCCGGCGGCGGCGGCAAGGGTATGCGCATCGTGCCTGAGGAAAAGGCCCTTCCGCAGCTTTATCACATGGCGCACAAGGAAGCTCTTGCCGCGTTCGGAAACGGTGATCTTTATATAGAAAAATATATTCCCGATATGCGGCATATAGAAGTGCAGATCCTCGCCGACGCTGATGGCAATGTGGTTCACCTCGGAGAGAGGGACTGTTCTATCCAGAGGAGACACCAGAAGCTCGTTGAAGAGGCACCTTTCATATTTGCCGACGCAAAGCTTCGTCGCAGAATAGGGGAGCTCGCGGTGAGGGCCGCCAGGGCATTCAGATACAGGACTGCCGGGACTATAGAGTTCATTCTTGACAGCGAAGACAATATATATTTCATGGAAATCAACACAAGGATTCAGGTCGAGCACCCGGTAACCGAGATGATCACGGATATAGATATCATAAAGGAACAGATACTGCTGGCTGCGGGTGAGCCGCTCACATTGAAACAGCAGGATGTCGAGTTTCGGGGGCACAGCATGGAGTGCCGCATCAATGCGGAGGATCCCGAACGTTTCGTGCCGTCACCCGGTACAGTATCTCTTTTTATTCCGCCCGGCGGACAGGGTGTGAGGGTCGATACAGCGGCATTTTCGGGGTGGAAGGTGCCTGCTCATTACGATTCACTCATCGCGAAGCTGATCGTTCATGGACGTGACCGTGACGAGGCGATTATGCGCATGAAGAGGGCGCTTGGAGAGTTTGTGATAGAGGGGATCAAGACCACTATACCTTTTTACCTGAAACTCTTTAACCATCCCGACTTCCTCAGTGGAAACTTCAATACAAATTTTTTGGAGAAGAACGGATTTATTTAGAGTTAAGAGGGGAAATGTCCGGTCCTTTCAGGAAGAGGGGATTCATATATCTTCTGACCGACAGGAGCTTTTCAGGCCTGAGGCACTCCGAGATCGTACGGAGGGCGGTAGCGACTGGAATAAAGATGATACAGCTCAGGGAAAAGGAGATGTCCAGGCGGGAACTTTACGATGAAGCCGTCAAGATCAGAGAGATCACCAGACGAGCCAGGGCCCTGTTTATTGTCAATGATTATGTTGATCTTGCTCTTGCCTGCAACGCAGATGGTGTACATCTGGGGCAGGAGGACCTTCCACTGACCGAAGCCCGCAGGATAGTTGGAAATAAGATGATAATCGGCATATCAACGCATACCATCGGTCAGGCTCTGAGGGCGGAGGAGGGCGGAGCGGATTACGTCGGCTTTGGCCCTGTGTTCATTACCGGTACAAAGTATGCAGGCCGTCCGAAGGGCCTTCAATCACTTTCAAACGTAACCCGGAAAGTAAATGTGCCCGTCGTTGCGATAGGTGGAATAAACGCCGGCAACGTCAGAGACGTTTTGAGAAGCGGGGTGGATGCCTGTGCTGTGGTATCAGGCATTCTCGGTGGCAGCATCGGGAAAAATACAAAAGAATTCCTTCACGCTGCGGCGGATCAGGGAAGTTCAGGCCATGTCAACTGAGATCAGAATATACTCATCCTTGCTCTTGAAATGCACTACGGCTCTTCCTGTCTCGTTTTCATAGATGGTAACATCGTCGCTGAAATCCTTGACAAGTTTAAGTTTCATCTTCTCGGAGCCGATGATCTTGCCGCCTTCTATAATTTTTACTTCTGCGTTCATCACGCCTCCTTTCAATTGTGTCTGCGAATCATTCCGTAAATGCGGTAGTAGCGCGAAGCGCTTTCATCCCATGTGAACATACCGGCCTTTCTGAAGCCGTTGATTATGAGGGAGCAGTACTTTTCGGGACTTTCCCGGTACAGTTTTATCGCCTTCTTAAGCACGGAAAACAGATTGTCAGCCATGCTCTGCGCCCAGGGGTTTTTCTTTCTCGCCTGAATAATATCTGCCGTCTCGACAAAGCTCTTAACATTACTTGTGGTGTGGAAAACGGCATCTTCCCGGAAGAAGAATCCACAACCTGAGTCTATCTGGTCAAGGAGGCCCCCGGTAGCTCTGCCGATGACGACTGTTCCGCCTGCCATGTATTCAATGGCAGCGCCGAATGGTTCATATATGGAAGGCATGATTCCGTATGTAGAGCCGGTCTGCAGCTCATTGTATCCCATGTCCATCCTGATCGGAAAGACCGTCAGGTTACCCTTGCATTTGCAGGCGACTTCATAGAAATAGTCGAGGTCCTCATGCCTTACCGCAATCGGGGTCAGTACAGCCTTTATTTCATCGGGCCCGAACTTCTCTATGGCCCTGAGAAGTGTAAAGTAGCCTTTCTGAACCGGGTCGAGTCTGCCGCTCATGACCAGAATGGGGATATCGTCCGGCAACTTTAGAATGGAACCGTTTTGGTATGTGAGGTCGCCAAAGCGCTCAGGCGGTTTGTAAGTAGAGAGAATTCTGAGCAGACGTTTCCGGCATTTTGCCTTTATACGCATGATCTCAGCAGTTGTATGATCGCCCCTTTTGGGGAATTCCGATGCAAAATCTGTAAACATCCCGTTGTTTATGCCGACTGCAGGGTGGGTTGACAGTATGCCCTGGAGATGTGGTGCATAGTGCCTGGTCTGGAGAACATCACCGGTCAAATCTTCCGCAAAGTGTTCACTCACCGTCGTAACAGGCGCGTCAACTAACTGAATGCCCACCTGATAGACCGTGAGATACCCTGATGTTATACCGGCGGCTTTTTTCCTTCTTGAACGGTCGAGCATCCTGGCAAGCATTACTGAACTGATCGGGGCGTCGTATGAATTGTGCATTGTCTGTATGGTACCGCAGGAACGGATCGTGCCGTTGACCATGGCCTCCTTGACCGTAAGTGAAACCAGCGCGGTCTGCCATTCGTTCAGGTGGCATACGGTATTCTCAGAGGCATTGACGGCATTCAGAACATAGGGGATGCATCTGCAATAAAACATTGCGCTATGTAAAAGCAGCGCGTTATTTTCATCTGCCGAGCGGGTTGAGTATGTATATGGATCGCCGGTCTTTCTGTTGGTTTCGAAAAATCCTTCCGCCCGGATGTAGTATTCCTTCAATGAGCCTGAGGCGGGCTGCGAGTAGTGATGATCAAATTCATAAAGCCTCACCTTGATTAGACGGTTCATGAACGGGACCTGAATTTCCGTACCGCTGTACCGTGCATCGTTTCTCTTCATCAATGACGGGTAATAAGGTGTGATAAGAAAGACGCGGGGAATCCCGTTAGTCTCTTTCAGATAGGGAAGAATGTTCATAGTAACCGAAGACAGTCCTCCGCTCCTGGCAAACCGGTTTTCGAAGGAACAGTAGGCTAGATTATGTATTTTCAGGCCCCTGAGTCTTTCCGTAATCTCTGCAATCTCTCTGCCGCTGAAAAAGAGACTCATCAGCTTCCAGTCTCTCTTCCATGAAGAGAGTTTTTTATCGAATATTGTCATATATATGTTGTGACTACTAAAAGCGATTACAAGGTTTGTGACGGTTTACTTAGAACTAACCACAAGTAACGTTAACCTTACAGTTACATAAATTACAGTACTAATTGCCGGGCAAAGCCTATCATAACAATATTTCAGCTCAGTCTGTCGGCACCGGGAGGATTTCACTATAAGTGACCTCCTCTGAGATTGCTTCGTCGTCCCGAACCATCGGGACTCCTCGCAATGACACTCTCTTGTCTGTTGTCATCGCGAGTCCCGAGACTTCGGGACGTGGCGATCTCAGTTTAATGCAACGTTTAGCTTAAATTAATTTTACTTGGTTGGAGGTTGAGGGTCAAGGAATGATCTTTGCCGTTCCCGGGCCGGTGAAATGTTTATCGCTGCAACCTATGCACTGATGAATGAATCTGTCAATAACCTGAGGATCAAATATGACATTTTTCATCTCCAGCATGATTCTTGCAGCCTTTTCATCACTATAGCGCTTTCTGTAGCAGCGGTCGCTGGTGAGAGCATCATAGACATCAGCGGCCGTAACTATCTGCACCTCCAGAGGGATTTCATCGCCTTTCAGTCCGGCCGGGTATCCGCTTCCGTCATATTTTTCATGATGGTGCAATATGATATTGACAACCCTCGGGTCCAGATTCGCCTGCAAGGCAACATCCGCCCCCCATCTGGGATGATTCTTGATGATATCGTATTCCTCGATGGAGAGACTTGATCTTTTGTTCAGAATATTCTCCGGCACGCCTATCTTCCCGCAGTCATGGATGATGCTTCCGAACTTAATGACCCGTTTCAGGTCGTCCGGCAGATTGAATGTATCGGCAATCATCAATGCGTATTCAGCTACGCGGTCGGAATGTCCTCGTGTATATGGATCCTTCAGCTCGATCGCATGAGCCAGTGACCTGAG
>CAZZGC010000114.1:0-8008 GCA_964653915.1 uncultured Thermodesulfovibrio sp.
ATTAAATAGAATATGTACCATTGCTATAAAGAATGATATCCTGCTTTTGAATGCGACAGAACTTATTCTTTTTTTCATATCCGCAGACTGTATGGAATAAACAGTGTCATTGAGAAATCTCCGGACTGTAAAAGCTCAGCCTTAATTTCAATGTCGAGAATACCGGCAAAAGCATTAACAAGGGTTAATCCAAGGCCGCTGTGTGAACTGTCACTACGGGCTGAATCTTTGCGCCACAGATAGTCAAAAATATGCGGGATGTCTTCTGCTGCAAGTGACACATTGCTGTTAGTTATCGAAAACCTTAAATTATGTAAAGAGTTCTTCAAAGTACATTCAACATGTCCCCCTTCGGGGCAATGCTCAACGGCATTGCTGCAGATGTTAGTCAAAACTGATGTAAACAATATAGGATCGGTTACAACTTCGGCAATGTCCGGAAAATTACAATTAATCCGGATATCCCGGTCATTCGCCATTTTTTCCCATGGCGACAGAACTTCAGTGAGCAGGCTTTTCACGTCAACAGAAGCCGGAGATATGTTCTGTTTGCCTGATTCACAGCGGCCAAGCGCGAGGAGTACTGAAACAGTTCTATCCATCTGTACTGATATATCACTGGCTTCCCTCAGGGCATTATTTGTAAATTCATAGTCGTCGGGCCACTTGAGAGCTACTTCAGCCAGGGAACGGAGTTCTGCAATCGGAGTTTTCAGCTCATGAGCAATGTCTGCGGTAAGACGTTTTTCGCGAACAAAAGCACTTTCAATCCTTTCTAAGAGTTCATTCAACCGTTTCGCGATCGGCCGCAGTTCATACGGCAGATCGTCCGTATCGTATCGGGAGCCCAAAGATTTTGAATCAATTGTGGTTGTATGATAGGCCAGGCGCTTTAACGGCGAGAGCCCTGATTTGATAACGCGGGGGACCATCGTGAGAATGCCGATTACAATTATGGTTATAAATACAGCAGTGCCAAGGAGTAATACTCTTAACATACTGGATATCTCAATCCGGTTTCTTGCCAGAACAACCTGAACTTTTTGTCGGCGTTTAATGACAGACTGATTTTCATCATCGAGAAAGGGAAAGAAGCTGACCCCAATCGCTCTCCCGGGACGTCCATCCGGCAAAATGAGATTCCAGAATACAGGAGATTTCAATTCCCCGGTCCTTTTAGGCAAATCCATGTTTCTCAGTGAAGGTGAGCGGCTGATCACATCCCCGCTTTGGGTCCATACTTGATAATACTCTGCATTGTATTGACGGCTGTACTCGGGCAGAAACTCTTTTCTCATCTCTATTATGATTCCTTCAGGTTCCTGCTCGATCATCTCTGCAAATGCATGGGCTTTGGTTTCCAGAGCTTCATCAAAATGTGTCATCATTCGATGATAAACAAAGATATATATCAGGAAATTGCCTGTCACTACCAGGAAAACGAGACCGATTAAAAGTCTCCATGTCAGGTAACTGCGAATGGACTTCATTCCGAATTCTCTTTAATGATGTACCCCTGACCCCTTCGAGTTTGGATAATCTCTGGCTGGCCGTGAATATTTATCTTTTTTCTCAGTTTGCAGATTGCAGAATCAACGACATTGCTTTTCGGACATGTCCGGCCGTCGTATACATGTTTTTCTATTTCGGCCCTTGTAATTAATTCCCCCCGCCGCAGTAGCAGATATTCCAGTAGTAAATATTCACGTGGCGCAAGATCTATCATATGCCCATCCCGCATAACTTCCCTTGTTACAGTATTTACATGAAGATTCCCTATCCGTACTAATGGATTCCTGACATTGTATTTGCGCCGTATGAGTGCCTGGATTCTGGCCAGCAGTTCGTCGAAGGCAAATGGCTTTGTGAGATAGTCGTCTGCCCCCGCCTGTAGGCCTCTGACACGGTTTTCTAAGGAATACAGAGCACTAAGAATCAAAATATGGACATCCCTGTCTTGTTCACGCAACTTCTTGAGAATAGACAGGCCGTCAATGCCGGGAAGCATCAGATCTAATATTATGACATCATAGTCATTAATCTCAGCAAGATATAATCCCTCTTTCCCATCCGCCGCCATGTCCACTGCATATCCGGCTTTACGCAACCCCTTTCCTACTGCTGTATGCAGCCGCTTTGAATCTTCAATGAACAGAACCTTCATTTCTCTCATAATATACAACACTTCAAAATAGAAAATAGTCATTTCTGACTCAGAGCGGCAATTTTTTCGTGTGCGGTAATCTTCCGGTAATGTTGCGATGCATGAAATCATAAATGGAGGTCGGTGTGGAGATTATGTTGGCGACGAACGTTAGACTGTGCCGGCCACTGAATGGGATCAGGGAGCAGATAGAGTCTTCTCATTGAGCTGAAAATTCTTTTGCATGTGTTGCCCGCTGTAATCTGATAAAATAATTGTATGCCTTTGATTCTTCTTACCAACGATGACGGTATCTCTGCGCCGGGACTGGAAACGCTGGTGACCTCTCTTGAGGGAATAGGAGATTTGTACATTGTTGCTCCGGAGAATGAGCAGAGCGCCGTGGCTCATGCCCTGACTCTTCACCGCCCACTGAATGTGAGACGCTTATCCGGACGATCTTATTCCATTAACGGCACACCTACTGATTGCGTGATACTGGCGGTAAACAGGATTCTTCCGTGCAGGCCGGATATCATAGTCTCGGGAATCAATCGTGGCGGTAACCTTGGCGACAACATTACATATTCAGGTACAGTTGCTGCGGCAATGGAGGGGACTCTCCTTGGGATACCTTCTGTAGCTGTTTCACTCGTCCTTCCCTTTAATAACGATTATGGCATCATACAGCTTAGAGAGAGGTTCAGCAGGGCTTCTCAATATGTAAGGCGGCTCATCGAAACGGCTATTGCCCAGGGGTTGCCGGCCGACACCCTTTTAAATATAAACATACCAGACACAGAAGATATTAAGGGAGTGAAGATAACGAGACAGGGCAGGTTGTCTTATGATAATGCGATTAAGGAGATAGACGATCCCTGGGGCAGGCGCTGCTACTGGATAGGCGGCGGTACTCCTCAGTGGGAGACCGGTAACAATACCGACCTCGATGCGATCAAACAGGGCTATGTATCTATTACCCCTGTACATCTTGATATGACGAATTACAGTGCCATGAAAATATTGAAGGATTCTTGGGGGAGGTCGGCGTTTAGAGTAAAACGGGAAGGATAAAAGGTAGTCAAACGGTGCTTTAAAAGAGTAGTTCAAAAGTAGTTGAAGGGTAGTGTAAAGGTAGTTTAAAAGTAGAGGTTACAGGAAGGAACATGAAAAAATATGATGTTATAATCGTGGGAGCGGGACCGGCCGGCATTTTTGCAGCCCTTGAACTGGTATCGTCACGGCGGAAACTGAAGATACTGATTATTGAGAAGGGCCCGGATATCGATGAGAGAAGCTGTCCCTCGGCCGAAAGCCATATTCCCTGTATATCATGCACCGAGTGCGGGCTACTGTGCGGGTGGGGCGGTGCCGGCGCATTCAGTGACGGGAAGCTGAGCCTGTCCAAAGAGGTTGGCGGCAATCTTGCGTATTATACGGGGGATGTGGAACTGGAGCGCCTGATAAGATACGTTGATGGGATATATGTCAAGTACGGTGCACCGTCGAAGATACATGGTACAAACAGGAAAAGGGTGGCCGAGATCAAGGCGCTGGCCGAAGCGCACGGGCTTACGCTCATTCCGTCAAGAATAAGGCATATAGGCACGGACCGCTGTCCCATCGTTCTTCAGAGGATGAAGAAGGCGCTAAACGCAAGTGTTGATATAGAGTTTCATCGCGATGTAAGAAAAATTATTACACATAACGGCACTGTGGCAGGTGTTGATGCCGGTAACGGCAGCAAGTATTATGCTGATCATGTGGTTGTTGCCCCCGGCAGGGAGGGGGCAATGTGGCTGGAACGACAGGCCAAGAAGATAGGTCTGTCGATGATAAAGAATCCGGTTGATATCGGTGTCAGGGTTGAACTCCCGGCCGGGGTGCTCGAACCTTTGACAAAGGTGATGTATGAGCCCAAGCTGATTTATCGCACGAAAAAGTTCAACGACAGGATAAGAACGTTCTGTGTTAATCCGTATGGAGAAGTTGTTAAGGAAAATGTGAAGGGCGTCTGGACGGTCAATGGACACAGCTATTCCGACAAGAAGACCGGCAACACCAATTTCGCCCTTCTTGTGAGCACCCGCTTTACCGAGCCTTTTGATGAACCGCACCTCTACGGCAGGTATGTGGCGAGGCTTGCGAATCTGCTGGGCAGGGGGGTCATTCTGCAGCGGCTCGGTGATCTGAAGGCGGGCCGCCGTTCCACTCCGGACAGGATCGCACGCGGCAAGGTAAGGCCGACTATGCCGGAAGCGGTTCCCGGAGATCTGAGCTTTGTGCTCCCTCATCGTTATCTTGCGGATATACTGGACATGCTCAGGGTCATGGACAGAATTGCTCCAGGAGTAAACAGCGCTCATACACTGCTTTATGGTGTGGAGGTTAAGTTTTATTCGAGGCAGATTGTCCTGACAGAGCACCTGGAGACAGAAGCCACCAATCTCTTTGCGATAGGTGATGGTGCGGGCGTAAGCCGGGGGCTGATTCAGGCTTCTGCATCAGGAGTAGTGGTTGCGAGGGAGATATTGAAAAGATTAGCGGGTAGGGCGGGAAAAGCGGGAACTGGAGGTTAGAGTTTCGAGTTTGGAGAGAATTGCCAGAAGGGCGGGAAAGGATAGAGGCAGTAGGCTGTAAGAATACAGGTCCTGTCATTCCGAGGAACGAAGTGACGAGGAATCTTTGTGATGGCACAGCAATGAAGATTTCTCTCCAGACAGGTCGGGATCGAAATGACATTGCTCGGCCATGCCAGCTGAAGTGCTGGAATCTCCTTGCAACTAGCAACGTTACTTAGTTATGGCATTCGAGTCCGAACGAGAGACAATGGTTCAGGAACAACTGATTCCTCGCGGGATCAGGGACGGACGGGTACTCGATGCAATGCGTCGGGTCCCCCGGCATCTGTTTGTACCGGAAAACGTGGCCGGAAGTGCATACGATGACTGCGCCCTACCGATTGGCGAGGGGCAGACCATTTCACAGCCATATATGGTCGCGGTCATGACAGAGCTGCTCGAACTGAAGGGAAACGAGAAGGTGCTGGAGATAGGAACAGGATCAGGATATCAGTCTGCTGTACTGTCGATGCTGGCAGCGGAGGTATATTCGGTGGAAAGAATAGCATTGCTGGCGGAAAGTGCAGCTGAACGGCTTAAGAGACTGGGTTATACTAATGTAACTATAGTAGTTTCAGATGGTACACTTGGTTTGCCAGAGGAAGCCCCATTTGACGGTATAATTGTAACTGCAGGCGCGCCGGATATCCCGGATGAATACATTGCCCAGATGAAAGAAGGCGGCAGGCTTGTGATACCAGTAGGCAGCCGATATTCTCAGGTGCTATATCAGATATGGAAGACTTCAGCAGGGATTCAGAAGGAACGCTATACTCCGTGTGTCTTTGTTCCACTTGTCGGGCATTACGGATGGGACGAGGCCCAGGCTGATTGACAGTTTTACTATATTTTGTGAAATAATATAAGATTCTAAATATTGATCGGTCACTCAGGAGGAGAAATGGTTGCTGAATCCAGAAAGATTTGGATGGATGGAAAGTTTGTGGACTGGGCTGATGCCAGCGTCCATGTACTTACCCATACGCTTCATTATGGAACCGGAGCTTTCGAGGGCATAAGGTGTTACAGGACGAAGAAGGGGCCTGCCGTTTTCAGGCTGAAGGAGCATGTTGACAGACTTTTCGACTCATGCCATATCCTGAAGTTTGATCCTCCCTATACCAGGGATCAGATAACGAGGGCTATTATAAGTACCATCAAAATAAACAAGCTGGATGAATGCTACATCCGCCCGCTCGTATTTGTTGGAGACGGTGCTATGGGTGTTTTCCCAAAGGGCAATCCTATAAGGGTAGCGATTGCGGCCTGGTCCTGGGGCGCATACCTTGGGGAGGATGGCCTGAAAAATGGAATACGTGTGAAGACATCCTCCTTTGCCCGGCATCATGTAAATGTGACGATGACTAAGAGCAAGACCTGCGGCAACTATGTTAACTCGTATATGGCCAAGTCAGAGGCTCTTGCATGTGGATATGACGAGGCCCTGATGCTTGATACCTCCGGCCTTGTATCCGAAGGAAGCGGTGAAAATATTTTCATGGTCAGGGGCGGCAGGCTTATAACGCCGGCCCTCCCATCCGTGCTTGAAGGTATTACCAGGGCCAGTATCATGGAGATGGCCGGCCGGCTTAAAATCCCTGTTGAAGAACGCAACTTTGGGCGTGACGAGCTTTATATTGCCGATGAGGTGTTTCTGACCGGAACCGCTGCCGAGGTTACACCGGTCCGGGAGATTGACGGTCGCAGCATCGGAAAGGGCAAGCCCGGACCAGTGACAAAAAAATTGCAGGGCCTTTTTTTCAGGATCATTAAGGGTGAAGTCAGAACTTATGGTGCCTGGCTTACGCATGTGAAGTAAAAAACAAGTCACGATGACCGTGAGCGGAGCTTCTGAACCGCCACTTTTTCGAAACTGCTATGTCCGAACTTACCCCGTTAATGCGTCAGTACATGGATGTGAAGCGAAATCATTCCGACGCAATCGTTTTTTTCCGGCTCGGTGATTTTTATGAGATGTTCGGTGAAGATGCGGTAATTGCCTCGAAGATTTTGCAAATAACGCTTACCTCGAGGGACAAGACAAAAGAGAATCCGCTTCCCATGTGCGGTATACCACATTTTACGGCCGAAAGTTACATAGCGAAACTTGTGAAGGCGGGCCGTAAGGTGGCGGTTTGCGAGCAGGTGGAGGATCCTAGGACGGCCAAGGGAATTGTAAGACGCGAGGTCGTCAAGGTAGTAACTCCGGGAACATTCACTCCTGACAATCCCCGCGAGAATAACTTCATTCTTGGATTCTATCAGAAGGAGAATATCTACGGCATGGCCCTGGCCGATATTACGACGGGTGAGTTTTTTCTGTTCCAGACACATTCCGGACTTGAGGATGAGATCAGTCGCTTTCAACCCCGAGAAATTCTTTTTCCGCAGAGTTTCAGAGACAACCCGGATGTTCAGAATCTCCAGGGGGAATACTACCTTACTCCATATGACGACTGGTATTTTGATTATATCGAGGCATACCGGAAGTTGATAAAGCATTTTAGGGTTTCTTCACTCGAAGGTTTTGGCTGTGAAGGGATGATGGTTGCAATATCCGCTGCAGGAGCTCTCATGACGTATCTGGAGGAGACGCAGAAACAGGCCCTCACTTTCAGAAAGATCGGCGTTCTCAGGAGAGAATCCTGCATGCTTCTTGATGCCGCAACTATAAGAAACCTTGAGATAATTAAGACGATGCGTGGTGACGAATCTGAGGGAAGTCTGCTGTCGGCACTAGATGATACGGCTACTCCCATGGGGGGACGTCTGCTGAGGTCATGGCTGTTAAATCCGCTGATGGATGCCGTGGAGATCAGAGTGCGGCAGGATGCTGTGTCGGAATTCATGGCTGATTCCGCAATCCTCTCGAAAATAAGAAAGAGGCTTGAAGGTGTATATGACATAGAGAGATTGACTTCGAGGATAGAAAACGGAACGGCTCATGCGAGGGATCTGCTCTCACTGAGAAATTCTTTGAGTATGCTACCAGACCTGAAAGGCCTGCTGCAGGGGCTGGGAGCAGGAAAGATCGCTGAAATAGAAAAGAGAATATCTGTTATGACCGATATATCGGAACTCATAGAGGCATCCATAGCCGAAAATCCCCCTGCCTCCCTGAAAGAAGGCGGGTTGATAAAGGATGGCTATCATTCTGAAATAGATGAACTCCGCAAGATGAGCAGCAGTGGCAGGGACTTCATTAATTCTCTCCAGGCGCGGGAGCGGGAGCGGACCGGCATCT
>CAZZGC010000115.1:0-7939 GCA_964653915.1 uncultured Thermodesulfovibrio sp.
TTTTAATGTCATGAAAAAGCGGGGCAAGATTAAGCACGTTCGAGGTTGAACCTCGAAGGTATTAAAACCGTTAAGATGATTTGCAATAAAATATTGCAAGCAAAATTTGTCTCCGCTGGTGTGCATTTCAGTGCATGAGATGGTTATGTCCTGATCATTTAGTGCATCCTTGAATGGCTAATCCATGTATTACACCCGTGATGCTATTATTCCTTATAAAATAATCTACAGTTACACCAACCCCAGAATATTTTTTAGATTGAATACATTTTCCCTTTTTCTGGAATAAACTACTTGGATACAAGGCACTTTCTCGTGTCTGAAAGTTAGCATCGGGATGGGAGTACCATCTGGTTATGACGTTGTTAATCATCATTTTATTGACCATAAGACCAATTTCAGAAGCAGACATACACTGGGGATCATCAAAGGTTATTATTCCAACGGTATTTTTCATACCATGAAAATATTTGTTATTTCCATCTGTCTTTTGTGTGTACCAACACTTTTTACCACTATCATTTTGAATATAGCCTCTTTGAGGGTAATTACTGGCATCCGCCTCTATAATGGAAGCACACGATATCAATATAAAGATCAATGCAAACTTATAAGGCACAAACAATTTCATAGTCATCCTCCTTTTTGTAAAACATGTCATATTATATACGCGATTCGGGTTTGCCGGGTTTTCAAAATTTAAATAGCAAATACAAATCCCGTAACCTGAAGTAACAATTGAAAACTCAAAAAATTGATTTTCCTTTTTGCTTACTTTTTATGCTAAAGGGAACATGCGCATGAAGATGAATCTACTACCGGATTTTCAGCAATATCTGCGTTCGAAGAGCCTCGTTAACAACAAGTATATAGCATTTTACGCTTACTGGGCAAGCATTTTCCGGATTACTGCAATCACCATGAAGCGAATGAAGAGACCATCATTAAGGTAATGAACCCCTGTAACACCTACGAGGTGTTACAGGGGGAAATTTATAATCTAATGGGTTAAAATTATGCATCGTAAATTTATGGAACCTCTGATTAATTTTGAGGAATGCGTCATCGCGAGGAGTGAAACGACGAAGCGATCTCACAACATATTGATCTTCAATGAAACGAGATTGCTTCGCTTCGCTCGCAATGACATTCAAACCCATGAATCAGGGCTTCCTTATATCAGAGAAAGCGTGTTACATCCATGGCATCCATAACCATTCTTCCCGACAATCTCATAAACAAGATCGCGGCCGGGGAGGTGATCGAGCGGCCGGCATCCATAGTAAGGGAACTGATCGACAACTCGATCGACGCCGGTGCAGCCAAAATCGATGTCGAGGTACTGCACGGCGGCAAAAAACTTATCAAGGTTACTGACGACGGCTGCGGCATGAGCAGAGAGGATGCACTCCTCTGTTTTCAGCGTCATGCCACCAGCAAGATCAAAAGCGAGGATGATCTGTACGAGATCAACACTCTGGGATTCCGGGGTGAGGCGATTTCTTCCATCGCAGCAGTTTCCAAAATTGTCCTGACAACATCATTGGCGGATGCGCCGTCCGGGGTGACGGTCGAGATCGGCCCCGGCACAAATCATGCCGTGAAAGAGGCCCCGCCTCTGAAGGGCACAACAATCGAAGTTCGCGACATATTTTATAACACTCCGGCAAGGCGGAAATTTCTCAAGAGTACGCCTACTGAACTGTCACATATAATAGAGACGGTCGTTCAGAAGGCCTTCGCTTTTCCAAATATATCCTTCTCCCTGCGGCATAACAGGAGTGAACTCGTGAATGCTCCTGCCGCCGCGAATCTGAAAGAGCGGTTTGTCCAGCTCTACGGCGATGAGATGGCGGAAGAGTTTATGGACATTTCAAAAGAGTCTGACACGATTTCGGTGAAGGGCTTTATCCTGACACCTGAGAAGGCCCGATCATCAAGGAGCCACCAGTTCATCTTCGTAAACCGGCGGCCGGTGAAAAACCCGACCATAAGCCATGCCGTCTATGCTGGATATGAAGAACAACTGCCTGCCGGGAAACATCCGGCATTCTTCATATTCGTCGGGATAGATACAAAGAGGGTTGATGTCAATGTCCATCCGGCCAAGAGAGAGGTCAGGTTTGAACGGCCCGATGAGATTCACCGGATCGTAAGGGCGGCGGTGTATGAATCACTCAATCCGGGGGTGTCCGTTGATGTCTCGGATTCATACCGGCCCGACTTCAGATCGAGGCCCGGGGCTTACTTTTCCGGAGACAGACAGACAAACAATGCAAAGCTTGTATCGGAACAGCCGGCATCTTTTGCCGGGGCCGTTCAGGATGATTTTTTCAGTTCAGGAATGATTAAGGATACCCGCCCGTTCGTACATATTGGAGAGGCTTTCTTCGCACGAACCGAGGACGAAGGACTGTTGATAGTAGACCAGCATGCCGCCCATGAGCGGATAATGTTCGAACGGTTTCTCAAAAAGACAGCAATCGAGCCGGAACCGCTGTTTCTTCCGATGAGAATCGAACTGCCCGTCAAGGAGTACAGAATCATTCTTGAACACGCCGGGCTGCTGAAGGATTTGGGGCTGGAGATAGACGACTTCGGCGGCAACAGTGTGGTAATCCGCTCCTTGCCGAAGGAGCTGCATAAGGCGGATATGAAAGGACTGCTTATAGATGTTGCAGCTGCCATGCTCGACAAGGATACAAGCGGCATAGAGCAGGAAGCAGAAGCCGAGCGGCTCCGGAAGGAGATAGCCGCCCGGCTCGCATGTCACAAGTCCGTTAGGGGACGCGATCCCCTGAGCAATGAGGAGTTGAATCAATTAATCTCTGATCTGGAGCATTGCGATACCCCTGACAGATGCCCCCACGGCCGCCCTACCAGGATGCTCATTTCCCTCGATGATTTAAAAAAAATGTTCAAAAGGAAGTAGGGGATGAGCCTAAATAAAGAGGGTTAGAAATTGAGTGATTAATCGTCTTCAATAAGCCATTTCCAAACTGGGATAAGCTTTATAGTAAATTTTTTTCTTCTGACAGTATCTTCCTGATGTTTTGTCAGGATTACTCCTCTCTTCAGATGGAAGTGCTCAAGCGCTTCCAGAATTCCCCCCATTTCTCTTTCCTCATTAACTCCGGCTGTAAGGGACAGGCTTACCTGAACGGCTTCGGTTATCTTGCTGCCCTGTCTTATCACGAAATCGCATTCTTTGCGCCCCTTAAAATAAAAGACTTCCTTCCCTTTCCTCTTCAGTTCAATAAATACAAGATTCTCAAGCAACCTGCCCTCATCTTCAGAGAAAAAGAAGGAAACATTATTCCTGAGTCCATTGTCTATGACATAAATCTTTTTGCCCTGTATTATCTGTTTCTTCAAAGAGTATTCATATCTCGGTAATTCGAAGATCAGATAACCCTCCTGCATAAACTCCATGTAATTCCTCACGGATGTTACGCTCTTAAATCCCAGAGTATTTTTCAGGGAATTATAAGTCGTCTCTTTTGTAAAGTTAGAAAAAAGAAACGATGCAAGATGCTTGAATGCCTTAACTTCCTTTATCTTGAACCGTACCAGAATGTCCCTGTAAAGAATGTCATCATATATTCTTTTCAAGAATTCTCTGTCTACATATTTTACGAACTCAGGAAACCCGCCCTCCCTCAGATAAACATCAAAGTTCCTTAAAATAGAGGCTTTTGTCTTTGTATTTCTCCTTCCGAAATCAATCTCTCTGAATTCAAGAAACTCCCTGAATGAAAAGGGATAGAGTTCAATCTTTACATATCTGCCGGTCAAATGGGTAGAAAGTTCAGAACTCAGAAGCCTCGCGTTCGAACCGGTTAGAAATAACTTGTATCCTTCGTCATGAATCCTTCTGACAAACCTTTCCCATCCAGCTATATTCTGTATTTCGTCGATAAATATAACTCTGGCAGGATATAACTTTTGAAAGACGAGCATAAGATTGTGAAAGTCTCTAACCGAAAAATCAATGAGCCTTTCATCGTCAAAGTTTATGTAATAATAGCTTTTAAATCTCCGCGAAAACTGGGAAAGAAGCGTTGATTTCCCACTCCGCCTTATCCCTGAAATTACGGTTATCTGTTTTGTTTTGAGGTACTTCTTGAAGTTGATATGTCGAATTACACCTGTTTCCCTGTTACTGAAATTAATCAGCTGATCGTTAATAACTTCTTCAAGAAGAGACACATTCATCACAACATTAGTATACATTGTAAATGTTAATTAATCAAATATATTGACATTGACAATGTATATATAATTCCCCTTTGATGCACAGAGAAGTCCATTCCAATGGCTGCGAGCGATGGCGCTTCATTTCTTTTCAATGACTTTTTCCCTCTTTACTCACTACTGTCCAAAATAATATAAAATCCTAAACCATATAATCATAACTTCTTCAAATTAATAGCTTTCTGAAGAGGTTTTCACTGAGCTCAAAATCAGGTTACCATTATTCAATACAAATGCTGTCCAAAACTGCTCACATCGTAAATGTGAAGTTCCCCTCTTTGACAAAGAGGGGTTAGGGGAGATTTTATGATATAAAATCTTCATCTATTTTTAAAAAAATCCCCTCTCCCCCCCTTTTACAAAGGGGGATAATAGGAATACCTCTCAATATACTGTCCAAAAGAGTTATTTTGGACAGATGAGGTTTTACACTAATATGATCGATGCCGTTTGTCAAAAATCATCCGGCAAGGCATGAATGATATAATCAATGCACTTATGAAAAAGGTGATAATCCTCCTCGGCCCAACCTGCGTTGGAAAAACAGGCGTCTCAATCCTGCTTGCTAAGGCGCTCAAGACTGAGATCATCAGCGCAGACTCCATGCTCGTCTATCGCCATATGGATATCGGCACGGCGAAGCCTTCAAAGAGAGAACTGCAGGCTGTTCGCCATCACCTCATCGACATCCTCGAGCCATCCGAAAAGTTCAGTGCAGGTCTTTTCAGGGAAAAGGCCATTGCCCTTTGCGATAAGCTCCACAAGGCGAACAGGATCCCTCTCATCGTCGGTGGAACGGGCCTTTATATCAGGGCGTTGACAACCGGCCTTTTTGACGGGCCTGCGGCAGACGAACAGATCAGGATTCAGCTTCTTGACGAAGAAAAGAAGCATGGTCCCGGTCATCTTTACGCGAGACTTCAGGAGATCGATCCTGAAGCCGCCGCACAGATCAAGCCTGCCGATCTCAGACGGACGATAAGGGCAATTGAAGTGACGATGAAAACTAATCGTGGAATCTCCGAAATACGCAGAGAAAGGACAGTTGCCTCCGGCTATGAATTCAGCAAGATAGGGCTGACTCGTGACAGGAAGGAGCTGTATGAAATGATCGAAAAGCGTGTCGATCAGATGATGGAGCAGGGATTGCTCGATGAGACGCGGAAACTGCTTGCCATGAACCCCGCCAATACTGCTATGCAGGCACTTGGGTACAAGGAGATGAAGCTTTTCATAGAAGGTGAAATCAGTCTCGATGAGGCGGTGCATAAGATAAAAAAGAGGACCAAAATGTTTGCAAAGAGGCAGTTCACATGGTTCAGAAAAGAGCCCGGTATTCAATGGGTGGATATATCCGGAGTGGCGAATCACAACGATATAATGGCAAAGATAACCAGTGAAGTTGCAATTCTGAGAAAATTGATTTACTCTAAGTGAACTCCTGCATCATTATGATATGGAAATATCAATGACCGCCAAAAACCAGAAAATTCAGGATCATTTCCTGAATATTCTAAGGAAAGAAAAGGTGCCGGTTACTGTCTACCTCCTCAACGGGACAAGACTCAGAGGCACGATCAAGGCCTTTGACAACTTCTGTCTCCTCCTTAAACAGAGTTCTCAGCAACTCATTTATAAGCATGCGATCTCCACGATCCAGCCCGAAAGGGACATAAACATGAACGCCGGGGAGTCTGCTGAAGGCTGATGGGAAACCATCCGCGCAACCCTCTCCTTACAGTCGATGCGATCATCGAGATTGAAGGGGGAATCATCCTGATAAAGAGAAAAAACCCGCCGCCTGGATGGGCCATACCCGGTGGTTTCGTCGATTACGGAGAGTCCCTTGAAGACGCTGTCGTCAGAGAAGCCAAAGAGGAGACGGGTCTCAATATCGAGTTGATCAGGCAGTTTCACACTTATTCCGATCCTGGCAGAGACCCACGCCATCATACAGTCTCGACGATATTCATTGCCAGGGCATCAGGAACGCCGGTGGCAGCAGACGATGCCGCCGAAGTTGGAATATTCACGAGGGACAACCTCCCGGACAAGATCGCCTTTGACCACAGGCAGATACTTGAGGATTATTTCAATAAGAAGTACTAATTGAGATAAGTGGTAAGCTGTATGTGATATGAGCGAATTTACAGATGATGGCTACTGTTTTGTATGCGGTCCCGGAAATCCTGCGGGGCTTAAGCTCGATTTCCTCTTCGACGGCAAAAAAATCAGCACAGTATATATCCCTCGCAAGGAACATCAGGGTTATAAAGACATCGTTCACGGCGGCATCATTGCGACTCTGCTCGATGAAGTGATGGTAAAGCTGGCTATTGAACTCGGCATGCCTGCTGTGACGGCCCGGATGGACATCAGGCTGAAAAAGGCCGCCCATGTAGGCGAGCAAATAACCGTGACAGCGGAATTATCGGAAGTAAAAAAGAAGCTGCTCTTTGCAGTTGCAAGGGCCGAGCTTAACGATCATACCCTGGTGGCTGAGGCAAAGGGAACGCTGATGCGCATTCAGCTCGATTAAGTGCTATTATATCTCTCGTACCTATGCCTGACAGCGATCTCAAAACCAAAAAATCTCTGAAGCTCATTCTGGACAAGTTCTATGCTGGCTATGATTTCGACGCCAGGTTGCACCACGATCCCATCAAGTTTCCGCACAGATATTCGGATCCTGATGACATCGAAACGGCCGGATTCATCGCAGCATCTTTCGCATACGGGAAAGTCGATCTGTTCATCCCTGTCATCGAAAAGATACTTGCCCCAGGCGGCAGGCATCCTTCCGACTTCTTCCGCAGTTTTACAGTAAAAAGACATTCAAAGGTCTTCAGGGGAATCAGATACCGCTTCAACAGAGAAGAAGACATCCTTGGTTTCATATATATCCTTGGTACAGTTTTGAAAAAAAATGGGTCATTGAGGTCTCTCTTCTATCAGTATTACAGTAAAGATGATAAAGACATTAAAACCGCCCTTTCCGCATTTACCGACCACATGCTTTCAATAGATACTTCCCCAATATTTGGCAAAAATATCAAGCCATACGGTCTCAGACAACTCCTGCCTTCTCCGCGTACGGGAAGCGCATGCAAAAGGCTGAACCTTTTTCTCCGCTGGATGGTAAGAGACAAAGATATCGATTTCGGAATATGGGACAGAATCCCTCCATCGAAGCTCATCATCCCCCTTGATACGCATATTGCCAGGATATCCCGGTGTCTCAGACTGACCAGGAGGAAATCCTCTGACTGGAAAACCGCCCGTGAGATCACAGATGCATTGAAATGCCTCGATCCTTCTGACCCTCTCAAGTATGACTTCGCCTTATGTCATCACGGCATCTCAGGTATGTGCAAAGGGGAAAAGTTCAGCAGTTTCTGCTCCGCATGCGTCCTTTCCGGTATTACCTGACCTGATCCGGATTATCTTCGAATCAGCGCGCCTGCCCATTAACTCATAACTCTATACTCCAACCTCCTGCTATGATCAGCAGTATCAAGCCATGCCTTATTCGCCCGGCCCGGTTTGTGAACTATATGATCTATATCATAGCCTGCCGAGGCCGCCTTCATTAATAATATTGCAGAAATTTTTTCCAGACTCTTTATCCAGACAGCAGGCATGGCGGCAAAAATACGGAAGGTATGATTTATATCATTGCAATTTT
>CAZZGC010000116.1:0-7913 GCA_964653915.1 uncultured Thermodesulfovibrio sp.
GGTATCGCCAATATTTTTTTTCGCCACGCCTTCTGCTATTTTATGAATAAAGCGGACTAAAGAGGAGGCTATCATGTCATCATATGAGTTTGACATAGGGATTTTAGGCGGCGGGGCGGCCGGTCTTACCGTTGCCTCGGGTGCGGCGCAGTTCGGTGCAAAGACACTGCTGATAGAAAAGGAAAAGGAACTGGGGGGAGATTGCCTTCACTACGGATGCGTGCCGAGCAAAACCCTGATCAGGACGGCTCATGTCTATCATATGATGAAGAAAGCCTCAATATACGGGTTGCCTGACATGGATCTTAAACCCGTTGATTTCAGAGACGTGGCCCGAAGAATCCAGTCGGTCATAAGCATAATCCAGAAACACGACTCTGAGGAGAGGTTCTGCAGACTGGGTGTGAAAGTCGAGTTTTCCACGCCGCGATTTTCGGATGAACATTCTGTCACGATAAACGGCAGGACATACACTGCAAGAAAGTGGGTTATCGCTACAGGATCATCCCCGGCCATCCCGCCGATAACAGGACTTGATGAAACTTCCTTCATGACAAACAAGGAAATTTTCTCACTCGCCACTTTGCCAAAATCGATGATCGTTATCGGTGCGGGGCCGATAGCCATAGAGATGGCACAGGCCTTTTGCAGGCTCGGTACGGAGGTCGCCGTTGTCCAGCGAAGTGCTCAGATACTCAGTAAGGAAGACAGAGATATGGCGGACATCGTCATGGAAGTCATGAAAGAGGAAGGAGTCCGGTTTTATCTTAACTCGAAGATTGTATCTGCGAGGGATTCAGGGAATCTAAAAGAGGTGATTATAAAGGACAGTGAGGGCAGGGATGTCTCGTTGAGCGCGGAAAGAATTCTGGTCGCCCTAGGCAGAGAGGCTAATTTAGACGGGCTCGGGCTCGATGATATCGGTCTGGAGTTCAGCAAAAAGGGTATCAGTACAGATGAGAGGCTCAGAACCGCGCACAAGCATATCTACGCGGCAGGGGATGTGACAGGGGCGTATCAGTTTACACATGCGGCGGGTTATGAAGGGGGCGTTGTATTGAGTAACGCGATCCTTCACCTGCCCAAAAAGACAAACTATAAATTTCTCCCCTGGTGTACATATACTGACCCTGAGCTTGCAAGCATAGGGATGAACGAAAAACGTGCAAGAGATGCGGGTATCGAGTATTCGGTATGGACGGAGGAGTTCAGGGCAAACGACAGGAGCCTTGCTGAAGGTGAAGAGACAGGAAGAATCAAGATGATCCTTGACAGCGGCGGTAAACCCCTTGGCATTCAGATCTTGGGACCCCAGGCAGGCGAACTGCTGGGTGAATGGGTTGCGGCGCTGAATGGAGGTGTAAAGCTTTCAACCATTGCCTCTGCGGTTCACCCTTATCCCACGCTTTCCGAGATCAACAAGAGAGTGATAGGGAACTACTATTCAGGAAAGATATTCTCTTCAAAAGTAAAGAAGACCCTGAAATTCTTTTTCCATTTCAAGGGCCGGGCGTGTGATCAGGGTTAAGGGATTAGGGTCCAGGGGAACAGAGGTAAAAGAGTATAGAGGGGGCAGCGATGCAGGTGACCGGAAGTGAAATATTCTTCCTCTTACATACCACATATCACTTATCTCTTACCGCTATATTAAGACATGTATAAGAAAATTAGTGATTATGGAATCATCGGCGATCTTCATTCGATCGCCCTCGTGGGTCTTGACGGCTCGATCGACTGGATGTGCCTTCCACATATTGACTCGCCGAGCATGTTTGGTGCACTGCTGGATGACAGAAAGGGCGGCCGGTTTTCGATTATGCCGGTGGACGAATATGATTCCATGGCTGAATACATTAAAGGCACCAATGTTCTACAGACAAGTTTCAGAACAAGTACGGGTGTCATGCGCCTCACTGACTTCATGCCGGTCTGTGCATGCGGGCGGGAAGAGATGGATGAAGAGCATGAGCTTTACAGAAAGATAGAAGTGCTCAGGGGTGAGGTCCGTGTGAGAATCGAGTTTAATCCAAGGTTTGACTATGCGCGGGCGGATACGCGGGTCAGTATGGATAATGGGGGATTGATCGCTGCCGGAAACGGTGAGACCGTTGCCATATCAGCTTCACGGCCTATCAAAATGACGGATGACGAAAGGATGGATGAGTGGATACTCCGGCATGGTGAAAGTGTATGGTTGCATATGCAGTACGGCGTCCCCGAACCGGCTGACATTAATTCATCAAAGGCTGAAGGTGCGCTGTCGGATACCAAGACATACTGGAAGAACTGGTTGAACATTAGTGAAACAGGCCGTATGACGGAACTTGGACCATACAGGGAGATGGCAGAGCGTTCGGCGCTCGTTCTAAAGCTTCTATATTATGAGCCGACAGGTACAATTGCCGCTGCCGCAACCACTTCACTGCCCGAGGAGATAGGGGGAGCGAGGAACTGGGATTACCGATATACCTGGGTCAGAGACACATCTTTTACGCTGCAGGCTCTATTCAGTCTTGGTCATATTTCCGAGACTGAGGGATATATCCGCTGGATAGAAAAGCTGCTTTCCGAGCACGGTGCAGCAAAGATGCAGATAATGTACGGTCTTCGCGGTGAAGAGGACCTCCCTGAGGTTGAGCTTGATCATCTTGACGGATACAAGGGATCGAGGCCTGTTCGTATCGGAAATGGTGCCGCATCACAGAGACAGCTTGACATATACGGCGAATTAATGGATGCAGCCCTGAAGCTGTCGGATTATGTCGGGAAGATAGACGCGGGGATATGGCCTTTTCTAAAGGACGTGTGCGATTACGTGACTGAACACTGGAGAGAGAGGGATGCCGGTATATGGGAGGTCAGGGGTGGACCCTATGAGTTTGTCTATTCAAAAGTGATGTGCTGGGTTGCTCTGGACAGGGGAATCACCATAGCCAGGAGGTATGGGTTCCCGGCTGATCTAACAAAGTGGCGGAAGACATGCGAGGAGATCAGACAGGAAGTGCTGAAAAAGGGATGGAGTGAGGAGAAAAAGGCATTCATTCAACATTACGATACGAATATGCTTGATTCGAGCAACCTGCTTATACCGATTCTTGGATTTCTTTCCTTTGACGATCCAAAGGTAATATCAACGATGTCCGCAACCAGGCGCGAGTTGAGTCATGACGGGTTCCTCTACAGATATATGGGTGATGATGGCCTTGAGGGAAGCGAAGGGACATTTCTGCTTTGTACTTTCTGGCTGATTGATAACCTGATCGCGCTCGGCGAAATTGAAGAGGCCGAGGCGCTCATTCGCCGCGTAGAACAAGCATCCAATCATCTGGGGTTGTTTTCGGAACAGTACGATGTGTTATGGCGGGAATCACTCGGCAATTTTCCTCAGGCGTTTACACATATAGGGTATATAAACAGTATAATCGCTTTGTTGCGGGCAAAGCGCGAACGGAGCGAAACAGAAAGGAAGGAACCACGCAGAATCGATATCCTGCTCGCCAGGAGGATAGTTCTCAATGACGGTAAACCAAGGCATGATATATCTCCGGCCGAGATAGCTGCTTTCCTGAAGGAATCAATGAATATTCTGCGGGGTGCTTTTTTTGATACCGGGAATGGACGTGTTGCTTATGAAAGAATGAAAAATTCCGATGCCTATGCGGCGTATCTCAGGCTTAGCTATACTCTCAAGCTGATGGACCTGAATGAACTGAAGACAAGAGAGGAGATGATAGCGTTCTGGGTAAACCTGTATAATGTCATAGTTATCCATGGCGTGATCGAGCTTGGAATCAGAAACTCGGTCAAGGAAGTCCGTAATATATTCAGGCGTATTCAGTATCAGATAGGTGATATGTATTTCAGTCCGGAAGATATAGAACACGGGATCCTGCGCGGGAACAGGAAACCGCCGAATTCGTTATTCAGGGTATTCAGCAGGCATGACAAAAGACTGGGTTACTCTGTCCCGGATCCTGATCCACGGATACACTTTGCCATTGTGTGCGCCTCATCATCGTGCCCGCCGATCGGCGCTTACAGCCCTGAAAATATCGATGAAGAGCTGGCCATCTCCGGCAGAACGTTTCTGAATGGCGGCGGGGCTGAACTGGATATGCAGCACAAGAGGATTTCACTTTCGAGGATATTCAAATGGTATGCTGATGATTTTGGCAAATCGCAGAATGATATACTGAGGTTCATTGCTCCGTACATGTATGATGAAAATAAAAGGAAGTTCTTGCTTGAAAATGCTGAAACAATACATGTTGAGTACCTGGACTATGACTGGAGATTGAACAGGAATTGAGAGCCGAAAGTTTAAGGGAGGTTTTTTTTATGAAGGAGACAGGAAAGCTGGAGTTTGTCAAGAACTATTACGGCAGGAAGCTTCACGGCAAGGCAGACCTTTTAACCAATGCCTGTTGCTGCAGCGACGAACTGCTGCATCCTGCTGTTAAGGATATTGAAAAAGAAATTGATAATGAAGTGCTGACGAAGTTCTATGGATGTGGTTCTCCTATTCCGCCTGCCCTCCAGGGGTGCAAGGTGATTGATCTGGGATGCGGCACAGGAAAGGATGTTTTTATAGCATCAAGGCTGGCAGGACCCGAAGGATTTGTCATCGGTATAGACATGACCGATGAGCAGCTTGAAGTGGCCAACAGACACCTTGATTCCCAGATGAGAAGGTTTGGATATTCCAGGCCAAATGTGGAGTTCAGAAAGGGATACATCGAGGACCTTAAAGAAGCAGGGATCGAGGATGATTCAATCGATGTGGTGATGTCTAACTGCGTCATTAATTTGTCTGAAGACAAACGGCGGGTATTTACAGAAATCTTCAGAGTTCTCAAACCGGGAGGCGAACTGTATTTCTCAGATGTATTTGCCGGCAGAAGGCTTCCTGATGATATAGTAAACGACCCTTTACTTCACAGTGAATGCCTTGGCGGCGCGATGTACACAGAGGATTTCCGGAGGATGATGAGAAATATAGGCTGTCTGGATTACCGTATCGTCGCGAGCAAAAAAATCAGTCTGGGTAATCCACGGATAGAGCTTAAGGCTGGCATGATCGATTTCTATTCAATGACGATTCGTGCGTTCAAGCTTGATACGCTTGAGGATATCTGTGAAGATTACGGACAGGTAGCGGTTTACCGCGGCACCATACCCGGTTATTTGCATGCCTTCGACCTCGATGATCATCACCGTTTTATCACGGGGAAGCCGATGCTTGTGTGCGGCAACACGGCAGATATGCTTCAGAAGACAAGGTTCAGGGAGCATTTCAGAGTAACCGGTGACAGGTCTGTCCATTACGGACCCTTTGATTGCGCCCCGGCACATGTCAAACACAACGACAGCAATGAATCGCGGGGCGAAGGAGGAGGGGCCTGCTGTTGAATGAAATATGATGTAATAAGTACTATGTGGTATGAGGTAAGTCTAAGGAAGATGATTTTTAATAAATATTTTTTCTTCCTTCCAGCATATCACTTAACTTTTGAATCCGGCATTCGACATGCATCACAGGGATGTACTCTATATCAGGTTTAGATGCGGGATATTATCAGTCAGTATATAAAGCAGGCTCAGTCGATTCTCAACAGGAACTGGAAGGGCTCTTTTACCGTTCCATCCTCTTCTATTTATCCCCACCAATGGAACTGGGACTCAGGATTTATAGCAATAGGTTATTCCCACTATGATACTGACCGGGCGGTAAAGGAGCTGCAGAGTCTCTTCAGCGCGCAGTGGAAAAACGGTATGCTGCCGCAGATCGTTTTCAACAGAAAGGCGCTCGGTAGGTACTTCCCGGAGCCGGATTTCTGGAAGACTGAGGTGTCACCTAACGCACCGGACAATTATCTTACATCCGGGATTACTATGCCGCCAATCCATGCGGTCGCGGTATGGAAGATATATGAAAATGCAACGGATCAGGAGAGGGTAAAACCATTTCTGGAATGGATATATCCAAGGCTGCTTTCCTATCACTGGTATCTGTACAGAGAGAGAAACTATTACGGCGACGGACTCATATACATACGTCACCCGTGGGAATCGGGTATGGACAACTCGCCGTCATGGGACGGCGTCCTCGAAAGGATCAATCTGAGTGATGTCTCACTGCCTGAATACGAACGGAAGGATACCTCATCCGGCGTTGCATCGGAAATGCGGCCCGCAAAGAAGCATTACGATTACTTTGTATATCTGCTGGAACTCTTTAAAAAGACGGGCTATGACGAAAGGGAGATAGCCGGCGAATGTCCATTCCTCGTCTGCGGTCCCCTGTTCAACGGGATTCTCTGTGCTGCCAATGAGGCATTGATTAGGATAAGTGAGCTGCTGAGAAAGCCATACAGGGATATTGAGGAATGGAATGCATTGACCGTCAAATCAATCCGGGAAAAACTTTTTCATGAAGATCACGGGATTTTTGATGCTGTTGATCTGAGGTCTGGCAAGCTGCTCGAGTTTGAGACGGCAGCAGGTTTTGTCCCGCTGTTCGGCGGCGCGGCAACATCAAAACAGGCGGGCAGGATATATGAGTACCTCAATTCTAAGAGCTTTTGCGCCCTCCATCAGGGGAACTGTTTCACCGTTCCGAGCTACGACACTGAGAAGGACGATTTCAAACGGAGGAACTACTGGCGGGGGCCGGTATGGATAAACATAAACTGGATGCTGATGCAGGGCTTGAGACGGTATGGATTCCGTCAGAAGGCGGACTCACTGGCCAGAAACATTATTGAACTACCGATGCGATTCGGCTTCTATGAGTACTTTGACTCACTGAATGGAAGGGGACTCGGCTCGAAGGACTTTTCATGGACGGCCGCACTCTTTATAGATACGGCATATGAAAATTATATCCGGGCGGAGCAATCAGCAGAGAGGGCTGGAAAGGTCAGGACAATAAAAACAGTCGTGCTGAATGAGTTCGGGACTTCACAGGAAACTGGAGGCGTTTCCATTTCACAGCAGATGATGGAGACGATCAGGACAATAAAGACTAAATATTATTCAGAAAAGGGTTCGGTAAGTTACGGGTATATAAGAAATTCCACAGAGTATCGCCTATATAAGAAAGTTGCGGCGGCACTCAGGGACTTTGATCCTGCTTGCCTGACAGAAGAAAATGAAAAGCTGGCATTCTGGATCAATCTGTACAACACAATAGTAGTCGACGGAATTATAGAGTTGAATATAGAAAATTCAGTTTTGGAGATCAGAAATTTCTTTTCCAGACTGAAATACAAGATAGGTTCGCACTATTTTTCTCCTGATGATATAGAGCACGGTATATTGAGAGCAAATGCGAGAAGACCGTACAGTCCCTGGAAGCAGTTCGGAATGCTTGATTCAAGAAAAAAGTACTCCCTCCGGAAGATCGATCCAAGGATACACTTTGCGCTTGTTTGCGGTTCGAGGTCGTGCGCTCCCATCAGATATTATTCTCCTGAGGAGATTGATGAAGAGCTGGAGATTGCAACGAAGAACTTCATAAACAGCTCCGAAATCATAGTCATACCCGAGGAAAGCAGATTGCTGCTGTCCCAAATATTCAAATGGTATCAGACCGATTTTGGCGGGAAGAAGGGGGTGCTGAAATTTATCGGCAAGTATATACTTGATGATGATAAACGGGAGTTTCTGGAAGAGAAGGGAATGGCGGCGGGGATAGATTATCTGTATTATGACTGGCATTTGAATAAGTGAGAAAAGCGGGAAATGGAGTTTAGAGTCTGGAGTTAAGAGGTAAGTGATATGTCATTCCGAATCCACCGTATGAGGTGAGGAAAATAAGTGATAAGGGATAAGTGGTATGTGGTAAACAGTAGGCAGTAGGTGGTAGGCAACTTGTTTAAAGGTAGTGAAACGGTAGTTTAAATGTAGTAGAA
>CAZZGC010000117.1:0-7747 GCA_964653915.1 uncultured Thermodesulfovibrio sp.
CCGAGGGCAAGCCCTTTCTTGCGCTCTTCGATCTTCAACCACTGTTTGATGCGTGACCGTGCGCGCTGGGATTTTACGAACTTGAGCCAGTCCCGGCTTGGTCCATGGCCGGGTGATGTAATGATCTCTACGGTGTCGCCGTTCTGAAGTTTATGCCGCAGGGGAACTATTCTGTTGTTGACTTTGGCCCCGGTGCACTGATGACCCACTTCCGTATGAATCGCGTAAGCGAAATCAACCGGGGTGGCATCCTGCGGCAGTTCCACGATATCGCCTTCAGGAGTAAAGACAAAAATCACCCAGGGAACTATGTTGCCTTTTACAGCCTCAAGGAATTCCCTGGCATTGGGCGCATCCTTCTGGGACTTGACGAACTCCCGGAGCCAGGCAAAGTACTTCTCATCTATCTTGTCGACATGAGATCCTTCTTTATATTTCCAGTGGGCCGCTATGCCCTCCTCCGCAATACGGTCCATCTCCTCCGTCCTTATCTGAAACTCGACCCTTTCACCTTTAGGCCCTATCACTGTCGAATGCAGCGATTGATACAGATTCGACTTGGGTGCGCCTATGAAGTCCTTGAACCGGCCCGGTACGGGAGTCCACAAGGAATGAATCAGCCCCAGCGCCGCGTAACAGTTAGCCTTCGAATCTGTAATGATCCTCAACGCAAGGACATCATAAACGAGATCGAAAGGTATTTTCTGTTTCTGCATCTTCTGATATATACCGTAATAGTGTTTGACTCTTCCGAAGACTCTGCCGGGTATCCCGGCGGCTTTCAGGTGCGCCTCGACAATCTTGATCAGTTCAAAAAGATACCCCTCCTGCTCATCCCGCCTCTTTGCAACCTGTTTAACGAGGTTATCATACGTCTCCGGCAGAAGGAACTTGAAGCTCAGATCCTCGAACTCGGACTTGAGCCAGCCTATACCAAGCCTGTTGGCAAGGGGAGCATATATCTCCAGGGTCTCGAGAGCGATCTTTTCCCTCTTGACGGGATCCAGGTGTTCAAGTGTCCTCATATTGTGGAGGCGGTCCGCAAACTTTATCAGAATGACCCTCATATCTTCGGCCATCGCAAGAAACATCTTCCGGAAATTTTCTGCCTGTGCATCCTCGCTCGTCCGGAACTCCATCCTGCTCAGTTTCGTAAGGCTCTCCACAAGAAATGCTATGTCATCGCCAAACAGGACGCGTATATCCTCAACCGTAGTATCAGTATCCTCCACAGTATCATGCAGAAGACCTGCCGCTATCGAGTTGGTATCCATCTTCATATCGCACAATATACCGGCAACTGCAAGCGGATGCTCTATAAAGGGGCTCCCGGCCTTCCTTTTCTGCTTGTAGTGTGCCTCATTGGAAAAGGCGTAGGCACGTCTCAGCAGGTCCGTGTTCGCTTCAGGATTATAGGAGAATACCCTGTCTATCAGGGCATCGAGGGTGTTTATCTCTCTAAGCACTACCATATTCTATTATACACAGTAGATAGCCGTTTGATAATAAAAAACCGGCAAGGGGAAGGATAGTAAGCAGTAGGCAGTAAGCTGTAGGCGGTGCCATGCCCCTGCTGCTTACTACTTATCCCCGGATTCTCCTGCTGGTCGCAGGGCCTTGAGAGTCAGCTGAATATTGCGGGAACCATTCCACTCGTTGATCGCGGGGACAAATGCTATGTCTATATTCTCCGCACTCCCGATTTCGGCAATTTTTTCCCCCATGTTGAAACCGATAGTATCCAGATATGTCCTCTCCTGTGCAAGCCGCATCTTGAGATGATTGTTGCCAACGATGCTGTGATTCAATATCCTGACGTTCTTTGCTCCGAAGACCGGGGCCCTGTTGGCCTCTCCAAAGGGCTCAAGAGACTCTATTTCCCTTACAAGACCAAACGACATCTGAGAAAACCTCACAGTTGCATCAATTTCGAGCAATGGCACCAGCTCTTTATCACCGAGTTGCCGGGAGACGGCCTGCCTTATCCTTTGCCTGAATTCTTCGATCTTCTCAATCCCGATTCTCAATCCGGCCGCCTGCCTGTGGCCGCCAAATCCGGAAAGCAGTTCGGAACATTCGGCGATAGCCTCAAACAGATGCAGACCCGGAATCCCCCTGGCCGAACCTTTGGCCTCATCATCCTTTACGGAAAACAGGAATACTGGCCTGAAATACATATCAACAAGACGCGACGCCACTATACCTATGACACCGGGATGCCAATCAGCAGAGTGCAGGACTATCACCTCACCCGGATCATCGTCGCTGATCATTTCTATCGCCGATTCAAGGACACCGCCTTCGATCCGCTGCCTTGTCCTGTTGCACTCGTCGAGCATCATCGCTGTCTTCCTTGCCTCAGAAATATCATCAGTCCTGAACATACTTACAACGCCGCCGGCATTACCAAGCCTGCCGACGGCGTTTATCCTCGGAATAAGAGTAAAAGACAAAATTCCGGCTTTCATTTCCCCCTCAAAACGGCAGACCTCCTTCAGAGCCCTTATCCCTGTCCTGCATGAAGAATCATTTATCACCTTGAGACCGAATGCCGTAAGAATGCGGTTTTCACCATTCAGCGGGACAGAGTCAGCAACCGTTCCTATCGCCACGAGGTCAAGCAGCCGTGAAAGAAATTCATCCCTTCCGGATAGCGAAAGCCTGTCAGCAAGCGCCTGCGCAAGTTTAAAAGCGACTCCAACCCCCGCCAGATATTTGAAAGGATATTCAGAATCTTCCCTGTGGGGATCGATTACAGCCAGGGCCGCAGGCAGCCGTTCAGGTGGCTCGTGGTGGTCAGTAACTATCACATCTATACCCATTTCCCCGGCATTCCTTACCTGCTCCGACGAACTTACTCCGCAGTCGACAGTTATTATGAGCGACGCCCCTATTTCAATGGCCTTTCTGATGCCTGCATCGCTCAGTCCGTATCCTTCCCTGAGCCTGTCCGGAATATGGAAGTCGGCATCGATTCCGGCCTTGTCAAGAATTTCAAGAATAAGAGCTGTCGAGGTTACTCCATCGGCATCGTAGTCACCGTGAACAAGCACAGTTTCGTTCTTCCGCCCGGCTCGAATTATTCGGGCAACCGCCGAATCCATATCCGGCAGCCCAAACGGATCATGCAAGTCACTGAGCGAAGGGTTGATAAACCTCTTTATGGAATCGATGTCTTTGAGGCCCCTGTTGACAAGAACCTGGGCGGTGACAGATGAAATGGACGCGGCTTTAGAGATATATGAGAGGAACTCCCGGTTGGTTCTTCGTACACTCCATCTCCGGTGCATATTCTCTTATCCGGGCATCCGGCGGTATGAGCGTCAAAGTTTCCTGTGGTCACCCATAAGCAGGACAATAGGGCTCGCTACAAATATGGACGAATAGGTACCGATGATTATACCCAGCATGATGGCAAGGGCAAAATCGTGAATCACCTCTCCGCCGAATATGAAAAGGGCAAAGGCAGCAAAGAAGGTAGTGAGTGAAGTTATCAGAGTGCGGGACAGCACTTCATTAATGCTGTTATTTATGACCTCAACAGTATCTTTTCTGCCCTTTCTCCTCAGGTTCTCCCTGATCCTGTCAAAGACAACCACCGTGTCGGTCAACGAATAACCGGCTATCATCAGCAGGGCACTAACGACAATGAGGTTTATCTCCTTGCCGGTCACATAAAACAAGCTCAGTACCGCCAGCACATCATGGAATGTCGCTACAGTTGCGCCGACACTGAACCGGAACTGAAAGCGTATGGTTATATAAAAGAGAATCCCGATAATGGCGGCTATGATCGCCCACATCGCGTCCTGTCTGAGCTTTGCGCCGACCTTCGGCCCGATCTCTGTCGTCGAATCGACAACGATATTTTCGGGTGAATACTTCCCGGAAAGGACCGATACTATCTGATCGGATACATTGCCGAGCTGCTCCTGTCCCTTCTTGGTCCTGATGAGAACCTTGTTTTCGGTCGGCAGGTCCTGCAGATCAAAGTCTGTCACCCCACCTTTCCGCAGGGTATCACGCACATCTTCGAGAGACACCTGCTGATTGAACTTGATCTGCACCGCCGTGCCACCGGCAAAATCTATTCCGAGATTGGCTGCGCCCCGAGCGATCTGCACTATGGCTACAAATCCCACTATCATGAAGATCGCCGATATGGTTAGGGCAATCTTTCTCTTGCCCATGAAATCTATCTTCGTATGTCTGATTATCTCTATCATATACTGAGCTTCTTAACGTCCCACTTGGTGGTCATGAGGTCAAAGAAGGTCTTTGTCCCCACCAGTGCGGTGAAAAGATTGATAAATACGCCCCATCCGAGTGTAACCGCAAATCCCTTGATCGGACCGGTACCGAACTGAAAGAGAATAACCGCTGTAATGAGAGTAGTCACATGTGAATCGAAAATTGTCCAGAATGCCTTGTCATAACCTGAATCGATAGCTGCCCTCGGCGTCTTGCCGACCCTGAGTTCCTCCCTGATCCTCTCGAACATGAGGACGTTACTGTCAACCGCCATTCCAACCGCGAGAATTATACCCGCTATTCCCGGCAGGGTCAGGGTTGCTCCGAAGGCGGAAAGCACACCTACAAGATATATGATATTCAGAACCAGCGCTATATCCGCAATCAGTCCCGATATTTTGTAATAGACAACCATGAATATAATTACCAGAGCCGCCCCTATGAGGCCTGCACGAACTCCCGCCCGAATCGAGTCTCTCCCGAGTGAAGGACCTACTGTAACATTCTGCAGCATCTTAAGAGGAGCAGGCAGCGAGCCCGAGCGAAGGACGATCGCGAGGTCTTTTGCCTCCTGCATCGTGAAAGAACCCGTTATCTGTGCGTTGCCTCCGGCGATTCTTTCCTGAATAACCGGAGCGGAATAAACATTGTTGTCCAGAATGATGGCGAGCCGCTTCTTTACATTGTTGCCTGTGATCTGTTCGAACAGCTTTGCCCCGGTTGAATTAAAAGAGATGCCTACGTACGGTTCATTGTATCTCTGATCTATGTTTACACGCGCCTCGGTGAGGAATTCACCGGTCATCATGCTCTGCTTCTTCAGCAGATATACCCGTTTCGTCTCGATGCCTGTATCCTTATCCTTTACCCTTCCGAACAGTATCTCGTCATCTTCCGGGATCTTGCCGGCATACTCCTGCAGCAGTTTATCCTCTTCGCCGGGATTTATAGTTCCGGGAAGCTGAGCCGCGATCGGGGCTTCATCATCTACGAGCTTGAACTCCAGAATAGCGGTTTTGCCGACAAGCGCTATCGCCCGCTTGGTATCCTTCACGCCCGGAAGCTGTATGACTATCTCGTTGTCGGACTGACGATGAATCGTGGGCTCTGCGACGCCGAACTGATCTACCCTGTTTCTGATCGTCTCCAGGGCCTGTTCGACCGCGAAATCCTTGATCTGGGCTATCTGCCTTGAATCAAGGCTATAATAGAGTTTCCCCCCGGTCTGCTTCTCCAGTTTGAGATTGGGGAACTCCTCGGCTACCTTTTTCTGAACAGCATCACTGTCCGGAGAGATAACTATTTTCCCATCGATAAGCTCTGCCGATGCATTCTCGACCTTCTCCTCCCTGAAGGTGTTCATAAGACTTGATGCGGTTCTTTCCATCGTCACTTCAACCGCCTTGTCACCGTCGACCTCATATACGAGATGGACGCCGCCCTGAAGGTCAAGACCCAGAACCATTCCGTATTTCTGAAGCCACTCTGGCAAAGACGACTGCAAACCGGTTGAGGGCAGAAAGAAAATAACCGAAAGGAATGTTGCGGAAGCAAGAAGCGTTATGCGCCAGAAGAACTTCTTTTTCACCGGCCTCCTACTCCTTACCCCTTAAACTGGCTATGTAACTGCGGCTAATCCTTATCTTGACATCGGAACCGACTCCGATTTTGAGAGTCACATTCTCTCCATCGATGTCATCGATGACACCGTAAATCCCGCCATTTGTCATCACCTTGTCACCCCTTTTGAGGGCCTCAAGCATCTGTTTGTGCTCCTTTGCCTTTTTAGACTGAGGTCTGATGAGGAGAAAGTAAAATATGGCAAATATAAGGATCAGAGGCAGAAACGAAGATATGAGCGCTGCGGGTCCCTGGGGGGCACCGCCACCCTGTGGGGCCGCCATGGCATATGCAATATCTGAAAACATGGTTAATCCTCCAATTCTTAATGGTTTCCAAACAAAACCCTGATACTATAACTGTTAGGGGTTTGATTTATCAAGCGCAAGCCCCTCGAGAATCCGCTTCACATCTTCATCCGTCTTCTTTAGCTTCTCCTTGCAAACCGTGATCAGGAAAGCCGCCCGCTTTATCTTCTCGGCGAGCAGATCCACGTCAACCGTCTCAGACTCGATCTCATCGACAATGGACTCGAGTTCCGCTATCGCATCCTTATATGCGGGAAGTTCGCTCATATTCCTCCCCCTTTCTTCTTTATTTTCCGCACACTGCTTATAAGCTCACCCTTGTGCAATATTGTCCTTAAATCATCCCCCTCCGACAGCCCTTCGAAACTCTTCAGTGGCCTGCCGTCATGGTACGTAATGCTGTATCCCCGTTTCAGTACATTCCGGGGATCAAACCCATTAATAATCCTGCGTCTTGAACTCAGCTTCTCCTTTTCGTTACGTATAAGGCGTTCCGAATGGTGTAATCCTTTCAGCATGGCTTCAAGCCTGTGTCTTTCCGCGTGGATTACTCTGCCTGCGGACACCTCGCACTTGCGAAAGTGATTTATAACCGACTCTCTCGCGTCGGTTATCAGACGGACAGCCGAACGGCCAAGAAGATGAGCAAGCGAATCCACGCGCTCTTCAAATTCCCGCGCCCTCTTGATAATCATATCCGCAGCGGCTGTAGGAGTCTTGGCCCTGCTGTGTGATACCTCATCCGTAACGGTCACGTCCCTGTGGTGCCCGATGCCGGCGATCACAGGAACAGGAAGAAGGGCTATCGCCCTGCCGATCTCATAACTGTCGAAACAGCTCAGGTCCGTCAGTCCCCCACCCCCCCGAACTATGATAACCACATCAAGGGAGGATGCGTCTTTTGCACATTCATTCAGTGCCTGCACGACAGATGCCTCCGCCCTGTCTCCCTGCATCAGGGCCTCATAGAGACGGTAATGGAACATATAGCCATATGGATTGTTTGCGATGTGATGAACAAGGTCTTCATATCCTGCGGCGGTGGCTGAAGATATTATGCCTATCCTCTGAGGCACAAGGGGAAATTCGAGCTGTCTGTTTCTGCCGATCAGCTCTTCACGGGTGAGACGCTCCAGTATCTCACGCCTCCTGACGGCCATCTCTCCTATGGTATAAGAAGGATCGATATTGAGGATATTCAGCTTCAGCCCGTACCGTTCGTGAAAGCTCACCTCTGCCTCAAAGAGTATCCGTATGCCCTTCGCAAGCTTTGCACCCGTCTCCTCCTCAAAGACAGGCGCGATGACCTTGTATCTGTTCGCCCAGATTACAGCGCGCATCTCGGCCCGGATCTCATCGTCCTCCTTGTCGATAAGTGTCATATAGCAGTGGCGCTTTACATCACATGACGCGATCTCGGCGGTGACCAGGAAGGTGCCGGGAAACACTGCCTCCAACTCTTCCCTGATTATCCGGTTCAACTCGAAAAGTGAATAGATTCTGGATATGCCGCTCTGCTCAATCATTATAGTCCGGATATTTTAACAGAAGAGCTCAGGTGATTGAGC
>CAZZGC010000118.1:0-7724 GCA_964653915.1 uncultured Thermodesulfovibrio sp.
TTGATGACTTAAATAACTCTCTCAAAATGGAGGCACAGCATGTCTGATCATGAAACTAATGTTCTGGTTGTCGGAGGCGGCATAAGCGGTCTGACCACCGCAACAGAAGCGGCGGAGGCCGGATATACCGCCACTATAATAGAAAGGGAGGCCTTCCTTGGTGGAAGAGTGGCCCGAATGAACAAATACTTTCCCAAGCTCTGCCCGCCGGCCTGCGGACTGGAGATCAACTTCAGACGGGTCAAGCTCAATGAGCGGATCAGCTTCTACACCCAGGCCGAGATCGAAAATATATCGGGACAGCCGGGCGCGTATGAAGTGACCGTAAAGCTCAGTCCGCGCTATGTGAATGACAAATGCACAGGTTGCAATGCGTGCGCCGAGGCCTGTCCGGTAGAGGTCCCCGACACATTTAATGTTGGTATGAGCACGAGAAAGGCAGCTTACCTGCCTTATGAACAGACATTCCCGTTTCAGTATGTAATCGATGGCGCTGCATGCAAAAAAGGCGACTGCACAGCATGCAGGGACGCCTGCAAGTACGATGCGATCGATCTGGAGATGAAGCCGGAGACGGTAAAGATAAAGGCCGGGGCGATCGTCCTGGCTACAGGATGGAAGCCATATGATGCCTCCAAAATGGACAACCTCGGGTTCGGGACGAGCAAGAATATCATCAGCAATGTGATGATGGAGAGACTTGCCTCCCGGAACGGCCCCACTGAAGGAAAGATCATCAGGCCCTCCGACGGGAAAGAGGCAAAGAGGGTCGCATTCGTACAGTGTGCCGGATCGAGGGATGAAAACCATCTTGCATTCTGTTCGGCTGTATGCTGTCTGGCCACTCTCAAACAGACCACGTACGTGACGGAGCAGTACTCTGACGCCGAGACATACATGTTTTATATAGATGTCCGGACGCCGGGCACCGCCTATGAGCGTTTTCTCAACAAGGTGAAGGAAAACGAGCATGTCAATCTCATCAAGGGCAAGGTCGCCAAGGTATACGAGGATGCGTCTTCGGGTGATGTCATAGTGGAGGCCGAAGATATCCTTAACGGCCGGAAGATCAAGGTGCCGGTTGACCTCTGTGTACTTGCGACCGGAATGCAGCCTGAGGTCTCCGAGATGAAGCTGCCCCCGGATGTGAGAATAAATGAAAACGGTTTTGTCGTCCCCGCAGAGGATCAGAAGGGGATATTCGCTGTCGGTTGTGCGAAGGACCCCATGGACGTAGCAAAGTCGGTTCAGAGCGCGACCGGAGCCGCTCTCAAAGCTATTCAGATTGTGGGTCGTAAGGACTCGTAACGAGGAGGGATAATCCTGATGGAAAAGAAATACGGAGTTTATATCTGTAAAGGTTGTGGCATCGCGGATGCTGTTGAGATAGAAAAATTAGAAGAGGTAGCGACCAAGGAGAAACAGATCCCGGTCTGCAAAAGCCACGATGCCCTGTGCAGTGACGAAGGGCTCGAACTGATAAAAAACGACATCAGCGGCGAGGGTGTCAACGCTGTAGTGATCATGGCATGTTCTCCGAGAGTAAAGACGAAAGAGTTTTCTTTCCCCGGTAATCTGGTTGAGCGGGGAAATATCAGGGAGTTTGTGGCATGGACGCAGGAGCCTAAAACAGAAGATACCCAGGCGCTGGCCGAGGACTATGTCCGTATGGCGGTAACCAAGGCCCAGAGCGCCGATCTGCCCGAACCGTTTCTGCTTGAAGAGATGGACAAGTCTATCCTCGTTGTCGGCGGCGGTATCGCGGGTATGACAGCGGCCCTCGGCTCTGCCGATGCCGGGTACAATGTCATTCTTGTGGAAAAACAGGGTGAGCTTGGAGGATGGGCAAGAAAGCTCCATAAGCAGCTTCCCCGCAAATATCCCTTCGAGTCTATTGAAGCTACAACGATAAACGATACGATAAACAAGGTTACGACCAATTCAAGGATCAAGGTTTTTACAGCATCCACTATTGAAAAGATTTCAGGAGTCCCCGGAATGTATGATGTCTCCATAAAGACATCAAATGGTGAGGAACAGGTAAAGGCAGGCGCGATTGTGATGGCGGCAGGCTGGAGACCTTATGACGCCGGGAAGCTCGGCCACCTCGGCTATGGCAAGCCCAATGTCATCACCAATGTACAGATGGAAGAGATCGCCTCAAACGGCAAGATTACCCGTCCGTCCGACGGCAGGGAGGCAAAGAGAGTGGCCTTCATACAGTGCGCAGGTTCGAGAGATCCCGAACATCTTCCATACTGCTCATCATACTGCTGTCTCACTTCTCTTAAACAGGCGGCCTATGTAAGGGAGAAAAATCCCGATGCGATAGCTTATATATTGTACAAGGACATGAGGAGTCCCGGACAGTACGAGCTCTTTTACAAGAAGATGCAGGATGATCCCGGTGTCATGCTGACAAAGGGCGAGGTTGTCGCTGTGGAGGAAGCGCCGGGCGGCAATCTGGAAATCACTCTGAAGGATACCCTCCTTGGAGAGAGCATCAAGATAGAGGCCGACATGGTCGTGCTTGCAACCGGCATGGTGCCTAACACCAGAATCGAGCCTGATGTTCTGGCCGAGTGGAAGCAGAAGTTCGATGAGCAGCTCACCGCTTCAGGCGGGAAGCCCGATCCCAACGCACCTCTTGAGCCGCATAAGGTGCCTAACATTCTCAACCTTGAATACAGACAGGGCCCTGAACTGCCCCAGCTTGATGAGGCATACGGGTTTGCCGATTCCAATTATGTCTGCTTCCAGTATGAGACGAGACGTACGGGCATTTATGCGGCAGGCAGCATACGTCATCCCAATCATATGCTGGGCAGTATTGAGGATGCAATGGGCGCCAGTCTCAAGGCGATACAGTGTATAGAGGCTACGGAAAAGGGCTTTTCAGTTCATCCAAGGGCCTGGGATCAGACCTACCCCGAGGTCAACCTGCAGAAATGTACTTCATGCAAGAGGTGTACGGAAGAATGCCCTTTCGGCGCGATCGAAGAGGATGAAAAAGGAACACCCTTTCACAAGATGTCAAGATGCAGGAGGTGCGGCACCTGCCTTGGCGCCTGTCCTGAGAGGGTCATCAATTTCAAGGATTTCAGCATCAACATGATCTCCTCGATGTTCAAATCTCTCGACGTCCCGGAAGAGGGACTCAGACTCCTGGCGCTTGTCTGTGAAAATGATGCTTACCCTTCACTGGATGCGGCGGCATTCCGCAGGCAGAGGATCAGTTCCGCGTTCAGGTTCGTCTCCGTGAGATGCCTGGGCAACCTTAACCTCGCCTGGATCGCGGATGCACTGTCCAGGGGTATCGACGGTATGATCCTCCTGGGATGCAAGTTCGGCGAAAACTACCAGTGTCACTTCGTAAGGGGCAGTGAGCTTGCCAACGAGAGACTCGGAAAGCTTCAGGAGACCCTGGGAAGGCTTATGCTTGAGCCCGAGCGCGTCAAACTGGAGCAGCTTTCGATACAGGAGTATGACAGGCTTCCTGAGATATTGAACGATTTTGCTGAAGAGATCGGCGAGATGGAGCCGAATCCTTTTAAAGAATTTTAAAGAAAGGATTCAAGGAGCCAAGGGGTCAAGCCTGCCGGTCGGCAGGCAGGGATTCAAGTGAAAGAAAATTATGTTTACTCGAACCCTCGAATCCTGGAATCCTCGAACCCTAGTTAATGGAGGTAATAGATGGCAGAGCAAGTGATAAAGCCTGATCTCGATTTTGTAAAGGGAGTCATCGCTGCAGGCGGTGAATCACTCAAGAAGTGCTATCAGTGCGCGACCTGTTCGGTTGTTTGCAATGTAACGCCGGACGAAAATCCCTTTCCCCGCAAGGAGATGATATGGGCGCAATGGGGCCTGAAGGAGAAATTCCAGGGGAACCCCGATGTATGGCTCTGTCATCAATGCAACGACTGCACCGCATACTGTCCGCGCGGGGCAAAACCCGGAGAGGTGCTGGGGGCTATCCGCAAGCAGACCATTCAGCAGTACTCGGCGCCAGGATTCCTGGCAAAGCTGGTCAATGACAAGAAGTTCATGATACCGCTGTTCGTCATCCCGGCCATAGTTCTGGCGCTGATCATCTCGGCAACGGGACATTTAGGCATTCCCGAAGGCGAGATAGTCTTTACGAAGTTTCTGCCGGTGTTGCCTATCCAGATGACGTTTACGCCTGCGCTGCTGTTCGGTATCGTGGTCGGCGTGCTTGGACTGAGGAAGTTCTGGGCGGATATGAAAACGGCAAACGGCGTCACATCCGGTGATCTTGGCGGCAGCATCACCGCAACCATCAAGGATGTTCTGAGCCATGACAGATTCAAGAAGTGCGATGTCAACAGGGACAGGTTTACTTCACATTTTCTTGTCCTTTACAGCTTTATACTGCTTGGCCTGACAACGGCGATAGGCGCCCTTTATATCGATATCCTGCACATAGAATCACCATTCTCGTTCGGACACGGGACACCGGTAAAGATACTTGGAAACCTTGGAGCGATCGCGATCCTTGCAGGCGCATTTCTGATGATGAGCAACAGGTTCAAAAATGCTGAGAAGGTCGGCGTGGGAAGCTACTTCGACTGGCTGCTTCTCGGCATCATAGGAATCGTTGGCGCATCGGGATTTCTTGCCCAGCTTCTGCGGATAGCCGGCATCGGCGGGCTTGCCTATCCGATGTACTTCATTCATCTGGTCTTCGTTCTTTCTCTGTTCATCTATCTGCCGTACTCGAAGTTGGCCCATCTGTTTTACAGGGGAGCTGCTCTGGCGTTTCTCAAGTATTCCGGCAGAGAGGATGCCGTGGCTGCACAGGCTGTTTCTGTCCAGCAGGAGTCATCAGGGCCTTCATCTCCTGCGGAGAGCGCCGGTGCTGAAGAAGAAACCAAACAGGAATCGGCCCAGGAATAATTCATGATGTATTCCACAAAAATCCAATTTATCAAAAGGGGGTATGAATAATGAGTGGTATAGTGATGTTCGCCCTTATCTGCGGTGCAATAGGCGTTGCATACGCCTTGCTGACCGCCGGTTGGGTAACTAAACAGGATGCGGGAAGCGACCGCATGCAGGAAATTTCCAATGCAGTAAAGGAAGGCGCACAGGCCTTTCTCGCCAGAGAGTACAAGACAGTGGCTATAGTCGCGGTTGTTCTGTTCATTCTTCTGATGTTTCTGGGGAAATGGACGGCGCTGGGCTTTCTCATCGGTACACTGGGTTCCGCCCTTGCGGGATATGTGGGCATGATGGTGACGGTTCGCGCCAATGTCAGAACGGCCCAGGCCGCTCATAATGGTATCCAGGCGGCCCTTTCTGTGGCTTTCAAGGGAGGCTCTGTTACCGGCATCATGGTCGTCGGACTGGGGCTCCTCGGAATAGCGGGCTATTACTACATTGCAAGGGCATCTGCAGGCTCCGAGGCGTTTCATGCCCTGGTCGGACTCGGTTTCGGGTGCTCCCTGATGAGCGTCTTCGCCCGTATCGCCGGCGGTATATACACCAAGGCTGCCGACGTTGGGGCCGACATCGTCGGAAAAGTCGAGGCCGGAATTCCTGAGGACGATCCGAGAAATCCCGCGGTTATCGCGGACAACGTTGGTGACAACGTAGGTGACTGTGCCGGGATGGCGGCCGACCTGTACGAAACCTATACGGTGACACTGGTGGCTGCTATGCTGCTGGCGAAGACGGTGTTCGGGGAAAACAGCCCCTGGATCGAGTTTCCGCTCCTGCTCGGCGGTGTGTCGATTATCGCTTCGATCATCGGCACATATTTCGTCAAACTCGGCAAGAACGAATACATAATGGGCGCTCTGTACAAGGGGCTTGCCGTATCGGGTATCCTTGCTGCTATAGCGTTCTTCATCGTTGGATCCAATTTCATAAGCGGAATGGATGAGGCTGCGCGCGGCGGATTCACGGCCGGCAGCATCTTTGCAACGGCCCTTATAGGTCTTGTGCTTACCGGCCTGATCGTTTGGATAACAGAGTATTTCACATCCACCAGCTACAGTCCGGTCAGGCATATAGCTGCGGCGAGCCAGACCGGTGACGGAACAAACGTCATCGCCGGTCTTGCCGTCAGCATGAAGGCTACCGGAATGCCGGTTCTTGTAATTGTGGCGGCTATCCTTGGCGCATATTCACTGGGAGGCGGTTTTGCGGGCAACCCAGGCGGCGGACTCTTCGCGATCGCGCTTTCGGCGGTTTCGATGCTTTCGATGACCGGTATTGTTGTTGCGATCGATTCCTATGGTCCTATCACAGACAACGCAGGCGGTATCGCCGAGATGGCGGAACTTCCTGAAGAGATTCGCAACATAACAGATCCTCTTGACGCAGTGGGCAACACCACAAAGGCCGTTACCAAGGGTTATGCCATAGGCTCGGCAGCTCTTGCGGCACTGGTGCTCTTTGCCGAGTACTCCCGGTCTTTTTCCGAGACACTGGCCTTCGATCTTTCCAATCCGAAAGTCCTCGCCGGTCTCTTTATCGGTGGTCTGCTTCCCTACTACTTCGGCGCTCTCCTGATGGAGTCAGTAGGAAAGGCAGCAGGCGGAGTCGTTGAAGAGGTCAGGCGTCAGTTCCGCGAGATAGCCGGAATCATGGAAGGCACGGCAAAGCCTGAGTACGGAAAGTGCGTTGACATCGTGACCAAGTCCGCCATCAAACAGATGATGGTGCCGGCGCTCATCCCGGTAGTGGCTCCTATACTTGTCGGTCTCATACTCGGCAGGGAGGCCCTCGGCGGTGTTCTGATCGGAAGCATCATCACCGGCCTGTTCCAGGCTATCGCCATGACCAGCGGCGGCGGCGCCTGGGACAACGCCAAGAAGTACATCGAAGACGGCATATACGGCGGTAAGGGTTCCGACGCGCATAAAGCAGCGGTCACCGGAGACACGGTCGGCGATCCTTACAAGGACACCGCGGGCCCGGCGATCAACCCGATGATCAAGGTCATTAACATCGTCGCGCTGCTGATCGTGCCGCTGATATAGCAACATTCTTAAATAGAAAAAAAGGCTGAACCCTCAGTGGTTCAGCCTTTTTTTTTCGTTGCATACTGCCTACTGTTTACTGCTTTTCCTGCCTTGGCCATGCCCTACCAGATAACGAAAAACTAAAGACGAATATCGAATAACGAATAATGAATAACGAATGTTGAATGACAAACAACGAATGTCGAATATCGAAGTAAAGACAACACGTTTTGAGTTCGATATTTCTTGTTCGATATTCTATATTTGCCGTATATTCACTCTGCCGGTTTTCCCTTAACGGCCACCGATTTAGCAGAAATACCTCTACTAATAATGAAGCTTTGAAAACTGTCCCAAAAGCTCGCATCTGTAAAAAAATGGTTTTCCATCTTCACCCATGTCCCCTGAAAGAAGATAGTTTTTTGGTTGCCTTACGACACGCAGGATTATAATAGTATTTTTTATTGCTTTTTCAAGCGCTCAAATTTATAATAAAAAACTATTCCTGCTGATTATGCTTTTTTATGAGGGGGAAGGAGGGGATACTCGCAATCTTTATCAATCCGTTATAAATCAAACAGTTACAGCCAGAATGTTTTCAATATTGGATATTCTGACTGCAAGAATATCCAATATTAATAGCGGTCATAATATTCAATATTAATGACCGCAAGCTAATATCTGTTGGGCGGACAAGATTAAAAGCGTAAAGGATAGGATATGACAAAGAGTTTTAAT
>CAZZGC010000119.1:0-7653 GCA_964653915.1 uncultured Thermodesulfovibrio sp.
ACGGGAAGAATATCAGGTTCCGTGCCATAGGTAATCTTGAAAAACTCCCATCGGAGGTGCAGAAGCTGGTGTTCCGGTTTATGGAGCTGACAAAGGACAACACCGGCCTGATGCTTACGAGCGCACTGAGTTACGGCAGCAGAACGGAAATCGTTAATGCGGTTCAGTCGCTCATGAGAGAAGGATACAGGGCGGAAGATATTAATGAAACCGTCATATCTGCTCATATGTATACGCACGGGATGCCCGATCCAGATCTGATTATACGGACGAGCGGGGAAATGAGGATAAGCAACTTTCTCCTGTGGCAGTCCGCTTATGCTGAACTCTATTTTACGGACACGTTGTGGCCGGATTTTGGAAGACAAGAGCTGATCGAGGCGCTAAAAGACTATGAAGGCAGGGAGAGAAGATTCGGGGCCACATCTGAACAGCTCGGAAAGGTCAGAAATTAATAACAGAAGAGAAGACGTTCTGGTGCAGGGGGCGTCCCGGAAAGGGCAACGGTCCGGCTTTAACTTCAGGAGGATCGTTGTGGCAGCGGCTGTCCTGCCGATTCTCATTTCATACATATATTTTCTCCCTGTCGCGTATTTTCTCTTCCTTCTTCTGATTGTCGGGACTTTAGCGCTGCGGGAATTCATTGTAATGTATGATGTACCCGATCCTGTGGCTGCCGCGGGTTCCGTCGCAGGAGCGGTTCTTTTTTACATACTATGCGTGCGCCCGGCGCATTTCATGGAAACACTCTTCGGAGCATTTCTTCTGATTATTGCGGTAAGGCTTTTCTGTTCCGGGCCTCAGGGCGTCTTGAAAGATACCGGCCCGGTGATCACCGGCCTGATATATATACCTGTGTCGCTGAGTTTTCAATGGTTTTTGCGTAATGAGCCGGGGGGGCTTCAATACATATTTATGCTTTATTCCGCCGTCTGGATAGCCGACAGCTGCGCATACTATATCGGCAGATATGCAGGCCGGCGCAAGCTCGCACCGTCGATTAGTCCCAACAAGACGGTAGAAGGCGCGCTCGGGAGCATTGTGGGAGGTGCTGCCGGAGCTGTCCTGATATCTGTTATTGTAAGTGAGCCGGTGATTTCATTGGCAGCAGCGTTCGCTGCCGGAGCGATTATTGGAGTTGTAACTATAATTGGAGACCTGATAGAGTCGATGTTCAAAAGAGATGCCGGCGTCAAGGATTCGAGTTCCATTATTCCGGGTCATGGCGGCCTACTGGACAAGATAGACGGTATGATTGTCTCAGGGCCGGTATTATATTTGATAGTGAGGTATATGTGAAGAGACTCTCGATACTCGGTTCAACCGGCTCGATCGGCACGAGCACACTCGATGTAGTGGCGGCTTATCCTGACCGGTTCAGTGTGGCGGCCCTGGCTGTCAGAGAAAATGTTGATTTACTGATTAAGCAGATAGAGAGGTTCAGGCCCGGGGTAGTGGCGGTCTTTGATGAGGAATCGGCTTATGCCCTGAAAAAACATGATCTTCCCGTTGAGGTGCTTGCGGGCGAAGAAGGCCTCCGGGAGGTGGCGGTTCTCGGCAGTGCAGACATGGTGGTATCCGCCATTGTCGGATCGGACGGTCTGGTTCCAACGCTTGAGGCGGTAAAGGCGGGCAAGGATACCGCGCTTGCCAACAAGGAGGCGCTTGTGATGGCGGGGCAGATAATCATGCGTGAGGCTGCTGACCGAGGCGTAAGGATCATACCCGTGGACAGCGAACACAGTGCCGTTTTTCAGTGTCTCGACGGGAGGCATCCTGAAGAAATAGACCGGATTGTTCTTACCGCATCCGGGGGGCCCTTTCTCAGAAGCAGCGTCTCGGAGCTCAGGACGGTCACTCCTGAAGAGGCTCTCAGGCATCCGAACTGGTCTATGGGCAGAAAGATAACTATTGACTCGGCCACATTGATGAATAAGGGCCTTGAGGTAATAGAGGCGTGCTGGCTGTTCGGTGTTACTATAGACAAGATAGAGGTAGTGCTGCATCCGCAGAGTATTATCCACTCGATGGTGAGGTTCATCGATGGAAGCATGCTTGCCCAGATGTCCGTTCCTGACATGAAGGGCCCTATTGCATATGCGCTGTCCTATCCTGAACGGCTTGAAGATGTACTGCCGAGGCTTGATCTGACTGAAGTAGCGAAGATGACTTTTGAGGCGCCGGACAGGGAAAAGTATCCGGCGCTTGAGCTGACCTTTGAAGCATTGAAAAGCGGAGGTACGATGCCGTGCGTACTGAATGCGGCCAATGAGGCGGCTGTTGAAGCCTTTCTGGATGAGAAGATATCATTTACAGAGATTACGGATGTCGTCAGGGAAACTATGGCCAGGCATGATGTGCTCGATGGTGAGGAGATAGATGAGGTCTTGCATGCATCTGAGTGGGCATTCGATACCGCCTGCGACATAATAAGGACGAAACATTCGAATAAAAGAGACGGGAGAATACAGGTATGACTTTTTTCTGGGCCGTAGTGCTTTTCGGCCTTCTCATATTTTTCCATGAGTTCGGCCATTTCCTGTTGTCGAAGCTCGTAGGAGTGAAGGTGTTGAAGTTTTCACTCGGTTTCGGGCCCAAGATTATAGGAAGGAAGATCGGTGAAACGGAGTATCTGATTTCGGCTATACCGCTCGGCGGATATGTAAAGCCGCTGGGTGAGGAACCGGACGAAGAACTGAGTGAAGAGGACAGGCCTCGTGCATTCAACTTCCAGCCGGTATGGAAGAGGTTTCTGATAGTACTGGCGGGGCCTATGTTTAATATCGTGCTTGCCTATTTAATTTTCACCGCATTCCTGGGACTGAAGATGCCGGTGGCGATCCCTGAGCTTGACAGTATAACCACTACTATTGAAAACGTGCTCGAGGATTCGCCGGCAGCAAATGCGGGACTTCAGCCCAACGACACAATAGTATCGATTAACGGGCGATCCGTGGCTGACTGGAACGAGATGGCCGGAATCTTCTCCAGGAATCCCGGCAAGGAACTGACCGTAGGAATCAGGCGTGGTGAGGAACTGATTACGGTTAAGATAACGCCTGAACCTGTACAGGCCAGGAACGAACAGGGGGAGGATGTTACGGTCGGCAGGATAGGGATATCCAAAAAACTCGCGGCAAAAATAATCGAAAGCGATAATATATTCTCGGCACCGTTCAAGGCTATCGAGGCGGTCTGGGGATGGTGTGTACTGACGATAGAGGTTGTAATCAAACTCTTTTCAGGTGGAATTTCTGCAAAGCAGGTAGGGGGGCCGATACTTATTGTTGATGCCGCGGCCAAGGCCGCTTCTGTAGGTGCATTTACATACTTCAATTTTGTGGCCATCATAAGTATTAACCTGGCGATACTCAATCTGCTGCCGGTGCCGGTACTCGACGGAGGGCATATAATGTTCATGTTCATAGAACTGCTCAGGGGCAGACCGCTGAATGAAAAGGTTCTTGCTGTCGCAAACAGGATAGGTTTTGCACTGCTTCTTACTCTGATAGCGTTTGTCTTCTACAACGATATAATGAGGGTTATCGTGCCCTGGCTTCAAAAGAGCATGCCCCCGAACTGATTACGCCTCATGTCCAGACCTCCTGCCATAGAGAAACGGATTTCCTCGGGAGGCGTGATCTTCAGAGTCACCGGCAGTGATACGGAAGTTGCGCTGATCCTTGTGGGGGGCCGTGCATGGTGTCTGCCGAAAGGCGGCATAGATAGTGGAGAGGACGCCCCGGCTGCTGCCCTTAGAGAGGTGCGGGAAGAGACGGGTCTGCAAGGGAATATCATAGGCAGACTCGGGGAGATATCTTACTGGTACTACCTGAAGGGCAAGAAAACCAAGGTGAACAAGAGTGTGCATTTTTACCTGATTGAATATCAGGGCGGCAGTACAGACGACCATGATCATGAGGTCGATGAGGCCCGCTGGTTTCCGGTTAATGTGGCTATAAATACTCTCAACTACAAGAGTGAAAGGGACATCATGCGCAGGGCTGCGAGGATGATTCATGAATTTCTGAAGAGGAAGGGGGATGCCTGAAACTTCCGGAATCCGTATAATATCCAGCGCAGCCGTCCGGCGAAATGAACAGATGAAAAGGAGCAAATAGAATGAATATTGTACAGAAGCTGATATCTTCACATCTTGTGTCGGGAGAGATGAAGCCCGGCCGGGAGATAGCCATATCGATCGACCAGACCCTTACTCAGGATGCCACGGGTACGATGGCGTATCTCGAGTTCGAGGCCATGGGCCTCCCGAGGGTCAGGACTTCGCTTTCCGTTAGCTATGTCGATCACAACACGCTGCAGACGGGGTTCGAGAATGCTGATGACCACAGATTTCTCAGGACTATAGCCGCAAAGTACGGAATTTACTTTTCAAAGCCAGGCAACGGCATATGTCATCAGGTCCATCTTGAGCGTTTCGCAAAACCCGGCCAGACCCTTCTGGGCTCGGACAGCCATACCCCGAATGCAGGGGCCGCTGGAATGCTGGCAATCGGTGCGGGTGGATTAAGCGTCGCCCTCGCAATGGCGGGGGAACCTTTTTACATGATAATGCCTCAGATTCTGAGGGTGAATCTCACAGGTTCCCTGCAGCCGGGAGTGACTGCCAAGGATATAATCCTTGAGGTGCTGAGGCGGCTGACAGTCAAGGGCGGAGTCGGCAAAGTAATCGAGTACGGCGGAGATGCCCTTGCCGGACTGACGGTTCCTGAACGGGCAACGATAACAAATATGGGGGCTGAACTGGGCGCGACATCTTCCGTGTTTCCTTCAGATGAGCAGACCATGGCTTTTTTTGCTGCTCAGCAGAGGGAAACTGACTGGAATGAACTGCTGCCTGACGCCGATGCGCAATACGACGATGAGATCACGATCGATCTTGCCCAGTTGACCCCTCTGATAGCGCAGCCATCGAGCCCTGACAATGTAACCGGGGTTGCATCTTTGAAGGGCACGGCTGTACGTCAGGTGTGTATAGGCAGCTGCGTCAATTCATCATCTGCCGACCTGATGGCGGCAGCGAGTCTGCTGAGGGGGAAAAAGGTTCATCCTGATGTCAGCCTGACAATCAGTCCCGGATCGCGACAGGCATTGAGAATGATCACCGAAAACGGAGTTCTGGATGATCTCCTTGCCGCAGGTGTCAGGATACTCGAGTGTGCGTGCGGCCCGTGCATCGGAATGGGACAGTCTCCTGCAACTGACACGGTCTCTTTAAGGACATTCAACAGAAACTTTCCCGGACGAAGTGGCACCGTAAATGACAGAGTTTATCTCTGCAGTCCGCTGACAGCAGCGGCATCAGCGATTACCGGAGAGATAACCGATCCACGCGAAGTAATCGGTTCGCCCATAGAGATGAGTCTTCCGGAAAAGTACATCGTCGATGACTCCATGATACTGCCTCCTTCAGATGAGCCGGCAACAGTTGAGATTCTGAGAGGACCAAACATTAAGCCCTTTCCTGTAAAGGACAGGCTTGAGGAATCACTGACTACAACGGTGCTGATCAAGGTCGGCGATAATATTACAACGGATGATATAATGCCTGCAGGAGCCAAGATTCTGCCCCTCCGGTCCAATATCCCTGCAATATCTGAGTACGTATTTTCAAAAGTAGACTCAGCATTCCCATCGAGGGCGAAGTCTTCAGGCGGTGGCGTGATAATAGGCGGAATCAACTATGGACAGGGATCAAGCAGGGAACATGCCGCACTGGCCCCGATGTATCTTGGTGTTAAGGCGGTGCTGGCAAAATCCTTTGCGAGAATACACAGGGACAACCTGATAAATTTTGGGATAATTCCTCTTTCGATCAGTGAGGATGTCTACAACCTTTTGAAGCAGGGAAGCGTGATAGAATTTCCGAACCTTGCTGGTGATATAAGAAAGGGGGATTCTGTAACATTCAGGGACGTTGAAAGAGGAGAAACATTTACTGCCACGCATGATCTCAGCTCCCGACAGAGAGAGATTGTGCTTGCAGGCGGACTGCTGAATTATGTGAAAAGTAGTAGTAAGAGCTAAGAGGAATGAGGTAAGTTAACGGAAACAATTTCTAATAAAGAACTTCCTCTCTCTTACCTCTTATTACTTAACTCTTACCACATAACTCTGAGCCCTTGCAAATGTCGGAAAAATATAGTATTAATACGTAAAGATTGAATCAGAAAAAAATCAAAGGAGGTGTTTATGAGGTATCTATTCGTTGTTTTAATGTTGTTAGCCTTTACTGTTGCCGGATGTACGGCAAAGTACACACTTGCTCCGGAGGATAAGGCCTTACTTGAAAACGCACTTGATGCGGCAAGAAACGCCCAGACATATGCGGACAGGGCGGCAGCTTCGGCGTCCGATGCTTCGGCTTCCGCTGACAGGGCTGAGAGAGCTGCCAACAGGGCCGAACGCGCGGCTGACCGCGCTGACAGTGCCGCTGAAAAGGCGATCAAGGCGTTTGAACTGAAGCAGAGGAAGTAGGATTTGTTTGCAACCTGAGGGGAAGACCTGTTGATTCGGTTATAGCTTTCATAATTTGATCTTTGTCTGCGGATTTCAGCAGGCGCTTCCCTGACGGATTCTTCATAAGATTATCTAACAGTTCCGAGACAGGCTGATCATCACGATGGACCTCGATGAAGGTCTTGCCGTCGATCGTTGCTGACTTGACCGGCATGTTGACGATAATTACTTTCGTCCCGGGCCTCACATACCGAAAGAGGACAGCTATATCCTCGGGGTACATCCTTATACACCCATGACTCACCCGGCGGCCTATGCCGAACGGCTTGTTCGTGCCGTGTATCCCGTATCCGCTGATGGACAGCTGCAGCCAGTAGTCACCGAGCGGATTGTCGGGACCTGGCTTAACGAACTCAGGCAGTTCGGGACGCTCAAGCCGGATCTTTTCCGGGACTTTCCAGACGGGGTGCTGCTTCTTGAGCGTGATTCTGTATTCCCCTGTCGGCGTATTCCAGCCCTGCCTGCCGATCCCGATCGGGAATGTGCGGACAAATAGCCCTTCTTCGATCGTGAAGATATAGTAAAGCCTCAGTTCCGCCAGATTGATTGTTATCCCCTCATGCCCGAAAGGGGGAATGATCCATTCTGTCGGGATTACTATAACGGTACCCTCCCTGGGCACCCACGGGTCTATTCCCGGATTAGCCTCCGTGATCTCGTTATACCCGAGGTCATAATCCCTTGCAAGCTCAACCAGTGATTCTCCTTTCCTGATGACGTGAGAATCCCGGTAGCCTATAACCGCGGGGCCGTACCCCTGAAGCCTGAAGACTCCGGAGGCGGAAACGATGCCCGGTACAAGGAATATTATGAAGGCGAATAAAAAATAACGCACATACAATGATAAATTATTTTGCGGCGGCAGGTCTATGGGATTCAAGATTTAAGATTCAAAATTCAAGGAAGCCCTGATTAATGGGTTTGAGTGTCATTGCGAGGCCCGGCCTGTCGGGCCGAAGCAATCTCGTTTCATTGAAGATCAATATGTTGTGAGATCGCTTCGTCGTTTCACTCCTCGCGATGACGCATTCCTCAAAATTAATCAGAGGTTCCTCAATATTCAGTTGACTTTAATGATTCTTCCCGCTTCCATTGCCTTACGAAAAAATCCGG
>CAZZGC010000120.1:0-1568 GCA_964653915.1 uncultured Thermodesulfovibrio sp.
TGCTGAAAAAGGCGTTCCGGTTCTCACGTGCCAGAACGAAGAAGGAACTCATACATGAGGCGCTGGAGAAATATGTGGAAGACCACTGCAGGCTTGATCTTCGTGAACTGAGGGGAAGGATAAAGTTCAGAAAGGGGTATGACTACAAGGCATTGCGCGGGAGCCGCTGAAAGATGATCCTGGCGGACACGTCCGTGCTTATTGACTATCTTAAGGGGATTCAAACAGAGGCGGCGGAAAAGCTGCAGCTTGTACTTGATAGGGGAATCCCTTATGGTATTTGCCCTTTCGTTTATCAGGAAGTGCTTCAGGGTGCAAGAAACGAGAGGGAGTTCGGTTTTCTCAAGCGCTATCTCGCATCTCAGAAATTTTATTATCCGAGAGACCGGCGTCGCTCATATGAAGATGCCGCCAGGATATATTTCAAGTGCAGAAAAAAAGGATTTCAGATAGGTAGTACTGTAGACTGTCTGATCGCTCAAACAGCTATAGACAACGGACTGCTGCTTCTGCACAACGATAATGATTACAACAGGATTGCAAAGGTGTCGGGGCTGAAGTTTTTCTGATAGTGAAAAAGAAATTTAAACTTATATATCCGCTTCTCGTCATAACGGGAGTGATTACATACGGCACGCTGGGGTACATGTTAATAGAGGACTGGACTCTCCTCGACTCCCTCTACATGACCATAATCACTCTTACAACGGTAGGGTACACCGAGGTCCATTCACTGTCGGACGCGGGTCGTATATTTTCCATCATTCTCATGCTCTCCGGCGTAGGCGCTATGTTCTATGCGCTCGGCGTGGGCGCGCGCATACTGCTTGAGGGAGAGCTGAGAGAAATATTAGGGAGGAAGAGATTGAGCAAGAAGATCGAAAATCTGAAAAATCATTACATCATATGCGGATACGGCAGAATGGGAAGCATCATCTGCAGGGAGATGGCACATAACAGGGCGCCTTTTGTCGTCATAGAGGGTGCTACCGATGTTGTTGCCGGGATGGACCGCGATATTCTCGCGCTTCAGGGTGACGCTACACAGGACAGTGTTCTCAAGCAGGCGGGAATAGACAGGGCACGGGGCCTTATATCGGTGCTTTCATCCGATGCAGACAATTTGTACGTGGTACTTTCTGCAAGAGGGCTGAACCCGAAGCTGAGGATAGTCGCCCGGGCAAGCGATGAAGGAGCGGAGAAGAAGCTGCTCAGGGCAGGCGCCGACAATGTGGTCTCACCTTATTTCATAGGAGGGCTGAGAATAGCCCATACCTTGCTTAAACCGGCGGTGGTGGACTTTATAGAGTTTGCCACGCAGAGCAGCAATCTCGAACTTCAGATGGAGGAGATAAGGGTGAAGGAAGGTTCAAGGATTGTCGATCGCACTCTCCACGAAAGCGGGATAGGCAAGGAACTGGGGATCATCATAGTAGCGATCAAGCGGGCCTCAGGAGAGATGGTCTTCAATCCCACTTCCAGAAGTATGATAAGAAATGAAGATACCCTTATTGCGATGGGAGAGACGAGCAAGCTTAAAGAACTTGAAAAGATGGTTGGGGTGTAGG
>CAZZGC010000120.1:1668-7630 GCA_964653915.1 uncultured Thermodesulfovibrio sp.
GCGATGGGAGAGACGAGCAAGCTTAAAGAACTTGAAAAGATGGTTGGGGTGTAGGGGGGTCAAGAATCTTCTCTTTCACGAAGCAGCAATCCCTTCTCGTGTACGATTTTTTTACCGTACTCATCCATATCTTCGTAACGCTTGAAGTCGACATCAAACTCACTTTGAGTCATTAAGAAAGAAAATGCCCTGAGAAAATGTTCTTCTTGCAAACCCTTTATCACGAAATCTATATCAGAATGTCCGGAAAAATACCCCTTCCGCAGGACTGAACCTATCAGGTACAGAGCCTCAAAGCTGAATTTTGTCCTCAACAGTTCAGCAAGTCTGTACGCTTCATCCATAGCAGTCTTCCGCAGATGCTCTTTTTTCAGCTCTTTTTCTTTAATTAATTCCAGATATCCCATCTCTTATAGTTTAGCACAGGACGCCATGAATTCCCGGAAATCCATCTGAAATCTCTCAATGCCGAACCTCTCGGCGTTTTTTCTTATTGCGTGGGGATCAAAAGCGTCTTCAATCTCCATGAATCTCTCCACAGCCTCAATCAATGCCGCTTTTGTCTGTTCATAGAAGAAAATGCCTGTAGGTTTCGTTTGATCTGTTGTCTGTATTCTGCTGTCTGTATTCTGTGATCTCCTATCTACAGGGACAACCGTCTCCGTTACACCGCCTTTGCCATAAGCGATAACGGGTGTTCCGCATGCCTGGGCCTCCACAGGGACTATACCGAAATCCTCTTCTGCTGCAAACACAAAGGCCCGGGCCTTTTGCATGTATTCTCTTAACACGTTGTCCTTTTGATATCCAAGAAACTCAATATTGCTTTTGGCCTTGTTTTTTACCTTTTCAAAATCCGGACCATCGCCGATTACTATAAGGGGCAGTCCTGTTTCAGAAAAGGCCTCGACAATCAAATCCATTTTCTTATAGGGAACCATCCTTGAAACAGCCAGAAAATATTTGTCCTTATTTTCATAAACTTGAAACGCCCTGACATCCACAGGCGGATAAATGACTGATGCATCCCTTCCATAGGCACGCCTGATCCTGTCTTTTATATAGTGAGAATTTGCGATGAAGTGATCGACCTGCTGTGCCGTATTGTAATCCCAGGTCCTGAGCCGGTTGAGGATGAATCTTGCCAGTAGCCCCTTCATCCCGGAATTCAGGCCCGATTCATGTAAATATTGCTCTTTTAGATCCCATGCATAACGCATGGGCGTATGACAGTAACAGATTTGGGTTTGGCCCGGTTTCTTCTTTACCCCTTTTGCCACCGAATGGGAGTTGGAGATGATTACATCATAGCCGGATAAATCGAGTTTGCCCATGGCAGCGGGCATCAGGGGAAGATAGTTTCTGTACTTGTGTCGGGCGCGCGGGAGTTTCTGGATGAAGGATGTGGTTACAGGCTTGTTCAGAATAAAATTGCGTTCTCCGTTTTGGAGAAAATCACATACGCAGAAGATGTCGGCATCAGGATAAAGCTTGACGATCTGTTCAAGCACGCGCTCGGAGCCCGCATAGTTAACAAGCCATTCATGGACAACGGCGATTTTCATATCTTAATTTATAAACATGTCCCGTTTTTTTGTTCCCATCGTTTAATCAATATTTTTTCCATTTTCACTAAGCGTGTTTCCCATGTATTCTCTTGAGCCACCCTGACGCGAAGGTTGATATCAGGCACTCTTCCTTCAAGAATGTTATCGAGTGCCTGCAGGAAAGATTCGGGGGTCTTGACGAGAGTGCAAACATCGGAGTAACCGTGAAGTGCCGGTAAATCCGTTGCTACTACAGGTTTGCCTGCAGCTAAGTATTCAAAAAATTTCATGGGAAACATGGATGTTGTATATTCATTAACTCTGTTCGGCAACACAGCGACATCAAATCCCCGCAGGTAGTCAGGGAGAATTTTATAAGACCTGGGGCCCAAAAAATGTATGTTGGGTTTCCGCAACAGGTCAATTGATGTTTCAGGCTGGCCTTTTCCAATTTGCCCTATCATTACCCAATGCCAGTCCCTGCGGGCTTCGGCAATATAAGATATACATTCAAAGTCAATCTTATAATTGCTTATGGCGCCAATAAAACCGATGCGGGGCCTTGGAATGACAGATAGGTCATCAGGAATCTGTCCTGATTGTCTGGCAGAAGAAAAATGGTTGAAGTCAGCAACATTCGGGAAGTAATATGTGTTATGCGTATTCCATCGGGAGAGTCGTTCTTGCAACGAGGGATGAGTAGTGAACACAAGATCGGCCCTCCTTACCAGGCTTTCTTCGGCTGCGGCTATTGTGTCTGCCGGTAATCTCGGTGATGCTGCAAGATTGTCAACACAATGGTAAACTATCAATGATTCTTTGAATAAATCTATTAAGTCTAAAATTAAAGGATTATATGTCCATAATATGGGGCTTTGGAACTCAATATTCCGGATATGCCGGCGGATGCCCCTGCTTAATATCTTTCTATTCAGTTTTCTCACTGATGAACTGGAGTGGAGAGGAATAACCAGCGGTGAATAGACCCACACATTTTTCTGAACCTCCTTTAAACCGCCGATGCACTTCGCAAGTCTTCTGAATATTCTTGACAGGTCTCTGCCCGTGACTGTGGGCTTGCGAAGTCCGAGAGATTCTATATAGAGAATACGGAATCCGAGCCCGGCCAAGCGCGAAGCCATGTGCTGATTGTTTGTCCACGTGGGATTATCCCAGTCAGCAGTTGAGAAGAAGATTATATCTTTTGGTAAAGGTTTCATTTATCTGATTGCCTTAATGAAGTCAGTTTTTCAAAAAAATGCGCCAGCGATTTACGGGAAGCCGGGAAGGCCCAGAATAGTACTCCCCAGTAAGCCAGGGCCCATAAAATTTGGATGAACAGGCCTGATACCGGTGTCCATTTAAATCGGCTCCCGATCAGAAAACCGATTATGCAATAAGGGGCGAATCCGATTAGACATATTCTGGCAGCTTCCGTAAATCTTCTCAGTGTGCCAATACCTCTTATATAAAGCCCGAGAGAAATGATTCCCCCAATGCTGAAACCCAGACCTATAGCAAAAATACCTAAATACTTATATGCAACAATATTAAACACCGCATTTGCAAAAATGCCAGTTGCCCCGATACGGAGGACCTCGCGATTCCTTATCCGCGCATTGTAAACCTTCTGAAATACATAAGCCAGGGAGACCGCCCACATTCCCACAGACATTCCCCTCAGTGACTGAAAGGTAAGAAATATGGAACTTTCATCAAAGGCTCCCCTTCCGTAAACTATTTTGACTACATCAGGGGCAGATATGAGGATAAAACAACTTATAGGCACCAGAAGCAATAGCGTTATAGTCGAGACATTATCGCAGTGATCTCTTACTTCACTCTCCTGAAGCGTAACCATGCTTGAAAGGCTTACTATGCCAAGCGGAGCGATTAGAATTACTTGGGCTGTTTCAGGAATCATCTTGGCATAATCGACGGCTGCCACTGCTCCCGGGCCGATCAGCGAAGCCACAGCCTTCTCGACCAAGATATTGCATTGAAGAAGAATAGAAAATAAGATCATCGGCTTCATGGCGTTCCAGAATCTGGTCAAAACCGGCCTGAGGTTTGTCCAGTAGGAATACCAGTTATTTTCCAGGATTTTCTTTTTTACAACTCTGACTGTCCCGAAAAGACTGAATAAAATATATGTTCCGGTAAACCCCCAGGCAATATCAACAGGTCGTTCCCCGAAAAAGGCTATCACTATTGCAATGATGATCCCAAGGTTTTGTATCAGCGGCCTGAATGCTGCAAGACGGAAGAGCCCGCTGCTGATTTCCAGAGAAATGAGGATTGCGGAAAGAACGTAGAGGGGCACCCCCCAGGCCATGATCCGGAGCATTTTCACTGCAAGGCCGGTCTGGACACTCGTAAAGCCTGGAAAGAGGAGGTGAACCCACGTTTGTGCTGAAAAATACAGAATGAATCCGATAATTAAAGAAATAATGATTAAGGCAAACCCTACACTGTTCAATAAGGTCCAGGCAGAAGGGTCTCTGTTTTGGCGGTCATTCCGAAACTGCGGGATAAAGGTTGCACTAAGGGCCTCAGAGGTGAACAAATGAACAGGGGCCAGGGTCGCGGTCATTGCAGCGCGGTAAGCATCGGCAGCAGCAGTAGTTCCAAAGAAGGCGGCAAATAAAATTTCCCGCACCAATCCAAATATTTTTCCGAACACACTACCTGATGAAAGAGTCAATACCTGCTTTAACAAGATATTGCCCCTATCTTCTTTTCTTTAGCCGCCTGTCTGATAAGCTCAAGGTACTGACTTGCAATTCGGTCCCACGAAAATTTTTCAGCTGTTTTTCGGGCGGCAATCCCCATTTCTTTTCTTCGCAAAGGATCTTTCAGGAGAGAGGATATCTTTTCAGCAATATCTTCCGGTTCCCGCTTGATGAACAGACCGTTAGTGTTGTCTTCGAAATAGTCGACGATACCGCCTGTTTCGGTGGCGAGTACAGGTATGCCGGATGCCATAGCCTCAAGCACAGCCAGACCAAAAGGTTCATAGTCGGTTGGAAAGACAAAGATATCTGCTGCAGCCATGAAGCGCTCTGTATCATTGCGCGGACCAAGAAAATGGATTTTTTTGGCTACCCCGCATTTTCCTGCGACTGATCTAAAATGTTCTGCATTATCATGTCCAATCACGATTAATGCAATTTCCTGTTCACCGCTCTTGACATGTGGCAGAGCCCGGATTGGAAGTTCAAGACCCTTTCTACGGAATTCATTACCCACAAAAAGAAGCAGGAAACTGTTATCAGGGAGTCTTAAATCATCAAGAATTTGCTGCCGGAACATTCCTCTCCGTTCAGGCGAAAACCGTTCGATACTAACTCCATTCGGAATAATTTTTATTCGCTCAGGCGGAACACGATGATAATGGCGATACTCTTTTGCTACACTGTTTGAGACAGAAACGAGATACCTGAACCTGTTTTTCCGACATAGCCAGGCTTCACGCGCAAGCACAAACCAATGCATGGGGTTTAGTACCCAGAGCTTTTCCCCCTGTCTGATCTTTGAATGTATCGCCGCCCAGTGACAGCTATGAGCAACAAATATATCCCCCACGAATGAATCTCCGTGAGACAGTGTTACGCAATTGCGCTGTCTGGCCTGCAGAATTCTCGATGCAAGGACAGAAAATAGTATCACTGTCAGGTTAACTTTAAGATATCCATTCAGGCGGTTCGACAACCATGCGACACTTTTGATTTGATGGATTTCTCCGACGGAGTCATTAAATTCTCCGGTTGGTAATTCTCCTGTGACGGTTTCTACACCCATTCCCATTTCTTGCAGGGCACGGGCAAGCTGATAGGCAACTACACTGATTCCCCCACTTGGCTGCATGGAACGTACGGCCTGTATTAATATTGAAGAATCACCCATTATTTTCCACAATGAGCTGCCGGAGCAATTGTTCGTATCTATCCAGCATCAGTTGCTTTGAGTAATTTTTTTCAATAAAAGACCTGGTGTCAGAACTGCCTTCAGAAAGCGCCTTTGTTATTGCCGTAGAAGTCTTTGAAATGTCGGTCGGTTTTGTCGCATAAATACCTTTTACCATGCTTATGGAATCAACTGTATCAGTCAGGTGATCAGAGATGACGCATGGAAGATCCATTGCCATTGCTTCCAGCAGGATAAGTGGCAGGCCCTCATTCCATGTTGTTGTAAATACAAAGACATCACCAACAGACAAGTAGGACGGTAACTCATCATGTGCAACTTCACCTGCAAACACAACTCGATTGGATATCTTTAATTCTATGGATAATTGCCTCAAATTCTCCTTCTCAGGCCCGTCACCGACAATAAGAAAAAACAGGTCGTCACGCTTTAGATGTGAAAAGGCCTTTAGTGACAGATGAATACCTTTCTGCAGGTGCAAACGGGAG
>CAZZGC010000121.1:0-4940 GCA_964653915.1 uncultured Thermodesulfovibrio sp.
AAAAGAGGACATTTCTATTTTGGTAAAAACCGGACATTTCTAAATTGGCTTGACACAGTTCATGATCAAACTTGTCATGATTCGATAATTTGTGCTATGTTAAAAAGTTGTAAGACCCAATCGTTCTTCTGAAGGAGGTTCGAGATGCCGGTATATGAATACAGATGCACGAAATGCGATAAAGAGTTCGAGATTATGCAGAAGATTACGGATGAGCCGCTTGTGAAGTGCCAGTCCTGCGGCGGAGAACTCAGAAAGCTCATCACAAACACCTCATTTGTTCTCAAGGGGACCGGTTGGTATGTCACCGACTATCCATCGGCTGAACGGAAAAAAGCGATGGAGAAGACAAAGCCGGAGAAAAAGGATGCTTCTGCAGCCGGTGCTCAGTCGGGTGAAACGAAGAAGAAGGCCGTGAACGAGTAGTGACTTTATCCCGGCAAAACGGGTCTCTGCCACCTTTGCATGTACATGTCCCCTATGACCAGATCGACAGGTATATCGGCTACATAAGGGGCGAATGTCTCGACCTCGAAATATATTTTGGTTCAGACAGCTTTGATACCCTCCGTGAGGGTGATATAGAAAGGCTTATCGAAAAACTCGACTACGGCCCGTCACTGACAATTCATGCCCCTTTCATGGACCTGTCTCCGGGGGCGGTCGATGAAAAGATCAGGAATGTAACACTCCGCAGATTCAATGAAGTGCTCGACGTAGCCGAGCAGCTCAAGCCGCGTGTCGTCGTATTTCATTCCGGATATGAAAAATGGAAATATGACAGGAACATTGATATCTGGCTCGATGGAAGCCTGAAGACATGGAGGCCTGTAAACGAAAGGGCGGAGGAGCTTGGCATAAAGATAGCAATAGAGAACATTTTCGAAGACGAGCCTGAAAATCTGAGGCTTCTGGCAGAGGAGATGAACTCGAAAAATTTCGGCCTGTGCTTCGATACAGGTCACTTCAACCTCTTTTCGAAGCTGCCGCTTTCCGAATGGCTTTTGCTGACCAGAGATTATATCAGGGAACTTCATCTGCATGACAACTCGAGATACAGGGACGAACACCTCGCTCTTGGAGAAGGCGATTTCGATTTCCGCACGCTGTTTCAGGTATTGAAGGGTATAGACTGCGTTTATACGATTGAAGCACATTCGGTAGAGGACGTAAAAAAGAGTCTCGAACGGTTTCCGGAATTTTTTAACACAGAAAGTTAGCTCTGATATCGCTACTTCACGATCTCTGTGCCGATGCCTTTTTCGGTGAATATCTCGAGCAGGAGGGCATGAGGCATACGCCCGTCTATTATATGTGTTTTCCCGACATTACCCTCAATGGCGCTCCGGCAGGCCTGAACCTTCGGAAGCATTCCCCCCGATACGGTGCCGTTCGAAACAAGAGAGTTGATTTTTTTGATAGGCAGTGACGATATGAGCTTGCCTTTTTTGTCCTTTATTCCCTCCACATCAGTCAGGAGAATCAGCTTTTCCGCTCCAATTGCAGAGGCTACTGCGCCTGCAACATAGTCTGCATTAATATTCAGTGTACAGTTGTTCTTTCCCGCACTGATAGGCGCTATTACCGGGATAAATCCGCTGGCATCAATAGTCTCGAGGAGTTTCGGATTTACCTGTTCAACTTCACCAACCAGTCCGAGGTCTATGATTTCCGGAACGCCGGTATCGGGCGATATCTTTTTGATCACCTTTCGCCTGGCCCGGATGAGGTTGCCGTCTTTGCCGCTCAGCCCGATCGCAAGGCCGCCGTGCCCGTTGATCAGTGAAACTATCTGTTTGTTGACAAGTCCGCCGAGCACCATCTCTACTATGTCCACAGTCTCCTCGTCCGTCACACGCTGACCATGCACAAACATCGGCTTCTTGCCCATCTTTTCCATAATGGAGTTGATTCTCGGGCCGCCTCCATGAACGATGACGGTCTTGATTCCGATATAGTTCATCAGAACAATGTCCTGAGCAAAGGCGTCCTTCAGCTCCTCATCCACCATGGCTGCGCCGCCGTATTTGATCACGAATGTCTTGCCCGAGAATTTACGGATATAAGGCAGAGATTCTATCAGTACGGATGCCTTTTCAATGGACTTCTGCATTTTTCATCTCCGGTAAAAAAAATTTCAGGTTAATTATACAGGTTTTGCGCTATTTTTGTCCGGGAGGGAATGTTTCAGTGATCGCTGCGCCGGCCCGTCAACTCTTCGATCTTTGCACCGATGTCTTCATCCTTCATTATGGCCGTTCCCACAAGGACGGCATCAATTCTTGTTGCCTCAAAAGTCTCCATGTCCCGTCTTGATGAGATGCCGCTTTCACTGACTACCGTTCTGTCTTCCGGGATATCCTTTAACATGCTTAAGGTGGTTTTAAGATCGATCGACAGGGTGCTCAGGTCCCTGTTGTTGATGCCGATGATGTGGCATCCGCAGCTCAGTACACGATCAAGCTCCTCATAAGTATGCACCTCGACGAGGGCTTCTATCGATAGCTCGCCGCACAGTCCGAAGTAATCTTCGAGCTGCAGCCTGCCCAGGGCGGCGGCAATCAGCAGAATCGCGTCAGCATGATGCACACGGGCCTCATATATCTGGTATTCGTCAACGATGAAGTCTTTTCTCAGAATCGGTCTTCGCGTAGCATAATGTGCCTGTCTGAGATAGTCCAGGGAGCCCTGAAAGTAGTCTTTTTCGGTAAGGACGGAGATCGCGTCAACACCTTTTTTCTCATAGACAGAGACTATCTGACCGAGATCGAAATCCTTCCTTATGAGACCCTTCGAGGGCGAGGCCTTTTTTACTTCCGCGATCAGCCTGAGAGGCTTCCCTTCAGGACGGCTAATGGCGCTGCGAAAAGGCCGTGGCTCCTCCATGTCGGGGATGCGTGCCTTCAGTTCGGAAAGCGGCACCTTCCGCTTTGTCTCTTCGAGATTCTTTTTTCTGTTTTCCACTATCTGGTCAAGAATGGACATTCAACTTACCACTTATCTCTTACCACTGCTTCGTCAATCGTCAATAGTAAATTATTGTACAGACCGCGCTACTTTGGCAAGCGTTATCAATATATGTTAAAACATTGTACTATGATTTTCTCTTCCATAAGAGAAGGCTTTATCCTTGCCAACAGGAATCTCCATCTTGTTGCCGTAAAGGTGGTGATTGCCCTCATAGGATTGCTGTCACTTCTGTTCTTTATCGGTGTTCCGGTGATTGTGGGAATTTTGTATCTTGGATTCGATCTGGGCCGTCTGCAGGAGATGGGTCCCCTGGTAATGGTTGATCCCTTAAATTTCATCAGAAATTATGCCGGCCTGCTGGCCCTGTTCGGCGCTTCACTCCTGATTTATCTGACTTTTGTATCAACGATCTGGCTCTATGCAGTAAGCGGTATACTTGGGGTTTTGAGTCAATCTGCAATATATCCCGGCCGCAAATTCGGTCTGTCCGATTTTTTCAGGGCGGCTTCGGCTAATTTCGGCAGACTATTACGGGTACTCTCTCTGGTGCTGCTGCTTGTTATATTTGCATTATCCATAGCAGCGGCCATCTCTGTCGCCTCGGTAGTACTGTCCCACGGAAACGGCGGCAGCTCTGTATTGGTCCTTTTCTTAAGGACGTTTGTTTCAGTATTGGCATTAGTGTTGGCGGTGGTGACCGCTATGGCGGGTTTTGTCGTTACTGTCTTTTCGATGGTAATCGCGGTGGTGGAACAGGGCAGCGCCTCTGCATCCATAAAAAGGACATTTACATTCATCATGCAGCGGCCATCGGCGATCATATTTCCCGTTTTATTATGGATCGTTCTGTTATTTCTCTACGGGGCATTTTATATGCTTCAGTCCACGCTGCATTTCATTCCGGTAATAGGGACCATACTGAATATAGGAGCGTATTTCATAAACCTTGCATTTCAGTCGTACATTTCGGTAGCCATCTGGGGCATACTCCTGGCATTTTATATTCAACACCAGGGACTGACAAATGAGGATTTAAAACAAGATTGATCGTGCCGAACAGGCAGTACCCTTAGAAAACAGAACTGGATTGATTGTAAATGCCATAATCTGAAAAGAAGCTCAAGTCTGTTTTCGAAGGGTTGGGCCTGTGGAGTGACGAAGAGGGGAATTGTATTCTTACCTCCTGAATATCCAGTCAGGATTTTCATATCTTTCCTTCCTCAACTTCTCCGCTCTGCGAAGTTCATGGGTACCCGGCTGGTCCGTGATGATTCTGACACCAAGTCGTCCTTCAAAGGCGTTTCTTAGAGCCTCCAGGAGCATCTCTATGGTGATGCTCCCTGGAAGACAGCGTACCGGCCCATCATGTTCCGGGGACTCGTCTTCCTTAGCGGATAGCACCCTGCTGTTTTCCAGAGGATCGTATTCGAAGAGGATCGATCCATGCTGGATAAATCCATCGCTGTACCTTTTCTGAGCGCTGCCGATAATCTTTTTGCCGTTCAATGATATCTCGCCATATGAAACCGTTTTGAAACAGGAGGGATTTCTTGTGAGGTTTCTCTTTTTCTCCAGTGATATTTCGGCATTTACTCCGCACTGTACAAGTGCATCCGAAAGCCCTTTGCTGATGAGCCGGTATATATCGTGCAGCGTTCCCTGAAACGGTCCGTCCCCGTTGACGGCTGATATACTATAGGTAAGTTCCCGGTTGTGGAGAACAGCCCTGCCTCCGGTCAATCTCCGGACAACAGGGTATCCCCTTTGTTCGCAGTATTCCATATCCACTTCGCCTATCTTCTGGAAACAGCCGATCGATACAGAAGGTTTTTTCCATCGGTAGAGCCGTAATGTGGGAGGAGATTTTCGGGCTCTCACAAGCTCCGATATCGCCTCGTCCAGAGCCATATTGAAAGAGGCATCACAATCATCCTGAACAATCATCCTCATGAATTTCATCTCTCAGCTCC
>CAZZGC010000121.1:5040-7429 GCA_964653915.1 uncultured Thermodesulfovibrio sp.
TCTGTCTATGATAAGGGTTGCAACCGCAAAAGAGATGCAGGCTATCGATCGGACGACTATCGTTAGATACGGCGTTCCGGGGCAGGTACTGATGGAGAGGGCGGGTCTTTCTGTGGTTGGGCGCATCAGGGAGAGCTATCCGGGATCACCTGTATGCGTGATCTGTGGCGGCGGTAACAACGGTGGTGACGGTTTTGTGATCGCCCGTATCCTTCATAATGATGGAAGACGGGTTACGGCATGCATGGCTTCCCCTGCCTCAAAACTTAAGGGGGATGCACTTGCCAACTATCGAATAGCACGCAAATTTGGCGTAACGCTCGTTCCATTGAGCAGATTTCTGGATAATTCTTCCCGCTTTATGAGTGACGGGACAGTAGTTGTTGATGCCTTGCTGGGTACCGGCCTTGACCGTGAAGTACGCCGGCCTTTTTCAGATATCATTGCCATGGTCAATCGTTCAGGATGTCCCGTTGTCGCAGTGGATATACCGTCGGGGATATCATCGGATACGGGAATGATGATGGGAACGGCAATTAAGGCAGATATGACGGTTACATTCGGCCTGCCGAAGCGGGGCCACCTGATTCATCCCGGTGCGACTCATTCCGGCCGGCTCTATGTTGAAGAGATAGGATTCCCCGTTGAGCTTCTGGAATCATCAAGGATAAAAGTTTCTCTTGTCGAAAAGAATGATATTGTTTCTGCTATTCCGTCGAGACCATCCTATTCGCATAAAGGATCATACGGTCATGTCCTGATTGTGGCAGGATCGAGGGGCAAGACAGGAGCGGCGCTAATGGCAGCGAGGGCCTGCCTGCGAAGCGGCGCCGGACTGGTGACTCTGGGTGTGCCTGAGTCTCTTGTGAAGTCGCTTCAGTCACGTGTGACCGAGGAAATGATACTTCCTCTGCCTGAACAAGACAATGGCACTCTCTCTGCATCCGCTGAGGCGGAGATAGGGAAATTTCTCAGAAAGAAGAGAAGCGTTCTTGCCATAGGACCGGGAATCACGTCGGATGATGATATCAGAAAGCTCATGGCTGGACTCGTTGTCCACCTGAATGCTCCTGCAGTAATAGATGCTGACGGACTGAACGCGCTTCAGGGGCAGACAGCCCTTTTAAAAAGGGCCGGAGCACCTGTTGTACTTACGCCTCATCCCGGTGAAATGACAAGACTGCTCTCCAGAGGCCGGGATGATCTGGTCGATATTGATGCGGTAGAAAGGGACAGGATAGGCATATCGTCACGCCTTGCTGCAAGGACAGGGGCGATTGTTGTGCTGAAGGGAGCCCCCACTGTGACAGCCCTTCCTGATGGACGGTCATTCGTAAATTCATCTGGAAATCCGGGGATGGCCACAGCAGGAAGCGGAGACGTACTTACCGGCATTATTGCTGCGTTGATCGGACAGGGGCTGCAGCCGGCTGAAGCGGCCTGCTGCGGTGTATACATTCATGGTCTTGCCGGGGATATATGTGCCCGGAAGGTGGGACGGAAGTCGCTTGTTGCGTCGGATATTATTCGTTCACTTCCGTCAGCATTCAGGGACTTAGGCAAATTCTGAGCAGGCATGAGTCAGGCCATCATTCCGCCAAATATGGACCTGCCCATGATAAAGGCCGCTTTTACCACCAGGTTCCCCGGCAGCATAGATAAGAAGAAGACGAAAGTTGCAGGACTGTTCGGGATATCACCCGAGGCAGTCTATGTCCCCGAACAGAGACATACCGACATGATTCATATACTGGATGATGACATGTCGGTCGTGGTGGCAGATGCGGTGGTGACGCAGCGGAAGGGGATATTGATAGGTGTCCAGGTGGCCGATTGTATTCCGGTGTTATTGTATGACGAATCTACCCCTATCATTGCGGCCGTTCATGCGGGATGGCGCGGTACTGCTTCGCAAATACTGAAAAAAACTATCGTGATAATGACAGAAAGCATGGGAGCGGAGGTATCGGCTATCAGCGTGGCCATTGGACCCGGTATAAGAGGATGTTGCTATGAAGTGGATGCTGATGTAGCGAAAGCCGTGTCGCTGGCAACCGGAGATGAGTATATGATGGAGAAAAAAGGTGACAAGTACATGATAGACCTTGCTGATGCCAACCGTGCCCAGGCAGTTTCATGCGGGGTACTTCCCGGTAATATCTGGGTTTCGGGCGAGTGCACTCACTGTAATCATGATCGTTTTTATTCATTCAGATACGCCGGGAGACTCGCAGGGAGGCAGGGAGGATTTATCATGATGTGGTAATATTATAGAGTTTAGAGTTTAGAGTTTAGAGTTGATTTTTACGCTGCAGAAATCATAGAGGAGGCCACGGTCATATAAAGTAAGCGGGAAGGGCGGGAAAAGAGTAGAAAGTAATCAGTACGC
>CAZZGC010000122.1:0-1726 GCA_964653915.1 uncultured Thermodesulfovibrio sp.
ATGAAAGACCGTAAGCTGGAAGTCCCCGAATCTTATCTGAAGTCCCTCGAGAAGAGGGTAAAGGACATGCAGGCCCTCTTTGAAGTGTCGTCCATCATTTCCTCCACCCTTGATTACAGAGAGCTGATAAGCCTTGTGATGGAGAAGGCGAAGACCGTTATGGAGGCTGAGGCATGTTCCATATTGCTCTATAACAGAGAAAGGGAAAGGCTTGAGTTCCAGGTCGCCATGGGGCCGGATGAGTCGGCATCTGAAACGCTGAAGGAGAAAGTCTCGCTCAGGATGGGAGAGGGCATAGCGGGCTGGGTGGCGGAGAATGAAAAACCTTTGCTGATCAAGGATGCTTCAAAGGACAGCAGGTTCTTCAGCGGTGCCGACAGGATGACCGGATTTACCACACGCAGTATGATCGCAACACCCCTTATAGGCAGAAGCGGACTTATAGGTGTTGCCGAGGTAATAAATCCGGCAAGGAAGGACTCTTTTGGCGATTACGATGTTGAGATAATGGAGACCTTTTGCAGGCAGATCGCCATTGCGATAGAGAACGCGCGCTTCTACAGGGCCTCTATCGAGCGTGAACGTTTCCGCAAGGAACTCGAGATAGCCTCGGTAGTGCAGAAGAGCTTTCTGCCGGAATCTCCAACGGTCAGTGCAGGATCGATAACTGTGCGTGCATATAACCTGCCGGCGCTTCAGGTCGGCGGCGATATATACGACTTTGTTCGGCTTTCCGATGACCGGCTTGGTGTTCTGATAGGCGATGTGTCGGGTAAGGGGGTCTCCGCCGCGCTTTATATGGCGAAGATCGTTAGTGAATTCCGATTCATCGCCAATGTGAAAGAGTCCGTTTCAGTGGTACTTGAGGAACTGAACAGAAGGCTCATGTCATCACCGCGTGGAATGTTTCTGACCTGCATATATATGATTATCGACAGCGCTTCAGGCGAAGTCTGTTATGCGAACGCCGGTCATCCTCCATTCATGCATGCAGCGGTTTCCGGTGTCAGTACCGTCGAAGGCGAAGCTGGTCCGCCGTTGGGCATAATGATCTCAACCTATCCTGAAAACCGGATGAAGATCGAACCAGGAGAGACCATTCTCCTCCTTACTGACGGAACTTTTGATGCCAGGGGTCTGAGTGGGCAGAGAATCGGTATGGAAAAGCTTCTGGATGTGGCAGGGAATTTTGCCGGGGAGGGAAATCTTGTACAGGTGATAGCTGATTATGTCGATAACTTTTCAAAAGGTGTCGAGAGGGCGGATGACCTGACGCTGGTGGAAGTTTCGAGGAAGGAATGAAGAATACCATAAGAATAATCATACCTGCATCACCTGAATATTTAACAGTAGCGAGAAACGCAGCCCGGAGAGCGGCTGAAATATGCGGCATTGACGACAAGGAAGCATCGGATATCAAGCTTGCCGTGGATGAGGCATGTTCCAATGCCATAAAATATGCATGTCGTAACGACGCAGATAATGAGCTCGATCTGGAGATCAGTTTTAGTGATGATGAATTCAGGGTGGTAATAAGTGATACCGGTGACAGGACCGATCCTGCTGTTGTGCAGGGCAGGGACCTTGACGATGTGAGGCCCGGCGGACTTGGTGTCCACTTCATCCGCAAGGTTTTTGACAGGATGGAGTTCGATCCGGACAAAAAAGAGGGAAACAGGCTTGTACTGGTGAAGTATCTGGGAGAAAGCGAGAAAGGCGGGAAAAG
>CAZZGC010000122.1:1826-5701 GCA_964653915.1 uncultured Thermodesulfovibrio sp.
GAAACAGGCTTGTACTGGTGAAGTATCTGGGAGAAAGCGAGAAAGGCGGGAAAAGCGAGAAAAGGGGGTCTGGAGTTTAGAGTTTAGAGGAAGCGAGAAAGGCGGGATAAGAAGTAAGCAGTAAGGGGTAGGCAGTAAGCAGTAGGGGCAGGGCGGTACCATGCCCGGAAGCGGGAAAGGGAAAACAGTTAATGAAGATAGATATAACCGAAAAAGACGGGAAGAAGATCGTAGCGCCAGAGGGAGAGATCGACATGTACAGTTCTCCTGCACTCCGGAAGGCACTCATGAGGCTTGTTGGGGATCGTGTGCCGGCTTTATATGTAGATCTCGGCGGTGTTTCGTACATAGACAGCTCCGGTATCGCCACATTTGTAGAGTCACTAAAGGAGATGATGTCCTATGGCGGCAGGCTCAAACTCTACGGTGTGCCTGGAGCGATAATGGAAATATTCAGATTCTCGAGGCTCGATGCTGTCTTCGAGATCTACGGAGACTTCGAGGATGCCGTCAATAACTGAAAACATATTCGGTCCGGTAGGAAGAAAGACGCGGGAACTGCGTGGAGATGTACATTTCGCATCGGTGCTTATCAACGACATATTCTACTGGACGGTGATATCACCCCTGCGCGGGGGAGCGGTCCGGTTGAAGGCGGTGGCCACCGAGATGGTAAGGGCCGGCTACAATTCAGTGCCTATCGTTGCCGTCATTGCCTTCTTTGTCGGGATCATACTGGCGCTTCAGGCGGCGTACCAGCTCAAAAAGGTGGGCGCGCTCATCTATGTTGCCGACCTTGTCGGGGTTTCACTTACGAGGGAACTGGCGCCTATTCTTACTGCTATTATTGTAGCGGGAAGGAGCGGTTCTGCCTTTGCAGCGGAGATCGGGTCCATGAAGGCGGCGGAAGAGGTAGACGCCCTCATCACGATGGGGATAAATCCGGTCAGGTTCCTTGTGGCGCCGAAGATGCTGGCCATGTGTGTTATGCTGCCGGCGCTGACTATCTTCGCTGACTTTATCGGCATATTTGGTGGCTTTCTGATTTCCACAACCGAGCTCGGTATCCATCCCGGCAACTATTTCCGCCAGACAGTCAACGCACTGGTGATGTCCGACGTCGTTACGGGACTCGTAAAGGCCGTGGCCTTCAGCGCAGTGATCACCGTGGTCGGGGCATATCATGGCTTCAGGGTATCAGGGGGAGCAGAAGAGGTCGGAAAGAGGACGACATCTTCGGTTGTCGTGTCCATATTCCTGGTAATTGTATTCGATCTTTTTTTTACAGCGATGTTTTTCTTTTTTGGCTGATATGGAAAAGGCTATCGAGGTCAGAGACCTTGTCACGCATTATGGCGACAGGGAGGTGCTGAAGGGCATATCGTTCCATGTTCCGAAGGGCGCCACCACGGTCATTCTGGGGGGCAGCGGCTGCGGGAAGAGCACCCTTCTTAAGCATCTCATCGGACTTCTCAGGCCCACGAGCGGCAGCATTATCATAAACGGTGAGGAGATCACCGGGATGAATGAAGATCAGATGAACGCTGTCCGCCGCAAAATGGGGGTACTGTTTCAGGGGGCCGCTCTGCTGAATTCCATGACGCTCGCCGACAATGTCGCACTGCCGATGAGAGAACATACTGATCTCGAAGAATCGACGATGCAGATCATGGTAAGAATGAAGCTTGAGCTGGTCGGGCTTTCAGGTTTCGACGATTACTATCCCTCACAACTGTCGGGCGGCATGAAGAAGAGGGCAGGCATTGCGAGGGCGATGGCGCTTGATCCGGCTTTTCTTTTCTTTGATGAACCATCTGCAGGACTGGATCCTGTGACAGCAGCAGGGCTGGATGAACTTATCATCAGGCTTAACAGGGCATTCAGGATGACCATCGTTGTGGTTACACATGAACTCCCGAGCGTTTTCATGATAGCCGACTATATAATAATGCTTGATGCCGGGAAGGTCATATTTCAGGGTACACTCGATGATCTCAGGGCGTCGGGAAACGAGCGGATACAGATGTTTCTTCAGAGGAAACCGGAAAAGGACACTTACACTCCCGAGGATCTGTTCAGGATCATAGCGGGGGACTGAACAGGAGGTTATGTGGCATACTTGAAGGACGAGGTCAAGGCGGGCATCACGGTGGTGGCGGCGCTGCTCATCCTCAGTGCATTTACGATACTTACCGGGGGCAGCAGGCTGTTCGAGGACTACGACAGATATTACGTCAAGGTGATGAATGCCGCCGGTCTCGAAAGCGGCGCCCAGGTGAAGATCGGCGGCGTAAGGGCGGGACGGGTTCTCGATATCAGCGCGCCGGAGAAGGCTGGTGAAAAAATTACTGTTACTGTGGGAATAGAAAATGGGCGGCATATATACAAGGGGACAAAGGCGCTCATATCCCAGGTAGGATTTGTGGGTGATATTTACCTGCTTTTGACCGTTGACGGAACTGTGGATGAAAGGATCACGCCCGGCTCTGTCATACCATCGGTAGAGAGTGTGGATTTCGGGATCCTTATGGCCAAGGTTGATGCCATATCAGAGTCTGTTCATGCGCTTGTAAAGGATGTAAACAGCATATTCAGCGACAAGACTGTTAGGAATATCGAAGATGCCGTCGGGAACATGAACGATGCAGCGGCCGGGATGAGGGACCTGATAAGTCAGACGAAGGGCGACCTTTCGGACGTACTCGACAGGGTATCGGCCGATCTTGAACGGGCCGAAGACGCCATAACTGCAATAAAGGATGCTGCCGGTGAGATCGGCAGGACCGCCGGCGCTGCCGAAAGGACGGCGAATGCTGTGACCGATGCCTCCAATCAGATCAGGGGGGCGGTGGGCGTCCAGTCAAGAAACATCGCAAACCTGATCGGCACGATCAACAGGACAGCAGAAACTCTTGAAGAAGTACTGCAGGAGTTACGCAACAGGCCATGGAGTATCATTTACAAAGAGGAGGTAAAATGAGGGTTCCGCAGCTCAGTATCATCGTTGGGGTGCTTCTTATTGCAGCATGTTCGATGACCGTTCCGGAAACGAGGATATATTCAATTCATACATCCGGCCGTGAAATTAACACTCAGTCCCGATATGACAGGGTACTGATTATTCAGGCCTCGGCAGCAGATTACCTGAAGCAGCCGTTCATCGCTAAAAGGACCTCCCCTTATGAAATGATCCTTGATAAAAACGCAAAGTGGGAGGCTGCGCCCATACGTATAGTCTCTGGTGAGTTCGCTACGGCCATTGCTGATGCGGGGTTGTTCAGTGAGGTCAGAGAGACAGGGGTATCCGCAGGTAAGGCGTATGTAATCTCTATTTATCTGCGAAATTTTGAATATCTTCATGACAATGGTTCCGACCTCGCTGTCCTGAATTTCGACATATCCATGCTTTCTCCTGATGGATACCTCCTTTTCAGGGACAATATAGAAAAGGAAATCCCGCTTAAGTCGGATGATTACGGTTCCCTTGCCCGTGCCCTGAGCAGCGCTCTCGGTGAGGCAGTAGATACATCGGTTCAGAAAATCTCCGGAAAGTTCGATTAGAATGGTATGGAGGAACTGCCGTGACTTACAAAGATTATCTTGAAAAGTACAGGGGGAAGAAGGCACACTTCGAACTTGATTCGGAGGGCTACTATGTTCTTGACTTCACAGGCCGCTCTTTCAGTAACGCCGATGTCATCGACCTGCAGGAGGAGTTCATAATTCTAAAGGACGAGGTCGACAGGACAAACCTGCTTGTGCCGTACGCGCGTCTGATAGTAAAGTTTTAGTTAAATGACCGGTAACCTGCCACTTATCTATTTCCCCTCATCCCTGATTTATGGTGGGCGTGAGAGGACTCGAACCTCCACAGG
>CAZZGC010000122.1:5801-7341 GCA_964653915.1 uncultured Thermodesulfovibrio sp.
ATTTCCCCTCATCCCTGATTTATGGTGGGCGTGAGAGGACTCGAACCTCCACAGGTTGCCCCACCAGATCCTAAGTCTGGCGCGTCTGCCAGTTCCGCCACACGCCCTTTCTTTATATTTCAATAATTTAAAGGACTTACCTGCTGCATCAAGATTAACAGATATGGTCAGATTTGGTCAAATTCGGTCAAATCGGGTCAATTTTTCGGTCATTTTTTCTGCTCGTTTCATTGGGGTAAGAGAGAGTGAACGATGATGAGGAATTATACAAAAGGATCACTAATTATATGACTTCTTCATTTTTCTACGCAATCCTAAGACAGAGGCACCAATTATCATCAGAACGGCACTTGCAGGCTCAGGAACAACACCAGGTGTCCATAATACAGCGTGCGTATCTCCTGTAGCGGTAGTAGACCATCCGACGATCTGTCCATTGTTATTTATTCCGAATGCAGCACTGCTGTCCCCGCCAAGAGTGCCGAGATCGTACATATAACCATTGTCGTAAAGGAACGCATGTTCGAAGTTAGAATTCGTGGCCGATGAGCCGACTATTTGACCAAAGTCATTTACATCCTGAGCGATGCTGAAGTTGCCCCCAAGTGTACCTATATCGATGAAAGCGCCTCCATCGTATAAAAATGCATGCTTGTCACCACTATCGGTATATGAAAATCCTGCAATCTGCCCCAACTCATTAATGGCGTATGCTTTGCTGATATCTCCTCCCAACGTACCGAGATCATTCATTATCCCATTCTCATACACAAATGCCCTCTGGTAATAATTGGAGTCGTAATAGTAACCTACAACTTGTGAATTGTTGTTTATGTCAAATGCGATGCTGTTCCCTCCCAGGGAGCCTATATCAGTCATTGTGCCATTGTCATAGACGAAGGCATGAAAATCGGAAGAGTTTAAATAAGAGCGGCCGACTACCTGACCGTTGCTGTTAATTCCGTATGCATCACTGAGACTACCTCCAAGCGTGCCAAGGTCATGCATTGTGCCATTTTCATAAAGGAACGCATGTGCATTCCATCCCGATGAGGAGTAGAAGTTCGACCACCCTACTACCTGTCCATACTCATTGATAGCTTTGGCTTTACTATTGTGTCCCCCTAAAGCACCAAGATCCTGCATGGCCCCATTTTCATAAAGGAATGCATGATAAAAGTCACCCCATGAAGCGTAGTCCGCATTTCCAACTATCTGACCGCTGTCGTTAATTCCGCTCGCCCAACTGTCGAGACCGCCCAGGGTACCGAGGTCCGTTATGCTGTACGTTACTGCCTCGGAATTTCTGTACATTCCCGCTATCGCTAGTGTGGCTAACACAGCCGATAAAATTAATAATTTCACTAATCTCATAAACGGTGATCCCCCCTTTTTATAATTTTAACACACCACCCCCCTGGATGTAAACTATTTTTACGTTACTGTAAAGTAGCCGATAGCTTACGCTACGATTTCTATTTATATATGATCGGTAACAAATCAGCCTAGATTTAACTGTAAGAGATGTACTGCAACTTTT
>CAZZGC010000123.1:0-7250 GCA_964653915.1 uncultured Thermodesulfovibrio sp.
CGGCCGTTCCGCTTGCTGTTGTACATGGACTGATCCGCCCTCCTGATGATCGTCTCTATCGTGTCTCCGTCCTGAGCAAGCGTTCCGCCTATAGATACAGTAGCCCGGACAATACCGGCTTCGGTTGGGATGCCCGACTGCTGCACCAGCACTCTGAGACGGTTGGCTACCGAATAGAGCTTTTCCTCATCCACATTGACTACTATCGCTACGAACTCTTCACCACCCCATCGGCCCACTATATCGAATGACCGCAGGCTGTTCGCCATCGTCCTGCTTACCGTCTTCAGTACCCTGTCGCCCGTATCATGCCCAAAACGGTCATTAATCTCCTTGAAATGATCTATATCAATAAAGAGCAGGCCGAACTTCCAGCCATACCTCTCCATCTCCTCAAGCCTTCCTTTCAGGGTGCTCTCGATAAATGCCCTGTTACCAAGCTCGGTCAATGAATCATAGAGAGTAAGCCTCTTCAGCTCCTCCACCTGGCGATGGAGGGCAAACCTCGGGGAGTTCTCATTGTAGATCTCGACAGCCACTACGATCTGCTCATTCAGGTCTCTTATCGGAGCTATACGCATTGACGCCCTGACCAGATGCCCCTCCCTGTGATGAAAGTAGACATCAACTTCCTTAAGACGTCCATCGGTTATCGTCCCGGTTACCGGACACATTCCGTCGCACAGTTTTTCTCCACCCTCGTTGGTATGCATGAGAAGATCATAGCAGTGCCTGAACATAACCTCAGACTGATTATAGCCGGTAAGCTTTTCTGCACCCTGATTCCAGTAGATTATTCTCAGATCGCGATCGATGAAGTAGATTCCATCATAGAGATTATCGAGAACCTTCTTGTAATACTCATCAGAAAGCTGTACCTCGCCTGTCTGTGATCTTTTCTTCATCATGGATATATTTTCGGCTTTTGTAAATAAAGAGTTTAGTGACAGTCCCCCTACAAGGGGGCCTACGGGAAATCTTCCGAAAGGCAATAGAGCGACTGTTTCAGCAGAGTGGATCCGGTTTTCCGCTGTCAGATGAAGCAGAAGGCTGATATGAATACTCTGTAGGGCAAACCCCATTCTGCATTCTGCCCGCAGATAGTACCGCCATGATTACCATCCCGACAAGTCCGCCAATGAAACATCCAAGTATAAAAACAATCATTCCTCCCCTCCCTTTCAAGGTTAACATGTTTTGCCTCTGCAAGTAATATACCAGAGTATTTTCCTGCTTAAATTCAAGATGTTAGAGAATTGTCATAGCAGTTGCTACTATGCGTCCATGACAATACACCATGCCACTTTGACATGCCAATCCCTCATCTGTCGCTTACTGCTTCCTTCCCTACCGCCTACCACCTGCTGCCTCTCTTAAGCTATAATCCCTGATAGCGTCAGCACACCACTGCAAAGGAGGTAACCTATGCTCGATGAGATCAGAAAGGAATACGGGAATGCTGTCACAAAGCGGGATGAGATAAGGTCAGAGCTCGAGACGCTCGAGGCCGAGCGGCAAAAAAGCCATTACGACATCACTGTAACGCGCGACCGGCTTGCGTACTGGGAAGGAAAGGTTGAGGGACTCAAATTCGCAATCGACTGCATAGAAAGGGCCGGGCAAGGTTAATCCTGAGAAACCACTTTGCAAGCAATCAATAATGTGATATATTTGCTTACATGCAATCTACATCATCAGCCATGAACGGAGAGAACAGATGAAAAAAATATCTGCCCTGGCCTCAGCTTTTTTCTTCATATTGATAATTCTGTCAACGATTGTCCATGCCGAAGACTGGATATATTTTCTGGAGACAGATGAGGGAGGGAAATACTATATCGATCTTGACAGCATACACCACTCAGCGCAGGACAGGATCAGAGTGCGCAAGAAGTTCGAACCGTCCGAATCATCCGGCATGGCATACGTTATTACATCCCTTGAAATTGACTGTTCTCAGAAAAAAACGAGAACGTTATCGGAAAAAAGAAAAACCTCTTTGGGCAGGATCACGGAAGCAAGTGCACAGAGCAAATGGATCGGCTCGCGGGGAGATGATGTAAATGAAACCCTTATAGAACTCACCTGCAGCCTTCAGAAGAAATAAGGCTGGCCCCTGAAAACCGCATACGGAGAAACTATGTTATAATTACATGTTTCTCCGGCATCCGCTGCAGACAAAAGATGAGAAAACGTCAGAAAATAATCCTCATAATCTATGTATACATAGTCATCACGCTCGGATTTCTCTATGTGCCCTATGTACGCTACTATCCTGGAGGGACAAAGCAGTTTGTCGGTCATCACTGGAGGTTCGGACTAATGCAACTGCTTCCGTGGGAGCAGAGGGCATGGGGTTACACAACCATCGACGCAGCTCTTATAATAGCGGAGCTGGCGGCTGTTTCGGCGGTGTTCCTGGTTATATTTTTGCTTCTTCGACGCGAATAGCCGAACCGTCAGTCGATTATTACGATCAGTACCGGAATAATGGCGGAAAGCCAGAGACTTGCTTCAAAAATTACCTTACCGACTTTTTTCATTACCTGAATCTCCTTTATAGATGGCTGTCTAAGATACCGCCATGCATATAGCAACTTGGATACCAATTCGGGGATTTACATATTATGTCTTTTTATCAAGGTGTTATGCGATGCTCCTACGAAACACCCAACTGTGCGGGCTGTGACATTGCACATAATAATTTGTGCCGGTGACTCTCCGGACCTCACAACTCTAAACCCAAAACCCGACAATAATCCTTAACGCCATAATAGCTAATCATCTCATTAAGGCCAGAAGATTTTCTATCTCGTCTTGTAACTCTCTCACCTCTTTGAAACGCCGGCCGCCGGTTGTCTTGACGCTGATCTCGCGGCTCTGCCGGAGATTTACAGAAACCGATCCATCCCTGTCGGTCCTGTATATGCTTACACCATGCCTTGCGTACATCATCAAAGTCTCCCTGTGTGGATGCCCGAAGGGGTTGTTCCGGCCCACACTTATTACAGCCGCTTCAGGTGAAACGAGATCGATGAACCCCTCCCACGCCGATGTCCTGCTGCCGTGATGGGGGACCTTGATGACATCGGCATCAAGCATGGCGCCCAGTGCAAGGAGTTCCTGCTCAGTCTCTTTATGGATATCACCGGCCAAGAGTATGGATCCGCCGGCAGACTCTATCCTCAGTACGACAGAATCATTGTTTTCATCGGCGTAACCTATCCCCTGATATCCCGGAGAGACCCCGGGAAGTGGGTGAAGCACAATGATCAAATAACTTCCCATATCAATATAGTCTCCACGGTGGACTATCCGCACAGGAATATGACGTTCATAAATCTTCGTCAGTAGCATGTGCATGCCTGAGATGTTCTTGCCGCTGATCCAGACCTCCCCGACACGGAATCTGTCGACGATATACGCCAGGCCGCCGATATGATCCGGATGGTTATGGGTGACTACGAGGTAATCGATAGCCTGTATCCCCTTTGAACGCAGAAACGGTTCGATACGTTTCGGCCCGCTTCGTGCCTCGGAGGACCCACCGTCTATCAGCATGATCTTCCCGTCCGGGAATTCCACAACGGCCGAGTCGCCCTGTCCGACATCAAGAAATGTTGCCGTCAGGCCGCTACTATGAATGAGAGGCAGGCTCAGATAGAGTATTAGTACAATGGTCAGGGGAACGAACCTTCGCAGCCCTTTTCCCCATAGTACTATGATCAAAGATACATAATAGATGAGGGTCAGTATCGGTGCGGGCGGGGGCAGATAGACACGGCTCATAGGCAATGAGGACAACAATTTTATGACATAGATACACAGGCGTGTAACGGTATCCGTGATTTCACTCAGCGGCATAACCGGTAGATCCAGGACAACCGCGGTTGCCGCGGTAAGGAGACCGGCCGGAAGAATGACGAAACAGACCAGAGGCGTAATCAGGAGATTCGTGGCCGGCGCATAAACAGGGAGGCTGCCAAAGGCATTCAGGACTATTGGTGCCGTCCCCAGTGTCACGGCAACCGTGATTATTAGCCCCTTCATCGCTCCGATTCCGGACATGCCCAAAGGCCTCTCTGCTGCCACAAAGCCGGTTAGTATTTTCAGTTTCCTGAATGAGGAACACTCCGCTATCAGACCGATGGACAGCACCGCTGTAAAGGACAGCAGAAAGGACAGTTCAAATAATGCCTGCGGCTGCCATATCAATATCACCAGAGCCGCCGTGGAGATGGAATAAATCCAGTTGCCCCGCCTGCCGGCAGCGAGGCCTGCCATATAGATCGAGGTCATTATCATCGCTCTGACGGCCGGGACAGCCGCCCCGGATATGAGCATGTACAGAGCAAGCAGGGGCAAAGATATGATAGCGGCTGCCTGAGTCGGCGTGATATGAATTGTCAGCACATTCATCAGGCGTTCGGGCAATGTTTTCAGCAAAGCCCGTATGGACTTAAAGATGACCAACGCGAGCAAACCAAAATGAGTCCCGGATATGCTGAGCAGATGTGCCAGCCCCGTTGCATTGAAGGCCTCCCTGACTTCCGGAGATATGCCTGCCCTGAAACCCGTGATGAGAGCTGCATTAATGGCAGCGGAGTCCGTTGGCAGGCTCCTGAAAATTATCTCTGTCAGCCTTGTGCGCCATTTCTCCGCAATGCCGGATATATGATGGGAGAAACAGGGGAAATGTATCGATTCCCTGAGATATGAATATCCTGCTGCCGCCAACGCCACTGAAACAAATATGATTAGATGCCGGGTGCGCCATCCATTCAGTACGCAGATCACGGAAATCACTATCGCGAGAAGTGAAAGAGTGTATGGGAACAACCCGTAATAACGATAGACAAGAAGCCCTGCGATAAACGCGGCAACTATATGCGGCATTTTCCCTCAATCCCTCAGCCTTTATCCCCTTCATCCGTCATCCGGTGCAGAACCTGTCCGGAACGTCTACATTGTAGCGATTTTAGTTCAAGTTTTACAACAGTTAAGCCGTTTTATAAGTATCACCGGTACAACGGCGATGCTGCGTACACTGAATCAGCAAGCCGTGAATTTACGATAGAATTATGAGCCTTCTGGCAGACATATTGACACGGGTTAAACAACCACAGGTCAGCCGGGATATACCCCCGAACCTGAAAAAAATCGTTCAGTCCGAAACTGGGAAGAGCACAGAGCACAAAAAATATCTTATACTCGGCTGTGTCTTTATCCTTTCGGTGACGATTGGCCTGGCGATTATTAAAATGGGGAAGATATACCTGGCAAATGAAGAGAGTTCAATCGCACCAGCCGGCATGGTCAATACCGCGCCGGCTCAACGGGATATCACACCTGCCGTCCACCCCGCCGCTTCTGAACAGACCGGCAATGGGGAAAACAAAGCCGTTCCTGACGACGATCCCCGTGAAAGGGCGGCAGAGAAGGCAAATCCTGTCACTGCAAAGGCAACGTCGGCTCCGAAGCAGACCACTGCCGATAATAAAGCTGCCGAAGCAGAGGCAACCTTGACCGCCGGTGCCGGTGATAACATAGCGAGAAAAAGCCGTGATTCTTCTGTTTACGCCGACAAGGTCAATCCCCGCAAGAAGGCCACTTTGCTCTACAGGGCCCGCGGATATGAATCAAAAGGCAGTTACACCCGGGCTCTTGCCACCTATAGAAAATATCTTCACTACGATCCTGAAAACGTTTCCGTACTGAACAATATAGCATACCTCTATCTTCAGCTCGGCATGCCGGATCAATCAGCGGGCTATGCCCGAAAAGCCATCGAAGTGCGGAACGATTACGTTCCCGCTCTCATAAACCTGGGAATTGCGCTCGCCCGAAGCGGAGAAGTCAAAGAGGCGGCAGAGTCACTAAGCAAAGCCGTCGATATAGAGCCCGCGAATGAAGAAGCCATACTGAACCTTGCTGTTCTCCATGAAAGGATGGGCAATTATGATTCGGCATTGCGGTATTATAAACAGGCTGCAGGGCTTGGCAGCCTTCAGGCCATGACCGGAGAAGCAAGGGTAATGGAAAAAACCGGCAAGGCCGCAGAAGCGCTCTCCCTGTACAAGAAACTCTCCAGCAAAGACCTTGATCCGGAGACTGCAGCGAAGATTCGTCAAAGGCTCTGGATACTGCAGAACAGGGGATAGAGGGCAGAGACTTCCCCCTTAACCATCAACCCTGATAATATCCACTACCTCTTCGGATATCCATCTCTTTTCGCCCTCAAAGGGAACCTGATACCACCTGACGTTTCTCTCGTCCACCGACTCATTCAGCACGACGAGCTGATTTCCCTTCAGAGCCCATCCTATCTTGCGGGAGGTCAGTGAAGGCTTGTTCCTGACCACCGCAACATCCACATTGACCGCCACGATCCTGACCCCGGCCCGGTTCTCCAGAGAGGCCTCAGCCGACACCGGCTGAACCGGTCTCAGCCCCTGAATGCCAAGATACAGCGATACCGCAACAACACAAGCCGCCATTGCCAACGCCGGAACCGGCATGGGCCTGAAGCCCTTAATCTTCATCTCGCTGTGATCGAGACTCTTTGCGGCATTTTTTACGTGAGCCGGAGTTATGAGTATGCTCTCTTCGAGATATGCGGCCATCAGAGAACGTGATAAAAGCATGTTAATGAGTCTTGGCACTCCACGGGTCATTTTAAATACGAGCCTGCCTGCCTTGTTATGTATATGCAAATTTTCCCTGCCGGCCTTTATCAGCCTGAAGTTGATATAGTCCAGTGTCTCATCCTCATTGAAGTGACGCAGATGTATCCTGGTCGTTATACGCTGATCGAGTTGTCGCAGTTCCTTCGTCCGCAGCTTGTCTTCCAGTTCGGGCTGACCAAGCAGAATGATCTGCAGGAGTTTATCCCGGTCCGTCTCAAGGTTAGACAGCAATCTCAGCTCCTCAAGAGTCTCGCCGGGCAGGTTCTGCGCCTCGTCAACTATAATGACGACTCGCTTGCCTTCTTCTGACTTTCGGGCCATAAAATCTCTGAGCGCCCTTATTATCTCATTCTTGTTTTTTCCCTCAGGCCGTATGTCCAGATCATCGGCAACCGCAACAAGAAATTCTTCAGGAGAAAGTCTCGGGGTCAGGACGATCGCGGTTTCGGCCCTGTCCTTCCATTTCTCGAGAAATACCTTCAGCAGTGTTGTCTTGCCGGTTCCGGGGTCGCCTATAATGACCACGAAGCCTTCCTTCTGGTCGATCGAGTAGTTCATGAGCAT
>CAZZGC010000124.1:0-7187 GCA_964653915.1 uncultured Thermodesulfovibrio sp.
TTTTTGTGTTTTTTTTTGGACGATCGAGATAGTATGAACGATCCGCTTGAGGGCTTCGATACCGGCTTAGCGCAAAGATGGGTATTTAACCGTGTGGTGCAACTTGGCTGGAAAGCGGAACTGCATGGACAATTTGATAGATATGTTAATTACAACCGTATCGACAGGTCCGAACACAAACCAGAACGAATCGGGAAAAAATATCAGTGGATCGCATTACATGAATTATTAGCTATGATCTCAGACAATTTTGAATTTAAAGAAGAATACTTATCTGACAAAGTCGGAAAGTATGAAGGGCCTTGGCAATTAAGCATAAGGGACATTGATCCTACCTGCATTCTTAAAGAGTTTCCAAACGCGAAACCAAAAGGAGTGCCTAATTTCGGCAACAATGAGAAACAAATCCTGTATAATGCATGGAACAAGAAAATTTCAGATTCCGCGTGGCTAAGAAAATCCCAAGACCTTCCGGATACCAGACACCTTATCGAATTTATAGATGATCAAGGGAGAGCTTGGGTGGCCCTTGAGGGATTTATTGGATGGCAGGATGAAACGCCACCTGAGCAAGAAAAATATAATCTCCCGACAAGGAAGTTGTGGTATAGCCTGAAAAGTTATTTAGTTAAAAAGAAAGATAAGGATAAAGTATTAAGATGGGCAAAACGTCAACACGTAAGGGAGACGAGAATGCCGGAATCGTATGAGCTTGATAATGTGTATCTTGGCGAATATGCATGGGCACCAGCATTTCTTTATTATCATATTCCTTACTATCACCATAATGGATGGACAAATGACGTAAAAAGGGGAAAGATTCCAGCTAAAATTTTAGTGACTTATGACCAGTATTCAAGTGGCGAGGCATCAAAAGACTGCTCAACCAACGACTCAATTAGCGTAAAGCTGCCGGCAAAATGCATTGTCGATAAAATGAATCTTTTTCAGAATTATGTAGATGGAAGATTTCTTGATGAAAAAGGTCATCTCGTGGCATTTGATCCAAGTGTATTCGATACAAGTATGCCAAAATATGTACTTATTCTGAAAGATAAGTTATACGAATTCTTAAAGCGCAAAGGATATGCTATTTTTTGGACTATTCTCGGTAAAAAAAATATAATCGGGGGAAGGGAAATTGGTCAACCATTGGGATGGCTTGAGATAGAAGGGATACACACATTGAGCAAAAGCAACAAAATCATCGGATCTACACGCGCATGTTTTAAAAAATCAAGATAGAGAAACTTGTCGATATGACAACGTGTGTTGACATAGTAAACACGATACTTATTTCTTTGTTGGTAATACTAAAAGATTCAGGGATAATTTATGTATGGTCTTAGGTGTTTTATATCCTCGTAAAGTAAGCGGTATGTCCTTGAAATTGTATTTTTATAGCAGCAATACAAATGCAAGGGCCCCCTTTTTCGCAAGAGCTTCTTCAATGGGCGAATCATACATTAGTAGAACCTATCTCAAAATTAAATTGACGCTAGCCGTCATGCCCGCAGGCCGTAAGCAGGCATCTTAAAATACTGGATCCCCCGATCAAGTCGGACAGAATGACAATCGGTGTTTTTATTAATGTAAATCAATTTTAAAGTCCCCCCTACTCTCCTTTTCCAAAAGGGGAGACATCCTTCGTACAAAAAAATCCTGAAAGAAATGCAGAATGAGACAATACTTTACCATTCCGAAATATGTTTCAGGATATCAACGTCCGGTAGTTGTCTGAGCACTACACAATCAGGCAACCTCTAACTTCTTCTCCATACGTTTAATCACATCCTTAAACATTTTGGATGCATTGAACAGCTCAACGCCTATCAGGTTGCCTTCTTTATCAAACTCCAAGTGCACGTCAGGAGAAAGCTCAACAACTTCTTCTTCCTCATCATAATAAACCTTGAAATCTTTCATTTAGACCTTCCTCCATCTCCCGCTATCGACTCTTTTAGCCTTCTGCCCATTTTTGCGTGGATGCATTGCAAGTATTTTAGTACAATTTCCCCGTTTTGTATAAGCGATCATAGCATCCCGCTTTCTCCCGATTTACAACAGATTTCTCTTGACAAAATAGCAATTTCTATAGTTATATATTCCCAATGAGTAAAGGGGACTACAGGGCTCACCATGACGACCGTTTAAAAAATGATTGGGTTAATCGTGTCAAGAGATATTGGCCACAAATTTTCAATTTACTGGCCAGTTTTTCCGCAATAATAATATTAATAATTACAGTTTTTGGAGTTGAAAAGAAAACCACTAAAGAATTAATTTTTATCATAGAACTTTCTGTCTTCTCTATTTCCCTATTTTCCTTTGTAATTATCCAGGAATTTAGATATTCAAGAAAAGCAAGATATTCGGAGGCAATGTATAGTGTTCATAGCTGTATTCATTTCTTGAGAGATTTCCATTGTGATTTTAATAGTATTTGCAAAGAAATTGATTGTAAACATGCCTTATCTCAAGTTATTACGTCATTTGCCAATGCTTTCAGTTTAGTAACCGGAACTCATTGCCGTGCATGCATAAAAACAATTGAGATTCGCAATAAAACCCAGGAGCAATTTCAAAGCATAAATGACCCGAAAGAGCGCGTTAAGTATCTTTATGTCACTACCTTTTGTAGAGATTCCGCAAGTGCGCTTGGAAAAAGTGCTGACGATGAATACACTCATCCCATTAATGGCAATACCGACTTTCTCGAACTGTATTTAGATGTTAATAAACGGATGTTTATCTCTAATGATTTAAATTCTGAAAAAGGATATCAAAATTCCTCATTACAGGCAAATAAAGAATTGCCATACAGAAGCACTATTGTTTGGCCGATAAGAAAATTGGTTTATAAACAGGATATAGAGATGAAGAAAGGAATTTTCAATCAAGAACAGGATATTATTGGTTATCTATGTATTGACAGCGCCAGCAGGAACGTTTTTCTTAAAAGATATGATTTTGAGATGGGGGCAATTGTTGCGGATGCGTTATTTATATTTCTGAAAAATTACCATGCATATTTGAACAAATAGAAATAATTTGATAATATATAACTTCATAAACGGGGGTTGTCAATGGAAAAAGAGGGAAAAAACACGCCAAGTATAAATAAAAGTAGCTCCTCTGAATCAAATGTAAAAGCATCAATTTATGAATGTACAGATACCAAATCAGATGGTGGAACGGTTCATACGCGGATTTATTGCTTTGAAACAAATCGCCCTATAAAGAAATAACTTACCTCAAGGTGTTTTGAGTATTCAATCGTCATCTCAGTTGCTTCCCCCAAGGGAGTCAATCAGTTCTCTCTTAAGAGCATCCCTTGTTGGAGGTGAGTTGTCCCAGCCAGCGGATTGGATGGTGGGTGTGATGTATTTAGTGCAAATATCTCTTTCGGAAAGCCCCGATTTCATACGTTAACGCTCTGAATTCCCCCATTAATCAAGATATTACATTTTAACGGAAATAAAGCTATTGGGCAAGAAAAAAGTGCTTTTGATAAAAAAATTAATATTCAATTTTTTGAAAAGTGTATTGCATAACTGTCTTACGTTCCACGAGATAGTACTGCACATCCAACAATATTATATACCTTACTTACCTATATGGAGTAGTTGACGAGGAAGCTGAAAGTTATAATATTGTATCCCTCCGGGATTTCCGGATTCATTTTTTTCAGCGATCATCCAACTGCTCAATATTTCAGACAAAAACTCCGATTAATATATTGTTATGGATGACAGTATGCCGTTAGATACCAGACTGCTCAGTGACGCGGTCATAGAGCTGAACATTTCGCGTCACAACGTATCCATATATCCGCGCAACCATCCCATTGTGGACAGATCGCTGAGGAAGGCATATGAGCACTTTGAAAAACTCTTCGAGTTCAGTACAGAGATAACCGTATCCATAGCAAAAGACACTCTTATCGTTGACGATCAGGCACTGGACAAAAAGCACCCGGTTTACAAAGAGTTCGCCATGAGTCTGAGTAACATGAATATCGCCACAGTTACATTCATCAAGGGGCTGACACTGGATGAGCTATATTCATTCCACCAGTTTCTGATCGAGGACTCCGGGGCATCGACATCAGAGCAGATTCAGGGCAGGATAAACGAATACGGTTTTACCCATATAAGAATGGAGCTCATCGATTACTCTGCCTTTACTCTTGACGCAGAGGGCGGTGGTGAAAAGGAATCCGGGGAAAAAATACCACTCTGGGAAAAGTATATTTATGGCCTGCTTCACGGCGGTCTGGAGACAGGGGGTGATCCGGCAGAACTCCGCGAAGTCACACCTGAAATGCTCGCCTCTGCAATAAACAGATTCGAGTCAGGTAAGATCAATTCCGATAGTTATGACAGAGTCATCTCATCATATGTACGCAAGACATCAGAAATTGCTTTCACCGCCGGGGAACTCCGCAAGCTGATTCAGTTCATCGATAATCTCAAGCCGGAGCTGAAACGGCAGTTCCTGTCATCGGCCATGCACTCTATTTCACAGGATATAGAAACCGCCAGAAAGGCACTTCGTGACATGAACGTAAACGAAGTCATTCATCTGCTGGAACTCGCAAACGAGCAAATGCTAATGATACCGGACGCCCTGAAGAATATCATGGGAAAATTCGCCATGATAGCCCGGCAGAGACAGGTCATCACCCATGTGGGCACAGGCATAGTCGACGATGATATACATTTCTCGGAAGAAATCAGCAGCCTGCTCTCGGAGGCCAATTTCAAGCAGTTCGTCTCTGAAGCCTACCGGAAAGAGATCCTGAAGATCATAGACTATGATACACCTGTCGAAGATATAGAGATCCTCAATAAATACAATCATCAGTGGAGTGATGAGTATCTTGAAGGCGTATACCATCACATTCTTCTCGACCTGATCTCTCCCGAACGGGCTGCACTCCTTACTGATGATGACAGAAGACACTTCACCGGCCTGCTCGTTCAAAAGGCGGAGTCCCTGCTCGAGACAGGACGTTTTGTCGAAATAGTACACACCATTCTTGCACTCGAAGACCTTGCGGGATATGATGATAAGGATCTGGGAGAAGACAAGGAAACAGGCATAGAGGTATTCCACTCCCCTCCCTTTCTGCAGAAGGTGGCCGAGGCGGTCAGGATTATGGGAAGACAGTCGAGAGATTCCGTATTCCTTTTATGTGACTATCTGGGCGCCAAGCTTATTCCGTTTCTGCTGGATTCACTCATAGAGGAAGACTCTCAGGCGGTTCGGAGATTTCTAATTACCCTTATCGTCCGTTCAGGGACCGAAGCCCTTCCTCTTGTCTCCGCCCACCTTGACGATGACAGGTGGTTCGTGAAGAGGAATATGCTGTTCATACTTTCGGAGTTAATAGAAAAGCATCCACTTGAAGATACCCTGATCAAGAAAATCAGAAAACTCTGCAGATACCCCAATCTCAAAGTAAGCGTCGAGGCGCTGAAATGTCTGATGAAAGCCGGAGATGAGTATGGCATAAAAACTCTTCGGGAACACCTTGCATCTGACGATGATGAAACAGTCAGCAAGGCACTTTCCGTTGCAGGGAACTTCCGGGTCAGCGATGTCGTGCCCGAACTTCTTCAGATGCTTTCAAAGAAGGCCATCAAGGGGTCTGATCTCGAAGACAAGATCCCGGTGGTCAGGGCACTGGGCCGTATCGCTGATCCACGGGCATTGCCAGCACTGAGAGACATCCTCTCGATGAAGTCCATTCTTTACAGAGGCAGACTGGAAAAGTTGAAGGCTGAGGCAACCGAGGCCCTTAAACAACTCAGAAGAAGGGAAAATGAAATTCCCGGAAAGGCGGTGGCAGTTTCATGAACACATGGAACACGAAAGATGATACCTCCGCAGCATACAGGGATTTCATAACAGCACTCATGGTCGCCGTTTCCAACTGCGCGCTTTATACCAGGGAGCATGAGGCATTCGATGAGCTCGCCAAACGCGTTTATGCAACTCTGAAGGAGAGAATCGCCTCTCCCCTGAGTCTTAAATTGATAGACAACGAGCTTGTAGTGAATGATCTGCCGATGCGCGATGGTGCTATACATACATCAAATCTCGCCAGACGGCTCCGTAAAAAGGGGGTCTCGGGAATAAGCATAGACAGCGAGGTGACATTCAGCGAAATACGCCGCCTTATTGTCGACCTCTCTTCAACTGCAAAGGGTATGGTTTCCTGCCCGCATATAAAAACAGGAATTATAGATATCGGCATCTCAGGAGAGCTCGACAGGCCTGAGGGCCCTGTGTCATCCTTTTCCGAAAACAAGGAGAAGGTCAGAGAGCTGATCCACGAGGTCTCACCCTTCAGAAAACTGAATGTCGCAGGACTCGAAGAAGTGGTTGTCGAATTCATATCAACCTTCAAGCGAGAGGCGAGTATCCTCGGCTATCTTACCCCCGTTAAGACTTACGATGAATATACCTACACGCATGCAACAAACGTAGCCGTCCTGACCGTGATGCAGGCCGAATCTCTGGGCGTTGATGGTGATACGCTTCATGAGATCGGAGTAGCCGCCCTGTTACACGATACCGGGAAGATGTTCGTACCGCGCGAGATACTTGAGAAAAAGGGGCGTCTCGATGAAGCAGAGTTCAACGAAATGAAAAATCATACGGTTCATGGAGCACGCTATCTGGCACGAATAGATGATCTGACCCGGCTGGCGCCGATCATAGCATTCGAACATCATATGAAATTCGATGGTTCAGGGTATCCTGATCCAGCAGGGAAGGGGATGAAAAAGAAACAGCATATATACAGCCAGATAGTCGCTATTGCCGACTTCTTCGATGCCCTTCGAAGCAACAGGCCCTACCGAAGCGGAATGGAGATATCAGAAATATTCGTTCTCATGAAAAAGGGCGCCGGCAAAGATTTCAATCCATACCTCGTGGACAACTTCCTCAGGTTGATGAAAAATGCCCTTTCGCTGAATTAGCCCGCGGCAATCCTCAAACCTTGAGAAAGCGTCTTACGATCCTTCCCATAATCGTCTCATATGCGCCAAGCGCCCCGTGAGGGCAGACCTCGATACAGCAATAACAGCGTATACAGGCATCATAATCGAATGTGATGTGTTTATCGTCATGCGATATGGCATGGGCCGGACAGTACTTCCAGCACTCGCCGCACA
>CAZZGC010000125.1:0-5575 GCA_964653915.1 uncultured Thermodesulfovibrio sp.
CTGGTTTCCGCCACGCTTTATGAATTAAGCGGGCTATGTGACTTTGCCATTTTGGATAAAGGATAGAGGATATGCTTCAGCCCTGCAGTGTAATCGTCTTTGCGATGATGCGGCCGTTACTGATTTGCATGATTCCTGCGGAGACCGGCTTGCCTGCCCGCTTGGGACCGGCGCTGCCGGGATTGACATAGAGGATGCCGTCCTGCTCCGAAACGGCTGGCAAGTGTGAATGGCCGTATATCACCGCTGCGATGCCCGCCGCATGCGCATCTATATCGAGCGAGCTGATGTCATGTATGACATAAAGATGCTTTTCTCCTGCCTCGATCATCTCTGTCTCAGGGAGTTTTGCAGCCCAGGCGCCGCTATCAGTGTTTCCCCTTACCGCATGTACCCGCGCTATATTCATAAGATCTTCTATCACATGCGGCGAACCCACATCTCCTGCATGAATAATCATGTCACATCCGTCAAACAGATGCAGAACGGCCGGCCTGATGAGGCCGTGGGTGTCAGATATGATGCCTATTTTCATCTCTGATTTTTTTCTCGCATTAATAGATTTTACGGACGGTCTTCACCGCTGCTTTTTCAACGTACAGGTTAACTCTTTTTTCTTAGTCAGGCAGCTCAGTTCGCCACGAGGGTGAGGTAGAAAAACAACATCAATTCAAATGGTTACCAACCAAGGCCTCAGACCGCGAACTTGTAACCCGACGTGATATGTTACAATAATTGTATATGCTTTTGCATTTCATCCGGAGGTGATTATGGCCATATCCAGATTTACAGAAAAGAGATCATACCCGAGAATGAAGGTGCCTGCGGGTCTATCCTTCCGAGTCCCCGGTATTGATTCTACATACTTGGGCGTCTGCAGGGACCTGAGCCACACCGGTATATGTTTTCATACGTCAAAGTTTCTCGAAAACGGCAGCGCCATTGAAGTTATGATCGACACGGGCCACAGCAGGTTCGCTCCCTTCAGGGCACAGGTGGAGATTGTGCGTTCCGGAAAGGACGCCGATTCAAATCTTGTCGTGGCCGGCCGGATAACGCATATCGAGTAGCAAGTAGACGCTGATATGTGTAAAGTCCGGGCTAAATTCCCAGCTCTTTTTTTTGTCATTGCTGTCTTCACTGTATTCTCAACCGCACCCTCTTCCTATGGGTGGCATGATGAAACTCATCTCGCCGTCGCAAAGGCTGCAGGTTATTACAAATGGTATAACGCTGTCGGTGCCGATATTGCCAAGATCAAAGCTGGATCGATCGAGTCGCTGAATCATTTCTTCGACAATCCTAAAGGGGTGCGGGTGACCCGAAACCTCGTCTTGGAGCAGGCGAAACTGTACAATGACCCTCGTGACCGGACCGGTCACCTTTATGGCGCGATCATCGCCGCTCTCAGGAAATATCAGTCGGCATGTGACAAGAAAAAGTATGGTGAATACCACCTTGCGTACGCCGCCCATTATATAACAGACCTCTCCCAGCCTCTTCACAATATGCCTTACGATGATTTCAACAAGGCACATCATACCGGATTTGACGCCACCGTAAACGATGAAATCTTAGACAATCCGGAAAGGATCAGGCGGCATATGTACCGAATCGGTCTGAGCAGCCAGGATTTTGAAAAAGACCTCGCCGGGGAGGTGGCACATATTGCCAATCTTTCCCGAAGACTGGGCATGCAGATAAAGTCGGAAGGGAGAGTAATGACCAGGGAAGAGGCTTATACACAACTTGGGCACAGTGCTTCTCTTCTCAAAGCCGTTATTGAACATTTTGTAGATTCAGGGAAAGGGCATCAAAGGTGAGGATTTATGGTCCGAACCTCTTTTTGAGATTCGACCGCTTGCTCCATGTCCCAAATAATCCAATCGTCTTGAAGTACTGTTTCTCTCCACTGCTTACTTGTCTTACCATCTTTTTTTCGGGTTAGCGCAACGCAGGAATTATCCGGTTGAAATGCAGAATAAGCTTTTTTTGTAATCCCAATACTTGACAAAAATTAAATTTGGGAATAAAATCCCAAATATGGAGCGCAAAATCAAGAGAGCGGTGTACAGCGCCATAGTAAAAATTTTGACTCCTCTTGTTAGGATACTTCTGAGACATAAAATACCCTATGGCACTTTTGCTGAACTTGCCAAATGGGTTTATGTCGATGTTGCCAGCAGGGAATTCATCATTCCAGGGAAAAAACAGACTACTTCTCGGGTTTCTGTTATTACCGGACTTAATCGGAAGGATGTCAAGCGTCTGAGAGAAACAGAAGGGCCGGACGACCTGGGCGCAATCGAGAGATACAACAGGGCAGCACGAGTCATAAGCGGCTGGACAAAAGACTACAGGTTCTCAGATGAGCATGGTACGTTGAGGGCACTGCCTTTTGAAGGTGATGTAAGTTTTACCGCCCTTGTGAAATCCTACAGCGGCGATATCCCTCCCAGAGCAATCCTGGACGAGATGCTCAATGCAGGAGTCGTTGAAAAAAGAGGTGACAACATTTACCTGAGGACCAGGGGATATATAGTAAAAAACATGGACACAGATAAGATCGGAATTCTCGGTTCTGATGTCAGTGCGCTCATATCCTGCATCGATCACAATATGACTTGTAAGCGGGATGAGACATTTTTGCAACGTAAGACTGTCTATGACAACATACCGCTGGAACTGGTGCCGGAACTGAGATACATGCTTTCGAAAATGGGACGGGATTTCATCCAATCGGCCGACATGATCATTTCCAGTCATGACAGAGACTTTAACCCCGCAGTAAGAGGTACCGGCAGCATGAAAATCGGTCTGGGTCTCTACTATATTGAACAGCAATCGGAGGAGTCATGAGAAGTTATAAAAAACTATGGACAAAGCTATATACCGCTTTCGTAATTGCTGCCATACCTCTGCTTATGATCATGCAGTCATGCGGCGGCAGTAGCGGCGGAGGTGCGAGTGATTATGCAGGCGGAGGCATCGGTGGCACAGGAAAGGCCGTTGGGACTATCACTGCATTTGGCAGTATATTTGTGAATGGAGTTGAGCACAGCACTGCAGGTGTGCCGATCAGTGTTAATGGATCTGCAGCAACAGAGAATGATCTGGACGTTGGAATGAAAGTTGTTATTTCAAAAAATCACGGACAGACGGAAGCGGTTGAATATGATCCGGACCTGTCGGGCCCCGTTAATAACGTTGACCTGGCGGCAGGCACTTTGGATGTTATGGGACGGACCGTGGTTGTTAATAGTACCACCGTTTTCAAGGGCGTTTCAGGTCTGGGCGGTCTCAACACCGGTGAACTGGTTGAGGTGAGCGGTTTTAGTGATTCAGCCGGTAGGCTTCGTGCCGCATATATCAGACGTGACAATGCAATTCAGGTGTTTTCGATCGAGGGAACGGTGTCGAACCATGATCAGGCAGCCAAGACGTTCTCTATCGGCAGCCTCAGTGTTGACTATAGCGGGGTTTCTTCACCCCCGGCATTCGGTAACGGCTCATATGTAGACGTAAAAGGAACAATGCCCGGCAATATGCTTGTTGCAGTATCGTTGGAGCTAGACCGCCTGCTGCCGTCTGCGGCCAGCGGGGATGATATGGAAATCGAAGGCATTATCACAAGCGTTACATCTCCGACCGATTTTAAGTTGAATGGACTGAGGGTTGTTACAACGGCCAATACAAAATTTGAACACGGCACTTCTGCGGATATAAAGATCGATAATGCCGTGGAGGTTGATGGCTCAGTGGATACGAACGGAAGTATCATCGCGGACAAGATAGAGTTTCGGTTTAATGAGTCTCGTGACGTGGAACTTGAGGGAAGCGTCAGCACGGTTGACCCCGTAAATGCTACAGTGACGATTTTTGGTATCCAGGTTCAGATAACGGCCAATACCTCTCTTGAAGATGAGGTGCAGAATCTGCGTCCATTTGCTTTGTCAGATATTTCGAAGGGAGATTTCCTGGAGATTGGCGGATTTGTTGACAATAGCGGGACGGTAGTTGCCTCCAAGCTGGAGCGGAAAAGCGATCCTGGAAGTGGTAATGACACACTTAAAGGGCCGGTGGACATGAATTCCGAAAGTGGGACTGCGTCCTTCGGAATCCTCGGTATCACGGTCGATGTGTCGGGGGCCCAGACGTTCAAGGATAATAATGACAAGGTCATAGGCGTTGCCGCCTTTTTCAGCGCAATAGATGACACCAAAGACCCGGGAGATATTGTAAAGGTCAAGGGGTCGTACCTGGGAGGTACGGCCTTTGCGGCTGATGAAGCAGAGATCGAAAAGATCAACTAATGTGTCTCTTGTCAGGGTCGCTATTTAGAAAGGAGAGAGAAGAAATGAAAACAAAGTCAAGATCAGGAATAAGAGTTGCCGGAGTAGCGTTGCTGCTAATGGCAGTTGCAGCCCTTTTTTATGCCTGCGGTTCCGGAGGAGGCAGCGGCGGGGGATCAGGAATTAGCTCTGCCACAAGTGCAGGCGTCTATATCACGGATGATATGAACAAGAATTTTCAGCAGGTAATAATTACTGTGTACAAGGTTGAGTTCGAACGAGCCCAGGACAAGACCTTGGTACCCGCGTTTGAGGATACACTTGGAGTTTCCTATGAAATTCATGATCTGCATGGCTTTCTTGAAAAGCTCGGCATGCTGCCCGCCGGCAGTTACAGTAAGGTTTTGATTACTGTTGGAGAGCAACTGATCATTACCGATAGCACCGGCACACAGATCACCCCTAACCCCTCATTTGAACAGAATGCCTGGACATCGTGCAGTCAGGGGAGATGCGTCATAGAAGTACCGGGCGCGGCAAATGTCGTGGCGCAGCAGAAGGTGATACTCGACTTCGATCTCAAGCAGTTCAACTACGATCCGATTACGAATACTGTCAGGGCCAAGATCGTGCTTGATGCAGATGGCTCAGGGCATAATGGTTACCAGGAGAAAAAGAGCGACGACTACGAGCTCAAAGGAGTAGTTCAGTTAGTCGGCACAGCTTCATTTGACCTTTCGCTGATCAAGGCGGAGCACTTTACGCCTCCTGGTAATATCGTTACAGTGACTATTGATATGAATACGAAGTTTGACTGTGACGATGACGATAAAAAGTTATCGTGTGCCATATCAGGCATTAACGACATTCAGCCCGGAATGACAGTTGAAGTGAAGGGCATGTGGGACAGCGGTGCATCTGAGTTTAAAGCTGACAAAGTCGAGGTTGACGAAGATGACGATATAGCCGTATCAGCATGCACAGTGCCTGCCCGGAGCATATCGGATTTCTCGAACCTGATAGCACAGCCAAAAATTAAGCAGAAAGGTGGCGCTGTCTACACAATAGATTCCACCAATTACTCACTCGATGTTGCAGGCAAGACAATTTTGATCACAAAGGAGACCGTCATCGAGGACGAGACCTCGGGTAAAGAAACCATCATCTGCGCTGATGCGATGCCCCCCTCGGCTGGTGAGATATCGGTCAAATACTACAGTGCGAATGATCAAAATATGCAGGGTGTTTATATTGCTCAAAAAATAAGTTTTGAATAACAGGAG
>CAZZGC010000125.1:5675-7150 GCA_964653915.1 uncultured Thermodesulfovibrio sp.
GGCTCGGACAATCTGAATGCCGATGAGCGGGTGAAGAAACTGATAACGGATTTTCATCAGAAGGGCAAGCTCACGGGTGCTATCTGTGCAGCACCGTATGTGCTGGCAAACGCAGGCATACTGAAGGGAAGGCACGCCACATCTTACCCCACATACAGCGACCGTCTCGGAGACGTAACCTACGAAGAAAAGGCGGTCGTCGATGACGGCACGGTCATGACGAGCAGGGGCCCGGGAACGGCTCTCTGTTTCGGGCTTGCAATAGTGAAAAGGCTTGTCGGGCAGGAAAAGGCGGAGCAGATCAGGGACGGCATGCTCCTGACAGGGATCTGCGACTGATTCCCGCGTAGAGCTTCAAATCATTTTCGTGTAGAATATCTGGTATCGTTTAATACATGTAATTCTTACATTAATAAGGCTAACAGATAAGTTATAAGTATTGAGTTGATTTGTTAATAGTGTGGACTAAAGGAGGCTTATCATGCTGGACAAGAAGATGGAAGATGCGATGAATGAACAGATAAACTGGGAGCTATATTCATCATACCTGTATTTTTCGATGGCCGCCTATTTCGACTCGGTCAGCCTCAAGGGCTTTTCGAGCTGGATGAGGGTGCAGGCGATGGAAGAGCTGACCCATGTCAAGAGGTTTTATGATTATGTAACATCACGCGGCGGCAGGGTCATAATGTCGGAAATCAAGGCACCTCCGACTGAGTGGACGTCAGCCCTCAATGCGTTTGAAGATACCCTGAAGCATGAGCATGAGGTGACCGCGAAAATAAACAACCTCATGAACCTCGCCCAGGAGCTGCGGGACCATGCCTCGGTCAGCTTCCTCCAGTGGTTTATAGACGAGCAGGTGGAAGAGGAACAGTCAGTGGATGAGGTCATCCAGAGCCTGAAGCTGAACGAGAACAATCCTGGCGGGCTGTTCATGATCGACAAGGAGCTTGCGGCAAGGACCTTCGTACCTCCCGCAGACGTTACCCTCTGATAATCCCGTTCTGTACCGCCCCCGGTGTGGACTCTATAAGGGATTACTGCCTGAACAGGAACATGGTAAAATCGTGTGCCCGGTCGTCCACTTTGAGAGATACCGCGGAGGAAAGTTTTTTTTCCGCAAACTCCCTCAGTGCAACGGGCGAGGTATAATGCAGTGCAAAATCCTTCCTTGGCTCATCCGAGGAAAGGGCGGTGAAGGCGAGCGCCTTACGGCAGTGTCCCCAGAGTGTCGAGAGCGACTTTCTTATCTCGTTTTCGATCCCCTCCACTTTTACATTGAAAACGCCGCAGAGGAATATGTAATCGAAGTCTTCATCTAAAATATCCCTGTCGAGATGAAAGACCCGGAAATCGATGCCGGGATACTTCTTCCTGGCAAGGTCTATTAGTTGCTCATTTATATCGAATCCCGAGTATGATACATCTATCCCCTTTTCTTGCAGGAAGCCGTAATAATCCCCCTTGCCGCA
>CAZZGC010000126.1:0-7137 GCA_964653915.1 uncultured Thermodesulfovibrio sp.
ACCCATTCCCCGCTCTTGCCGCCGCGCTTTTCGAGCAGCATGATATCGGAGATAATCATCTCACGGTCCACTGCCTTGCACATGTCATAGATTGTAAGGGCAGCAACCGAGACGGCGGTGAGTGCCTCCATTTCTACACCTGTCTGCCCGGTACAGCGGGCTGTACCACGGATCTCGATCCTTGAGTCTTCTTCACTGGTCTCAAAATCGATCGATACAGATGTAATATTGAGGGGATGACAGAGAGGTATGAGACCGGAGGTTTTCTTGGCAGCCATGATACCGGCAAGACGGGCTGTCTCAAGGACGTTGCCCTTGGCAACCCTGTTCTCCGAAATGAGTTTCAGCGTCTCAGGATGCATTTTTATGCAGCCGGCAGCTACAGCCTCTCTCTCAGTGGCGGCCTTCCCGCTGACATCCACCATTGATGCCCTGCCCCTGTCATCTATGTGTGAAAGTTTTTTCTCCGGCATATCAATCCTTCAGCATCTCTTCTATTATTTCTGATGCATCCCTTACAAACTTCGGGCAGTTGCTGTAGATGTCCTGCATAGAGTTTCTTGCCCTGATATCAGAATCACAGCGGAGCAGTTCGCGGCATACGACAGTGTTGTTTCTTTTTACAAAGTTCTCTATGAAATGCCTTGCAGCATTGTAAGTCCGGTTCCTTGCGTCTCTGTCAGTTGCCTCGGGTGAGGCGTATTTGAGCCCAATAACCATTATCGCACCTGACACTGCGCCGCATGTTCCCCCTGTTTCTCCCATGCCCCCGCCGAATGCACCGGCTATTCTGAGCGCTGTCTCACTGTCGATGCCGAGTTCTCTGCCGTAGATTGAGAGGATCGATTGAGCGCAGTTGTAACCTTTATCGAACAGTTCAGAAACATCATTGATGCGGTTCATGCAGATATAATAACCCCTGCCTCAGGAATTTTCCATTATCACTCCCCCGCCCCCCTTTATGCTACTATATACAGCTATGAGAAGAGTGGTGATTACCGGCATCGGGGCGCTTACGCCCCTTGGCAACAACATGAACGAGACGTGGGACGCCATGACTCTGTGCAGGTCCGGTATCAAGGCTGTGGACCGGTTCGACACGGACGGGCTGCCGAGCAGGATTGCGGGACAGTTGAGCGGTTTCTCTCCCGATGATTACTTGTCAAAAAAGGATATAAAGAGACTTGACCCGTTTGTCCATTACGCTTTTGCTGCGGCATGCAGCGCGGCTGTGGATGCATGTCTGATAAATGATGAAGTGGTGTTGAGCACAGGCATTTTCAGATGCGAAGATCCCTTTTCATGCATCATGCCGCTTGGATCAGCCGCTATCGTGATCGGATCGAGCAGGGGGGGGATATCATCGATCGAAAGGGCTGTGGAAAATGATGTGCGCCGTGGGGGCCGGTTCTCGCCCTATCTCATGTCGGCGAGCACAGCGAGCATGGCTGCATCCTACATCTCCAGGCGCTTCGGAATGAAGGGGGCGACCCTCGGTATATCGACCGCATGCGCCTCAGGCTCCGACGCCGTGGGTGTCGCGTTCCGCATGATCAGGGATGGCCATACGGATATAGTTATGGCAGGAGGAGCCGATGCGCCGTTATGCAGACTCGCTTTAGGTGGTTACGGCTCATCCGGCGCACTTTCCCGCCGCAATGATGAACCTGAAAGGGCGAGCCGGCCTTTTGACAGAGAGCGGGACGGTTTCGTCTTGTCCGAAGGGGCATCTGTTCTGGTTTTAGAGGAGCTGTCAAGGGCACAGGAACGCAATGCGATAATCTATGCAGAGATCGCTGGATATGGCAGCTCATCAGATGCCTACCATGAGACCAGACCTGACTCTGCGGGAGAGGCCATGGCGATTGAATCTGCTCTGAAGGATGCCGGTGCCGCGCCCGACGACGTGGGCTATATCAATGCGCATGCCACATCCACGCCGCTTGGCGATTTTGCCGAGGCTCAGGCTATAAGGCAGGTCTTCGGCACCCGGAGTCGGGATATCCCGGTAAGCGCCTGCAAGTCCATGGTTGGTCATATGCTCGGGGCTGCCGGTGCACTGGAGGCAGCGGTTACCGCGCTAACTCTGAAAAGGGGCTTGATTGTTCCAACTATTAATATAGATAACCCCGACCCTGCCTGTGAACTCAATGTCATCAGGAGAGTGAGCTTCAGTGATATTGATATTGCTGTTACAAACTCGTTTGGTTTCGGTGGAGTGAATTCAGTGCTTGTTTTGAAGAGATTTGTATGAAATAAAAGGTCGTACTGTGGCGATCATCCGCCACAGTACGGAAAAGGAGGTTTTGGGGACATTCAAGTATATTTTATGCCATACAGACTGAATAGTATGTGAGATGAATCACGGGAATTATGAATGCCTGTTTACGAATGACAAGTTGAAGTAATGTTTTGAGCAGGCAAGCTCCCACGGCGACAGATCAGCAGAGACGCAGGGTGACAAAGATTCAAAGGTACATAGCCTGCATTATTCACTTACAACATAGCACATACCACATACCACTTACCACTTAACAAAGTACATTTGATACAAATACGCCGCAAGTCCGATAAAGATAAAACTGCTGTCGATCACCGCCTCAAAGAATGCGCTGCCCTGAAGTTTTTTCTTATGAAACACATAGACACAACCGGCCATGAAGGCAGGGGCGAGCGGGAGGAAGTAGCCAAAGCCTGGGATGAGACCGAATGCCGCTGAAAGTATCATGTAGATCGCTATTATGGCGGTCATGACCGCAAGCATTATCTCGGTGCGTCTTGGCCCTATCAGTATGGGAATTGTCTCGTTGCCCACTATCCGGTCGCCTTCAATGCTGAGCACATCAAAGACGACAGATCTTGTGAAAACCGTCGCCAGTACAAAGGCCAGCATAGACATTGACTCGTAATTAAGCACCGGTTCGCTGTTGAGCATCGGTATGAACACTATTACCCACGCCCATGCAAGAGCGACAAATATATCCTTGGATCCGGGGATATCCCGCAGACGCTTGTATCTGAGGCGCGTTTTAAATCCCGCCGGTATAATTCGCACGCTGTAGACTATACCCATGAAGTAGGAAAACAGAAGGAGAAGAAAATCGTTGAAGCCCAGGATCAATGACAGATGCAGTGAAGCAAGAGCGGCTATCATCGCGGAAATGACGAGCGCCTTGCCGTATTTTTCGAAAAAACGGATTCTGCCCGGATCGAAAAACTGGTCCTTGAGCCTCTCGTTATATCTGTTGAATACATGTACGGCAAATACATATAAGAAGGCTATCGCCGGCATTACCGGCGACAGGGTGATACCCTGAAAGACCATGCTTGCATAACACATGCTTACCGCGCCGATACTCAGGTAGAGTGAACTCTCTACGAGCATATTCCCGAGCTCTTCAAGAAACCGGATGACCTTCCCCCTCCGCTTTTTCATCAGCATGCGAATACGGTCTATCACTTTATTGATTACCCAGTTTGGTGTGGAAGCCCCCGCCATAACCCCTATATATTCATATCTTTCTAAATGAAGTTCCTCAAGTTCAATTTCATCTTCAATATGAAAGGATGGGGTCCCGGTAGAACATGATATCTCATAGAGCCTTCTGGTGTTGGCGCTGTTCTTGCCCCCGACAATTACCATTGCATCCACTTCGCGCGATAATTCCAGTACCTCTTTCTGTCTCATGTTGGTGGAGTCGCAGATGGTATCAAATACCTGAAGGTCGGGAATCATCTCCTTGAGTTTAGCCACTATCTCATCGAAATTATTACGGTCCTGAGTCGTCTGGGCCACTACGCAGGCCTTTCCCATAGATGGCAGCCCGTCCAGGTCCGAGACATTTTCGACGACATGGCCCTTACCATCTGCATAACCGAGGAGGCCGTTGACCTCGGCATGGCCTCTGTCGCCGATTATGATCGCGTTGTAGCCCTTGTTAATCTCACGCTTGATTATTGCATGAGCCCTTGCAACATGAGGGCAGGTCGCATCACAGAGCAGATTGCCCGAGCCTTTCAGCCTCTCCTTTTCCTGCGGCGGCACGCCATGGGCCCTGATTATTACCGTTGCATTAGTTATGCCGGAGTCCTTTTGGAGTATATCGACTCCCTTGCTTTTGAGGAGTTCGACAGCCTGCGGGTTATGGACGAGAGGTCCATATGTATAGAGCTTTCCCTCTTTCCGGTTTGCGGCGTCCAGGACTATATTCATCGCCCGTCTGACTCCCATGCAGAAGCCCGCTGTTTTCGCAAGTTTTACTTTCATAACTTATAAGTTACCGGTTGTGAGTTGGAAGTTGCAAGCGCATAACTCTATCCCTGAATTTACTGCGCAGTAGGCGTGTAATCTTTCCCGGAGAAGCGGAAACGGGTATATCATCTACCTTTGCAACGGGCATGACTTCCATGGTCGTATTGGAGAGGAATACTTCATCGGCGCCGTAGAGATCCTCCTTGCGGAACCTTGCCTGCTTCGTCCTGATTCCGGCCTCCCGGGCTATATCCAGTACGAGACGCCTCGTAATTCCGTCGAGGATGCCTGACGCGATCGACGGGGTACATAGCGTATCTTTTCTGATAAAGAAGATATTAGAGACGGTGCCTTCCGTCAGATAGCCGGCATAGTTGAGCATGATGCCCTCTGTGGCCCCTGCTTTTTTAGCCTCCATCTTTGCAAGGACATTATTGAGGAAATTCAATGACTTGATCCGGGGGTCGACAGCGTTTTTATAGTTTCGCCTTGTTTCAGTGATGATTATCTTTATTCCACGTCTGTAATAGCCGGATGGATAAGCACGGAAAGGCTGCGCCATGATCACAAATGTCGGCTCCCCGCAGAGGGCCGGATCCAGTCCGGTCGGACCTTCCCCCCTCGATACCGTTATCCTGACCACGGCATCCTTTAACCGGTTAGCTTTCACTGTCTTCATAACAGCATCCATGATCTCTTGCCCCGTTTTGTTGATTTTGATAGAAATCATCCCCGCGGACCTGTTAAGACGGTTAATATGTTCCTCAATCATGAACACTTTACCGTTGTAGACCCGCATTGTTTCATATATACCGTCTCCATAGAGAAAGCCATGATCGAATACGGATATCACTGCCTTCTCACGCGGGACAAGCCTGTTGTTGAGGTAGATCATCACACAAGTTTATCACGCTGTATGAGGTATTTTCCATGATTGCCGGCTGCTGGTTGACCATTACCGGATATATCTCTACAATATGATTTGTCGGTCTTCATAAATCATTTCCCGGTAAATGGATTGTCCGGGAACGAAAAGGGGTCATTTAGTGGAAGTCATTTCGACATGCAGGGACTCTCGGAATACTAAAGCTTGTGAAAATGCCTTCACTGATCGGGCCGGCTCCCGGCAAGGGTATGCAGTCCGGGCTCACAATAAAAGCATGATAAACATTATAAAGAAGAATCTGGGTACGGCTGTTCTGATATTCTCGGATATAATGTCGGTGCTGATCGTGCTGCTTTCGGCAATAGTCATCAGGCAACATGTGCTGACTCATTTCTATGAATTCCCGGCGTTCCCGAATATAGGTATAGGATATTTCTGGTGGATTTTTCCTGTATGGATATTCTTTTTCGCCTATGAAGGTCTCTATTCAAGGCGTTTTTCTTTCTGGGACGAGATAAAGGTCATATGGAAGGCCTCCTTTTTTGCCGTGCTGGCGATGTTTTCCATCCTCTATCTGGGCAAGATCGGCGAAAGGTTTTCGAGAACAGTACTGGTTCTGGCAGGAATCATCTCGTTACCCTTGATGCCGGCCGTAAGGCTCAACATCAAGAGATTTTTAATCTGGCTGGGGCTTCTCAGGAGCAAGGTGTTGATTCTCGGCGCCGGCAAGACCGGTGAGATGATACTCAACGCCCTGAGGCGTGACAGGAACATGGGAATGGAGGTGGTCGGCTTTCTTGACGATGATCCGGCGAAGATCGGGAAACGGCTTGGGGGAATAAAGATTCACGCAGGCGTGGACAGCGCCGACAAATACATAGGCCGGTGCGGCATAGAGGATGTGGTGATAGCGATGCCAGGCTGCGACCGGCATAAATTTACATCACTGGTCAACAGTCTGCAACACAAAGCCTGGAATCTCCTGATCATTCCGGACCTCTTTGGTGTCACGGTTTTGGGCACGAACCTTCAGCACTTCTTCCAGGAACAGGCGATCGGTCTCGAGGTCAAGAACAATCTCGCGAGACCGTTTAATAGGGCAATAAAGAAAATTTTTGACTTTGCCTTGAGTTCTATCCTCCTTGTAATACTTGCGGTACCCATGCTGATCATATCGATCATCATCGTTACGACATCGAAAGGACCAGCCGTTTTTTCCCAGCAGAGAGTTGGACGCAATGGAAGGCCTTTCCGGTGTTACAAGTTCAGGACCATGTACAGCGATGCCGAGGCCCGTCTCAACGCCATTCTGGAGAATGACGAGGCCGCCCGGAACGAATGGAAAAACAGTTTCAAATTAAAGAGTGACCCAAGGGTGACGCCTATAGGCAGGTTTCTCCGTCAGACTTCCCTTGATGAGTTGCCCCAGATATTCAATGTGCTCAAGGGAGAGATGAGTCTTGTCGGGCCCAGGCCGGTGACCCGGTTGGAGATAGATGAGTATTACAGGGATCAGGCCGGTATGTGCTTCTGCGTGCCCCCCGGCATCAGCGGCCTCTGGCAGGTAAGCGGCAGAAGCAACACAAGTTATTCCTACCGGATCGCGCTCGATGTCTGGTATGTGAGAAACTGGAATCTCTGGCTGGATATAGTGATTCTTTTAAAGACCGTCAGGGTCGTGATCAGGCGGGAAGGCGCGGCATGAAGTTGGAGTTTGGTAAGCAGTAGGCAGTAAGTAGTATGCAGTATGCAGTAGGGCATGGCGGTGCCACACCCTGAAGCGAGAAGAGCGGGAAAAGCGAGAAAGGCGGGAAAGAAAGTAGGCAGTATGCAGTCCCTTGAATCCTTTGTAGAAGGGTAGTGAAAAGGTAGTTCAAAAGTAGAGGAAAGGTGGATATTGGAGTTTGGAGCTTAGCGGGGTAAATGGTTTGTGAATAATACAGTCTGAATAGGTTATTATAAATTATAGTGAAGAAAAGGGCCCTCAGGTATCTTTTGC
>CAZZGC010000127.1:0-1374 GCA_964653915.1 uncultured Thermodesulfovibrio sp.
ATACCTTTTAAAAGATTTTACGGGCAGTCTCCACTGCTGCTTTTGCAACCTTTAGGTCAATAATGCAGGTCCCTTTCACCTTTTTCGATCCTGAGTATCTTCTCTGCAAGTCCGTTTCGGCTCTTTTCCATCTCCCTTTCAAGCAACTCGCCGAGGCGGCTCTTCACCTCGGGAGATGCACAGTCATCCATATATTCCTTCAGGGACAGGAGGGCATTGTCATGACAGAAGTTCTTCATGCCTCCCTTCCGGGCGATCTCTCTGAACTTCTCTCCACTCCTGCCTTCCCTGTAACAGGCGGTGCAAAGGCTCGGTATCATATCCAGAGCGGCTATCCTGTCCATTACCTCTTCGAGTGACCTCCGGTCGCCGGTCTCGAACTGTTCCGTATCGTCACCGTCTAAATATCCCAGTGGCGACGTCTTTGACCCTGCCGAGATCTGGGATGCACCAATTGATATGAGTTCGTCCCTCAACGCCGCGGGCTCCCTGGTCGATATGACCACACCTGTATATGGGATGGCAAGCCTGTAGATCGCCACTATCTTCTTGAAGTCCTCGTCAGACACCCGGTACTTCCCCGGCGTTTCAACGGCACCGGGCGCCGGCTGCAGTCTTGGAACGGACAGCGTATGCGGTCCAAACCCGTATTTGCTAATCAATCGCCTGCAATGGGATATAAGGGCCGCAACGTCCCACCTCCAGTCATAGAGTCCGAGCAGGACGCCCATCCCTATATCCTCGAAGCCGCCTTCTATGGCCCTGTCCATCACCTCGATACGCCACGCATAATCCGCCTTTGTGCCGGACGGGTGCATCCTCATGTAAGTCGGCAAATGATATGTCTCCTGAAAGCACTGGTAGACGCCTATGCCGGCAGACCTGAGCCTCCTGAAATCGTCCACGCTCATAGGAGCCGCGTTCAGGTGCAGGATGCGGATATCGGTCCTTTCGTAAATCTGTCTGACCACCTCCTCGATATAGTCCGGGCCGGTGAATCTTCTGTTTTCACTGGCAACGAGGAGAAGGCGTCTGTATCCCCTGCCCGAAAGCAGCTCAGCCTCCCGTACCGCCTCCTCTGGAGTCAATGTCTTTCTGTGAGCATCCCTGTTACCCGACCGGAATCCGCAGTAAAGGCAGTTGTTGGAGCACTCGTTGGAAAGATAAAGCGGCGCAAAAAGGACAATTCTCTTCCCATAGACCTTTTCCTTGATTATCCGCGCGGCCTCGAAGACCTCCTGCCACAGGCCTTCGTCACGAAGATGAATAAGAGCAGACACCTCGGGCATTGTCAGCACATCGAGCGAGAGGGCCCTGGCGATAACCTCCCTGATCAGTACCGGATCGTCTCTTTCTGTCATGGCCTTCATTCTT
>CAZZGC010000127.1:1474-7130 GCA_964653915.1 uncultured Thermodesulfovibrio sp.
AATCATTGTACTCCCTTCCCTCCGCCGGTATTAGCCGGTTCAGGTTCAAGGGGTCTTCTGCCGAATAATCGGCAGAACTCTCAGGCTTCCGCCTCCCCCAGGGTAGTTTCAGTATAAAGAGCCGGGCATCGATATGTCAAGGCAGGATTATGGCAGAAGGGGGCAGCCCCGCCCCCGCCTTCCTGCTAATAAACGACATAAAAGATATCTCCATGGAAGAAAACAGGAGCGTTGCTGAAGTCATTAGAGAAGCAATGAAAAAATATATAATGCAAAAAAGACGGAAAAGGAAGAAACTGTCTTTTGCCGGAATCGGCAGCAGCAGCAGAATGGACATTGCGGGCCGTCACGAGGAAATGCTCTGGAAAGGGGATGGGAAACAGATAAGGCTGCCATTGATACAGGAATAATTTATGCCATAGCAGATACAAAAGATGCCTGGCACAGAAAATCGAGGGATTTTATTTCAAGATTTACGGGGAAACTCATAACTCCTTCAACAGTAATTTGCTAAGTCTGTTACCTCCTCAATACATACCTTGGTTATGAGGCCGAGACAAGATTTATTGAATCTCTTATCAACAGAGAGATTGTGATAGAGCGTTTAATACCACGGTTCGCTTGACCACCATCTGCCGCCGAATATCGTGTAATCATTCGGCCCTACAAAGCCGTCACTGTCGAAATCCGCGTCGGGATTCCAGTTCGTATCGACCGGATCCGACCACCACGCATAGCCGAACAGGGTATAGTCATTCGGCCCCACAAAACCGTCATTATCCAGATCGGCATCGCAGATGTTACCGTATCCGTCTCCATCCGTGTCCTGCTGGCCGGGGTTTGGGGTCAGGTAACAATTGTCGCAGACATCGCCGACACCATCGCTGTCTGTATCATCCTGATTCGGATTTGCGACGCTCAAGCAGTTATCATCACAGTTCGCGGTGTTTCCCCCTCTACAGGGGTTGTCACCGGCAACACCGCTAAAATCTCCATCATCAGGGATACCGTCACTGTCTGTATCAGGCGGAATGCATGACGGATCATTATGGTCCGTGAGTCCGTCGCAGTCATTATCAAGGGAATCACTGCATGTGATATCTCCTGGAGGGCCTTCCGTCCCGGGAGAGCCCGGAACACAGACATCAACCTCTATGCCGCCCTGACATTCCCGCTGACCGGACGCCAGACATGCGCCGATACCGCACAACACCGGTGTCTGCACATAATCCTCATCCATTCCGCCGTCACAGTCGTCATCAATGCCGTTGCATATTGAATCATCAGATGCGGCACCTGCAAAAGGGTCACATGTGTCGATTACCGACCCGTTTTGACATTCAAGCTGGCCGGTATTCCCGGAGCAGGCCCCGACTCCACAGGTAGTAGGCGATACGATATAATCCTCATCGAACAGACCGTCACAGTCATCGTCTATACCATCACATGTGGTGTCATCTGAAGCCACGGGAGTACAGTCAGGCGCGAAAAGCGCCTCGATCAGATGATCCGCGGTAATGCCGGAGAATGTGTATGAATTGACTGCTCCGACTGATAAACCATCTACAAGCACATCAGCGATATGATATCCCGGATCAGGGGTTATTGAAAACGACCGGCTGTCGCCGTAATTAACGGTTACCTGTGAAGGGGAAATACTGCCACCGGCCCCTGCGCTTGATGCAAGCAGAAATGTGTCCATTACAAAATTTGCCTGTATGATGTGAGAGGATGTTACATTTGTAAAAGTATATGCAGTAACGGCGCCTTGAGAAATCCCGTCTACCAGGACGTCATCAATGTGATAACCGGCAGAAGGAATAATAGCGAAACTCTGACGCGATCCATAATTGATAACGGGAGACGGCGGTGAAATGATCCCTCCGCTTCCGTAAACAGTTGTTATTGTATAGTTTAATACTGAAAAATCAGCAGTAATATTTGTATCTCCGCCAAGTGTAACCTGACAGGTGCCTGTGCCGCTGCATCCGCCTCCGTTCCAGCCTGTAAAGGTCGAATTTACATCCGGTACGGCAGAAAGAGTTACTCTTGTGCCCTTACCGTACGACTCCCTGCAGACAGCACCGCAGTTAATAACAGAAAGGCTGCCAGTTATTGTTCCTGACCCTGAGCCTGATTTACTTACTATGAGGGTATATCTGTCAACTGATTTATTTGTTGCCGCATGTTTAAGATTCTGGTTAGTAGCATCATAGTAACTGATATGCACAACGCCTGATAGTAAATCCACGCCGATAGAACTATCTCTTCCCACATCTCCCGTGCTGTCCAATGTATTCGTGACCCATATACCTGTTGCATTTGTCGCATATTTGAGGTTTTGGCCATACCAGTCAAAATAACTGATATGTACATGGTCGGATGAGTCAATGGCTATGGAAGTCCGGCCATCTATGCTCCCCGAGTTATCGACCGTAACCGGAGAGCCCCAAACTCCCGAAGCATTGGTCACATATTTCAGATATTCATTGTCCCAGTCAATATAACTGATATGAGCATTCCCCGCCGAATCCAGGGCGATAGAGCTGTATGGCCCGACATCTCCGGCACTGTCAACTGTGGTACTAATCCATACACCTGAAGCATTAGTCGCATACTTGAGACTTCCGCCGGAACTGTCATAATAACTGATGTGCACACCGCCCGATGCATCAACAGCGATCGATGTCTGCTCATCAATAAAACTTGTACTATCTACTGCTGTCTTTACCCAGGCACCTGAAACATTGGTGGCGTATTTAAGATCGTGGTTTGTCCCGTCTATATAGCTTATGTGCACCTTACCCGACATATCTATCGCTATCGATGAGTAGCGGCCTACGTTTCCGGCCGAATCCACAGTCACCGGTGTGGCCCAGAAACCTGAGGAATTTGTTATATACTTCAGACTGCCGTTTGATGCATCGTAGTAGCTGATATGTACATAGCCGGATGAATCTGTATCGATAGATGAATAGAGTCCGACATTGCCGGTGGAATCAAGTGTTACCGGACTTGCCCATGAACCGGAAGAGTTTGTTATATATTTAAGAGCGCCATTCGCGCTGTCATAATAACTGATATGCGTTGCACCTGATGCATCCATAGCAATGGACGTATATTGTCCGACATTGCCACTGCCGTCAAGTGTCTGTATTGACCATGTCGAGACAGGCGTAAACTCCGCTGTTACGGTCTTGTCTCCGTCCATTGTCATATTGCAGGTGTTTCCTGAAGGACTGTCGCAGTTTGTCCAGCCGTTGAACGACCATCCTGAGGCAGGACTTGCCGTCAGGGTAACGGAATCGCCATGCGAATAACTTTCCGAGCAGTCATTGCCGCAGTCTATGCCCGCAGCATAGCTTGTCACCGTCCCGCTGCCGGTTTTGCTGATTGTGAGGACGGGGTGGGAGTAGATGGTGAAGAGGTGTGTAGAGACTGTCGATAGATTGCCGTCGAAATCCTCAAGCTGAACATATAACGTATGTTCTCCATCTGAAGGGAAAGTCCCGTCCTCAAGTGTCCCGTCCCAGTTCAGGGTATAGTTGCCTTCCCACGGCAGACTTGTTCCCTGAAGCAGTGTATAACTAAGTCCGTTATATATATTTCCGTTCATATCCTTTATAGCCGTCCCGGTAGGGGAATCAACCGTTATATAAATTTTCACTGTGTCTTTTCTGTTTTCGAACATCTGAAAACTGATCTGAGTTCCGTTATTGACATCGATTTGGGGTGAAATGGATATTGGTACTATTACCAAGTTATCAATAAGGGGAGGCAACTTTCTGGAGGCGGCAGCAAATACTCCGGCTGTATGACTGATTGCCTTGCTTATCTGATCATTACTTATTTGAGGGCTCTCTGTCTGAAGTAACCAATTAAGATAAATGTCCCCGTGAGGTCCACTGGAGCCTCCGTAATTGCCCCATGGCGCTTCTCCGCCTGATCTATCTCCTCCTGTAGCATCCTGACCAATAGGTGGAGCAGTCGGCGCTGCAACCCAATACTGCTCGCCTGTGCTGGGCTTTGTCCATGATGTTAGAAGATTGCGTGTATCATCCTGTAATGATTGATAATAGTCGAAAGGAAATGAGTCAATAAGATAGCCATTACTTGGATTACTGATATAATAGTTCTGGTCTGCATAAGATTCAAAATAATCAAAATGCAACCACCAAATTCCGTGCTTAATATTTGCTGCATGTGCAGGAACTGCCTGATCTTGAGTGAGATGGGCGATTTGACCTATTTGCTTGTAGGCCTGAGAAAAACTTGAAGCATTATAAGATAGTGTAGCTTTATCACTCCACCATTTTATTACATTTCCACCATTGTATCTGCCATCAAGATGCGGGGCTTCTGACTCGCTTCCAGCTCTCAAGATTTGTTCATACATATAAAGGTCGGGGTATTCATTTGACGGTAATACAGTAGGTGATATCGCATCATCAGCCACTGCCTCATGGGTAACATATCCTACACTGTCCCAAGCCAGTGATACTCCCGACATTAATAATATTGATGCTAAAACAACAATAAAAAATCCAGATTTTATCATAATATCCCCTCCACGTTAATAAAGCCTACTATTTCTTCCAATCATAATCTTTACCTGTTATTTTTTTAAGTGCACGAGCTGATAGTTGCCTTACACTTCTATCTCTGACAGTCAATGCTTTTTCAAGAGCAGGTACCGCAGATGGACCTCCAATATCACCAAGGATACCGATTACAATATGACTTATACGAGGATTACCGTGCATGTTCTGTTTTAAGACATCAATCAAAAAAGGAGTAGCTTTTTCATGTTTCATTGCCCATAAAAATAATGAATCCTTCTCCTTTTCATAAAGACTCTTTACAAGCTCAAGTACATCATCATCAAACATTCCAGGTCTGGATAATGCATTCAGTACTCTGTCCCTGATTTCACGATCTCTTTCGGTTACAAGAATATTCATCAAATCCGGCTTTGCTTCTATGTCCTTGATTTCTGCAAGTGCGTTATGCGCGTAATAACTCTCCTCATCCGTCTCTTTCCTTGCCAGTTCAAGCAAATATGGCAAACCCTTCTTCCCCATCTTGCTCAGTCCTTCCGCAGCATAGCCCTCAAGTTCTTCAAACTTCTCCACCAATATAGGTATTGCCTCCTCATCCTTCATCTCTCCCAGCGCCACCGCCGCTGCCCCCGGCTCAAAGATCATCCTGTAGGCCTCTTCCATATTGACCGCCCGCATCGTCTTGAACTTCAGATAATCCACCTTCCCGAAACTCTTTACTATTTCTCTCAACCTCGGAGCCGCCTCTACCGCCTTCAATTTGCCGAGATTGACTATCGCTAACGTCCTCACCTCCCTGTCTGGGTCATCAAGCAATCTGATAAACTCCTGCTCAAGATGCTTGTCTGTCTCATTTATATTCCGCAGGGCAGCAAGCGCGATTTCCTTTTCGGCCTCATTTCCGGAAGCATGGATAACCTCTACAATTGCCCTTATATCTTCTGCTGTCTCAGGTTTTAATTTGGCTAATTCCTTCAGCAGTTTCAGTCTTTGCTCCGCACCTTTCGTTCTCATTATCTCAGCCGCTATCTCGAGAATGGATTTCTCACTTACATTTTCTTGTATTCTTTCCGCCGGCCTTGTCTCTGCTTCCCTGC
>CAZZGC010000128.1:0-2918 GCA_964653915.1 uncultured Thermodesulfovibrio sp.
TTTGAGTTTCTTATTATGAAAAGTGAAGAGATAAGAAAGCTGTTTCTTGATTTTTTCCGCAGTAAGGGACATGAGGTTGTTGCCAGTTCGCCCCTGCTGCCGGCGGACGATCCGACCCTCCTTTTTACCAATGCGGGCATGGTACAGTTCAAGGCCGTCTTTTTAGGGGATGAGCAGAGGACATACAAGAGAGCAACGACGGTTCAAAAATGTCTGAGAGCGGGCGGCAAGCATAACGATCTTGAAAATGTTGGAAGGACCGCCCGGCATCATACCTTTTTCGAGATGCTCGGCAACTTTTCTTTCGGTGACTATTTCAAGAAAGAGGCTGCAGCATGGGCATGGGAGTTTCTGACCGGTTACGCAAAGCTGCCGGCTGAGAAATTGCAGATAACCGTGTTTGAAAAGGATGACGATGCTGCCGCGATATGGGAAGATGAGGTTGGAGTCCCTGCCGAACGTATCTTTCGTCTCGGCGAAAAGGATAACTTCTGGCAGATGGGTGACACCGGCCCCTGTGGACCCTGCTCCGAGATTCTTATAGATCAGGGCGAAGACGTTGGTTGTGGCCGTCCGGACTGCAGAGTAGGGTGTGAGTGCGATCGCTTTCTTGAAATATGGAATCTCGTCTTCATGCAGTATAACAGGGATGCTGCGGGGAATATGACTCCACTGCCAAAACCGAGCATCGACACTGGAATGGGGCTTGAAAGGCTGACGGCCGTGCTTCAGGGCAAGACCAACAACTTCGATACCGATCTGTTCATCCCGGTAATCAGTGTGGTCGAGGATCTCAGCGGCAGGCGTTATGGTACTGATGATTCCTTTGATGTATCAATGAGGGTAATTGCCGACCATATGCGGGCCGCTGCATTCGTACTCGCCGAAGGGCTTACCCCCTCTAACGAGGGCAGGGGATATGTCCTCAGGAGGATCATCCGCAGGGCTGCCCGTCACGGGTTCATGCTTGGTATGGAAGGGCCGTTCCTGTTCAAACTTCTTGATACCGTATACGATATGATGTCGCAACCTTACCCCGAGATACTTGAAAATGTGGAGATGAGCAGAAAAGTGTTGCAGTTTGAAGAGGAGCGGTTTGCCCACACTCTGACTTCAGGGATGGAGATACTGGATGGCGTTATTGCTGAGCTGAAGAAATCCGGAGGTGACACCATTCCGGGTGAGGAACTGTTCAGGCTTTATGATACATTTGGCTTTCCACTCGACCTTGCGAGGGATATAGCTGAGGACAACGCGCTGAAGCTCGATGAAGATGGCTTCAGGAAAGAAATGGAATCACAGCGGGCCAGGGCTAGGGCCTCGTGGGTCGGGGCAGAGGATGAAGTTGCCGGGGTCTACCGCGAGATACTTCAGGATTCCGGACCGACTGTATTCACCGGTTATGAGACGCTGAAAGCGGAAGGTGAGGTTAAGGCGATAATAAGAGATGGTAAACTCATCGAAGAGGCGTCTGAGGGGGATGCTCAGTTGGAGGTAGTTGTTGACAGGACCCCCTTTTACGGTGAGTCCGGAGGTCAGGTTGGGGATACGGGTGTCATGAAAGGCGAAGGCATGCTTGCCAGTGTAACAGACACGAAAAAGTTTCATGAACTTATGATGCATATCGTAACCCTGAAAAAGGGGCGACTGAAGAAAGGGGACCGGGTTACCCTTATGGTTTCTGCCGAGAGAAGGGATGCGGTCAGGCGTAATCATACCGCTACCCATCTTCTGCATGCGTCCCTTCGGGAAGTGCTCGGTGATCATATAAAACAGGCGGGTTCGCTCGTTGCACCCGACAGGCTTCGATTCGATTTTACCCATTTCTTCGCTCTTAGTGACAGGGAACTTGAGCAGATAGAAAGACTTGTCAATGAAAAGGTGCTGGACAACATCCCTGTAGAAACGGGGGAGACCAGCCTTGACGATGCCATTTCACAGGGGGTGACGGCGCTTTTCGGTGAAAAGTACGGGGATCGGGTGAGGGTAGTGAGAGCCGGAGATTTTTCGGCCGAACTTTGCGGAGGAACCCATTGTAAAGCCACCGGTGAAATAGGTCTTTTCCGGATCATATCCGAGGGAAGTGTTGCCGCCGGAGTCAGACGCATCGAGGCCCTTACCGGTATGACGGCGTTTGATTATCAGAGGGCCAGGGAGGATGAACTCAAAAAGGCATCAAGTCTGCTTAAGGTAAGTGAACTGAAGGTTTCGGAGCGTGTCGAAAGACTGATGCAGGAACTCCGGCAGCGTGAGAAGGAGCTCGACAGAGTGAAACAGAAGGCGGTTGCCGGCAGTGTGGATTCAATCCTTGAAGGCGCCGCCGATATAGACGATGTGAAGGTCCTGACGTACCGGGCGAACGGAATGGATATGAAGTCTCTCAGAAATCTGGCAGACTCGCTCAGGGACAGGCTCGGTTCGGGAATAATTGTACTGGCATCCTCGATAGACGGACAGGCATATTATGTTTCAGCCGTTACAAAAGACCTGACCGGCAGGTTCCATGCTGGTCAGATTCTGAAGGCCGTCACAGGAGGCAAAGGAGGAGGCAGGCCGGACATGGCTCAGGGAGGCACTAAAGACCCTGAAGGAATAGAGAGCGCACTTGCCAGGGTATCTGATATAATTCAAGGTAAGAGAGAAAAAACAGACTGAGTTACAAGACCGGAGGCTAAGATGACCTTGAATGAGCTGATACACAAGACACTGATGGCCGGCATCGGGGTGCCGGAGAAGATTAAAGAGGTAATTGATGAGCTGGTAAAAAAGGGGGAGCTCAGTGAATCACAGGGGGCAAAACTTGTCAGGGAGTACTCGGAGAAGATTAACAAAACTGGTGACGAACTGAACAGGCTCGTTACAGATCTGATCGACAACGCCCTTGAGAAGATCAATATACCCACGAGGGATGAACTGGA
>CAZZGC010000128.1:3018-5449 GCA_964653915.1 uncultured Thermodesulfovibrio sp.
ATCTGATCGACAACGCCCTTGAGAAGATCAATATACCCACGAGGGATGAACTGGACAAACTCAGCAGAAAAGTTTCTTCTCTTTCTTCGCGGGTGAAAAAGCTTGAAGAGTCCGCCGGCCGGGACTCTGAATAGCAGAATATCACTGCATGGCTATTACGGGGATTCTAAGGTTCTGGCAGACTTACAGAAACATCACCAGAATCAGGCATATCGTCAATGTATTACTGAAACACGGCTTCATTCAGTTCATAGAGCAGATCAATCTTCAGAGATTCATCCCTCTCAGGAAGAGACTCAAGATCTTCGGCAGACCCCATGAGGTCGAGAGACATACCATACCCGAGCGGCTCAGGATGGCCTTTGGCGAGCTTGGTCCCTCTTTTATAAAGCTTGCGCAGGTACTTTCATCAAGACCCGATCTGATAACAGCCCGGTATGCAGATGAGTTCAGAAAGCTTCAGGACCGGGTCCCTCCCTTTCCAGGTTACATCGCCAGACAGATGATCGAGTCTGATTCCGGGGCATCCATAAGTGATATCTTTGATGAATTCGAGGATGTGCCTGTTGCGGCGGCATCCATCGCACAGGTTCATAATGCAACCCTGAAAAACGGCGTCAAGGTGATAGTGAAGGTTCAGAGACCTGATATCCGCGAGACTATAGAAACGGACATAACCATATTAGGCGCATTTGCAAGGCTTATGCTGAAATATATACCTGAGAGCCGCTTTTTTGATCCTGTTGGAATAGTGGATGAATTTGCCCGCTCGGTCCGCAGGGAACTGGACTTCATAGCTGAGGCGAAAAATGCCCAGCGTTTCAAACGGAACTTTGAGGGCAGTGAAGATGTATGTATCCCGGCTGTTTTCCCTGACGTCCTTTCACACCGCGTGCTCGTAATGGAGCGCCTGGAGGGGATCAGGATCGATGATATCGATGCGATGGATGAACGTGGTATGGACAGAAAAGAAATTACCAGGAAAGGTGTTGACGCCTACTTCAGGATGATATTCGAACACGGCTTTTTTCATGCCGATCCCCATCCAGGGAATATCTTTGTCCTGCAAGACGGAAGAATCGGTATCATGGATTTCGGGATAGTCGGATGGCTTACGCAGGAGATGGTCGATGATATAGCCGCCGCTTTTCTGGCAATTATGAAAAAAGATTTCGACAGGCTGATAGAAATTTACATTGATCTCGGTCTGATAACGGACAAGGTGAATACAGAGGCCTTCCGTAAAGAGTTCAAGGCGGATCTTGTCTATCTTCTTGAGCCGCTGTACGATATGACGATTTCCGAGATAAATTTTCCTGAATATCTCGAAGCGCTGACTCACCTGATTATAAAACACGGCCTGACGGTGCCGTCCGATCTGATGTTGATGAATAAGACGATACTCATAGTTGACAGTATTGGACGCCTGCTCGATCCCGATTTCAATCTTGTAGCTGCAGCGGAACCGTATGCGGCAGAGTTGGTCAGGAGACGAATGAGTCCCCGCAGGGTACTCGATAAATCAGTGGCCAACATTGAAGAGATTGGAGATCTGATAATTGATACGCCGAGACAGATTAACCGCCTTTTAAAAAAGAGCCTGAGAGATGAGATGAGCTTCAAGATCGATCCGGTTGGAATGGACAGGCTGATCCGGGATATAGACCGGTCGAGCAACAGGATAGCATTCAGTCTTGTGGTTGCTGCGATCATAGTGGGCTCGTCCATGCTGATTCAATCGGACATAGGAGGGCGAATTTTCGGTCTGCCGACTGTCGGGGCGATCGGTTTTCTGGTGGCCTTTCTGCTCGGGCTCAGGTTGCTCATATCTATTCTCAGGTCTGGCAGACTTTAGGAGGTGAGAGTCATGACAAAGGAAGAACTGAGAAATATCTGTGACGAGGAGTTCGGCAATATCGACAGAATCATGCAGGAACTTTCCACTCTCTGCAAGGAGGGAAAGACGGACTTCATGCCGGCTGAAAAGGCCGCGGTATCCGCCTTTATAGTAAATGTTTACAGCGGAATCGAAAATGTACTGAAACAGATGCTCGCTTTTGACAAGCTCGATATCGAGGACTCACCTGACTGGCACGAAAAAGTGCTCAGGAAGGCGGGGGAGATAGGGATATTGATGCCTGATCAGATTCAGGCTCTGTCAAAGTACCTTGCCTTCAGGAATTATTTTATTTATACCTATATCTTCAATATCAACTGGGAGGATGTGAAGTCACTGGCGGATGCGCTGCCCGGCATCGTGAATCAGGTGCGGAACGAGGTCAGCGAGTACCTTCAGACGGTGTGAATGGAATGCGGGAAAAGGAGTTAGAGTTAAGTGATATGTCATTCCGAATCCCCCGCAGGGGGTGAGGAATCTTAAGCGATTGTAGTGGTAAGTGATAAGTCGTAAGTGATAGGTGGTATGTCAAAG
>CAZZGC010000128.1:5549-7116 GCA_964653915.1 uncultured Thermodesulfovibrio sp.
TGGTAAGTGATAAGTCGTAAGTGATAGGTGGTATGTCAAAGGAAGCTGATTTTAATAAATATTTTTCCAATCACCTACAACGTACCACTTAACTCTTAACTCTAACCTTCGCCACACCTCCGCCGGATTTGTGAATAATGTGGGTTAAGCGATTGTAGTGGTAAGTGATAAGTCGTAAGTGATAGGTGGTATGTCAAAGGAAGCTGATTTTAAAAAATATTTTTCCAATCACCTACAACATACCACTTAACTCTTAACTCTAACCTTCGCCACACCTTGTTCGGAATTGTGAATAATGCGGGTTCTGCAACTGTAAGGTTTACATCTTAAGCAGTTCCGGCTTTCTCATAATTATAAACAGCGTGGAGAGCAGGCAGAATGAGGCTGCGATCATGAGTGCCTGCGATGTCCCAACGTAGTGGGCAAGGCTGCCGACGGCAAAATGGCCAAGCGGGGCCATCCCGAGGAACATGGTCGTGAATGAACTCATTACCCTTCCCCTGAGCGGGTCAGGTACTGACAACTGAAGTATGCTGTTTGCAGTGGCGATCATATTGATCGCGCCGAACCCGACAAAGAACAGCATCATATATGACAGCCATGCCACGCGCGATACCGAAAATACGAGCAGTGCTGCTGAGAATGTAACACCGGCAACGGCCATGATCAGTCCCTTCCTGGATGTATTACCCTTGATGGCCAGGCCGACGGCCCCTGTGAACGCTCCTGCACCCGCACTGCCCATAAGTATGCCCAGACCGGTTTCACCCGTTTTCAGTATATCCCGCGCATACACCGGCAGAAATGAGATGTATGGAAAGCCGAAAAAACTGATCACGCCTACTGCAGCGAGCAGTATATAGATGGTTGGATGATGAAAGATATACGAAAGGCCCTCGCGGAACTCCCTGAATACGCCTTTGGGGGGATCCGACAATCTCTCATTCACCGGAAACCTCATCATGAGCAGAGCAGCTATTATGGCTGTATAACTGAGAGCGTTCAGGAAAAATACCGTTCCGATACCGACCGCACCCATTATCAACCCGGCCACGGCCGGTCCTACCATTCTGGCACCGTGAAATGCGGTCGAGTTCAGGGCTATCCCGTTCAGGAGGTCTTCCCTGCCGACGAGTTCGATGATGAATGACTGGCGTGTAGGGATTTCCACTGCGTTGCAGATGCCGGCAAGAAAGGCGATGATCAGTATATGCCATATTGTGACCACCTCCGACACCACCAAGACTGCAAGGGCAATGACCATGCTCATCGAGATGAGCTGAGTAGTGACGATGATATTTCGCTTCGGAAATCTGTCCGCAATTACACCGCCTACAAGCGTAAATAGCAGAATGGGAAGTGATCCGGCCATGCCCGCAAGACCGAGAAAGAATGGCGAGTCCGTGAGCTGGTACACGAGCCAGCTCTGGGCTGCCTGATGCATCCAGGTCCCTGTCAGAGAGACTACCTGTCCTGTCCAGAAGATTCTGAAGTTTCTGTGCCTGAGCGCAGCTATAGGATGAAAAGGTCTCATAAACTTAAAGCATAGCATATCCGGCACGAGTGG
>CAZZGC010000129.1:0-7037 GCA_964653915.1 uncultured Thermodesulfovibrio sp.
CACTGCATGCAGTCATTCGGGTGATTTGAGAGCATCAGGGATACGAGCCGCTTTCTGATCCTTCTCAGCTGCCGGCTCTCTGTCTTTATCTCCATGCCTTCGGATACGGGAGTCGTGCATGCAGGAAGGAGCCTCGGCACGCCTTTTACCTCCACACTGCAGAGTCTGCATCCACCGTATGGTTCGAGCCGTCTGTCATGACATAGCGTGGGAATCACAACACCTGCCTTTTCAGCAGCGGCGAGGATAGTTTCCCCTTCATTGCAAACTGTCCTGAGTCCGTTTATCTTTATCTTTATTTTTTTGCTGGACAACCTGTCCTCCGGATAACCTCAAAAATCAATCTGATTTTTGAGGTTTTATTTTTACATTATTTTTTACTTTTAATTTTTCATTTTTTACTTTTTATTCTATTGCATTAAACGGGCATACATCATAACATCTCCCGCACTTTACACACTTGCTTCTGTCTATCACGGCCGGCTCCTTCTTCTTCCAGCTTATTGCGTATGCCGGGCACTCCCTAAAACACTTCCCGCACATCCTGCAAATCTGGGGATCGACCAGGTACTGCCGGAGGCCCTCACACACACCAGCCGGACATTTTCCTTCGTTTATATGTGCCTCGTATTCGTCCCTGAAATATTTGATGGTCGATAGGACCGGATTCGGTGCGGTCTGTCCGAGACCGCAGAGAGACGAGACTTTTATGTCCTCACCCAGTGCCTTGAGAAATTCTATATCTCCCTTTTTGCCTTTCCCATCCGTAATCCGTTTCAGACGCTCATAAAGCCGCTTATTGCCAACCCTGCATGGAAGGCATTTGCCGCAGGACTCATTCTGTGTGAATTCCAGAAAGAACTTGGCCATATCGACCATGCAGGTCCTGCTGTCCATGACTATCATGCCGCCCGACCCCATCATCGAGCCCGCTTTCTTCAGCGATTCGTAATCCACCGGCATATCGATCATCGAGGCAGGGATGCAGCCGCCGGACGGGCCGCCTGTCTGAACCGCCTTGAGGCTGTGTCCGTGCGGGCAGCCGCCGCCTATTTCATAGACGATCTCCCGCAGGCTTATACCCATCGGCACCTCGATCAGACCGGTATTCCTCACCTTGCCTGTAAGAGAGAATATCTTGGTTCCCTTGCTCTTTTCGGTACCAGTTGCAGCATACCACTTTGCACCCTTCTCCATTATCATCGTAACATTGGCAAAGGTCTCCACATTGTTGATCACAGTAGGTTTGCCCCATAATCCCTTGAAGGCAGGAAAGGGAGGCTTTGACCGGGGCATTCCCCGGTTACCTTCAATGGATGCGATCAGCGCAGTCTCCTCACCGCAAACGAAAGCGCCCGCCCCTTCCTTTATCCTGATGTCGAAATCGAATCCGCTGCCGAAGATATCCCTTCCTAAAAAGCCTGCCCTGCGTGCCTGCCTGATAGCCTTTTTAAGACGCTGAAGCGCTACCGGATACTCCGCCCTGATATATACATATCCGATTGATGCTCCTATAGCATAGGCTCCTATTGTCATTCCCTCGATCAGGGCATGGGGATTGCCCTCAATAATCGCGCAGTCCATGAAGGCTCCGGGATCGCCCTCATCAGCATTGCATATGATGTATTTCGTATTACCTTCTGCATTGCGGCAGGTTTCCCATTTGATGCCGGTTGGGAAACCGGCTCCGCCCCGGCCCCGAAGGCCCGATTCCTTTATGATGGCTATCACTTGCTGAGGTCTCTTCGACAGCGCCTTCGCCGCATGTCTGTATCCCCCTACGCTCCGATAGTCTTCGATATCCTCGGGATCGATGACACCTACATGCCTGAGCAGGCGTTTCGCCTCTCTGCTGTGAAATGCATGATAGTCGGGGCCTGCAAGCCATTCGCTAACAGGCATACCGCCGACGATATGTTCCTCTACTATCCTGCCGACCTTGCTGACTGTGACATGTTCGTATGTCTCGGATTTATTCCCGATTATCACATCTACAAGAACATCCTTTGAACAGAGACTGTGGCAGCCGGTCTTTTTGACACACTTCTTTGTGACCTCGGCCTTCAGACCTGAGGAACGCAGTCGCTTCCTGAACTCGTTGAATACCTCTTCACTTCCTGCGGCGAGTCCGCCAGTTCCCATGCAAACCCTTATGGTGAGACCTCGCGAAAGTGCGGCCTTCGTTCTTTTTCCCAATTCCTGTTATCTCCTCTTTATGCCCTTGTACTCCTCAAGGGCCGCCACTGCATCTTCAGGGTTCATGTTTCCATAGACCTTTTTATCGATCTTTATCACTGGCGCCAGGCTGCATGCCCCCATGCAGGCCACACGTTCAAGCGTAAACTGATGATCCCCTGTGGTGTCTTCGTCATTGCGGAGTGAAAGGTCCTGCCTCAGATGATGAACTATCGGCTCGGCCCCCTTGACATGACATGCGGTACCGCAGCACGCGGTTACTATATGCCTCCCCCTCGGCTTGAGGTGAAACTGGGAATAGAATGTGGCCACGCCGAAAAAATTGGCTGCCGGGATGTTCAGTCTTTCCGAAAACCAGTAGACCGCTTCACGCGGCACATGACCGAAGGTCTTTTGGAGATCCTGGAGGATCGAGATGATATTTCCATCTTCGCGACAATACTTCCTGAATATTTTTTCATACTGTCTTTCCATCCCACCTCCGGTGCAGGAAAACTCTTTACGCCCTGCCATGACCGCTCAGCCTATGCATCTATTAAGTTTACGACCTGTAGTTCATATATTCAAGGTTAGACTTGACTCATTTTATTCATGAATATGCAGAAATTCTGATTTTATATCTTTAATTTTTGATTTATCCATAGCCATTATCCCTTTTCCCCGTTCCTGTATCCCTGATATGAGCCACGCCTTCTGCTGAACAAGATAGTTCATGATTATATGGATTAAAATTCACAATTTCTTCATATATTCTGGATAAAATTTTAATAATATCCTACTCTATACATAAGGAACTCTGTTGCAGGGGATCAAATTAAGTAAGATATAAGGAACCAAAATCCAACATGACGCAAATCAACATCCCGGAATAACCAATCAAAGAGAAGGGAGAATCAACGTGAAAAAGCTCATACTTCTGGTATTACTGCTCCTGCCTGTATATCTGGCGGGATGCACCCAGTCGAGAGAAGACATGGAAGCACTAAAAAGCAAGGTCTCGGCGCTTGAAAAGGGGCAGGAGACTATTATCGCCGAACTCAAGAATATCAAAAATCTGGTTCAGGGACGAAGACCGACAAGACAGCCTTTCAAGCAGGCGCTCTTCAACATCGGTGACGACCCGTTCAAGGGACTGAAGGATGCGGTTGTCACGCTTGTCGATTTCTCGGATTATCAATGACCCTACTGTGCCCGACACGTCCGTGAGACGTTACCGAAAATAGAAGAAAACTACATCAAGACCGGCAAGGTTAAATACGTTGTTCGTGACTTCCCCCTGGAGAGCATTCATAAACAGGCTTTCAAGGCCTCCGTGGCTGCAAATTGTGCAATGGAACAGGGAAAATACTGGGAGATGCACGACAAAATCTTCACTACAAGAAAGATTTCCCCCGCAGATCTGGAACAGCATGCCGCTTCAATCGGGCTGGACGTCGATGCGTTCAAAAGTTGCCTGAACAGCAGCAAGTATGATGCTGAGATCAGAAATGACATGTCCGAAGGCAGAAGGGGAGGCGTAACAGGTACCCCGGCATTCTTCCTCGGCCTTACACAGCCTGGAAGCGACAAGATTCTGGTGACAAAGTATATAAAGGGTGCACAGCCGTTCGACGCATTCCGGACGGCAATCGAAGAACTGCTTAAGGAGAAAAAGTAAACCATCGGTTAAAAGTAAAGGAACCGGTTTGTGATAGTGAGCGTCAGGAGGAAGACTCAGGTTGTCAGCCTGCGGTATATCTCTGTTATACGGTTGGGAAGTTTTCTTACATCATCTATGACGATGTAATTCACCTCTCCGTACATACGTGGGAGGTAATCACTGGCCTCTCTGTCTATAGTGATGCAGAAGGAATGGATACCCCGTTCCTTTGCCTCGACGAGTGATTTCCTCGTATCCTCTATCCCGTAGTCGCCCTTGTACCTGTCCCAGTCTTCCGGCCGTCCATCGCTCAGGGTTATCAGGAGTTTTGTCCTCGCCTCGATCGAATCGAGGATACCGACTGAATGCCTTATGGGAGGGCCCATTCTTGTATAGTCCTTGGGCTGAATGCCGGCGATGCGCTTCTTGACAGCCTCGGTATAGGGTTCATCAAATTCCTTTATCCTGTAATAGTCGCACCTGACCCTTGTCATCCCCGAAAAGCCGTAGATTGCGTATCTGTCGCCCAAAGCCTCGAGCGCCTCACACATCATGACAAGAGCTTCCTTTTCGGCTATATTCACCCAGCCCTTGGTCGAACCGCTCATATCAATAAGAAAAAGTACCGCAATATTCCTGTCCTGCCGGTCCATGCGCATGAACAGGTTTTCGTTAGGAGAAATGCCGGCCCGCATATCCGCAATAGCCTCTATTGTAGCATCTATATCCACATGCTCTCCCTCACGCTGCCGTCTCAGCAGCCGAGGTTCCCTCTTCAGGAGTTCGAACTTCTTCCTCAGTATCTTGACGTACCCGCTGTAGCGCATCATGGTCAGCTCAACAAACGGCTCATTTACGGGATGAATATCTCGTTCATAAAGGTTGCACCAGTCCTTCTTGTATCCACCCCGGCGGTAATCCCACTCATCGTACTTGATGGCACCTTCCCTTGCCTCATCACTTACCCCGGTCTCATCGGCGATGAGATCCTTGATCGAAACCGGGCTCATCCCGCCTGCCTCGGTACCATGAACAAGCACCCCTCCCGGCACGCCCCCCTCTTCGTCTACAACCTCTTTCAGGTCCTCATCCATCTCGATCAGCTTTCCCTTGATAAGCAGATAATCCTTAGCTGCGTCAGGCCCCGGCTGATCCTTCCCATGTGCCGCCCGATGAGCAGGTGACGGCTCATAATCAGGTAGATTCACCAACTTGGATATCACACCTTTTATCTTCTGTTTATTCTTCTCACACTCCTCCTTTATCCTGTGGGAGACCTTCTCCGGCTCTATCCTGCCGAGCAGCACCGAAATATCCTGTAGCTCATAGGCCCCCTCCAGCGATTCCACAACAGGATATACATCAGAGACGAGCCTGAGAGATTCCTCCGCACTGCCGGAATCTCTCAGCGCATTCATCCGCTCTATAACGGCATCGGCACCATCCGGCAATGATCCCGTTACCTCTCCGCACAGAAAATTCTGATAGAGACACTCTACAAAGGCGGTCCTCTCCGGCAGGATATCGGTGGAAATCCTGTTTTCATAAAGTGCGCGCTTGATGTCACGTGCCTCCTTCATCAGGCCCGGAAGTTCCCGGCAGAGGAATGCATCTATCCTGTGTGTCTCAAATATATTGTAAAGATCGAGTGCCAGCTCCCGTTTATCGAACATTCTGAAAAAAGAATCTATGTCATGGCGGCCGCCCTTGCCTTCACCGGTAAAGGAACAAATAATGTCTCCATCAGGTGTAAGCGTTCCAAGGACGATCTGTCCCCACCGGTAGATCGCCGACACCTTGTAGACGATGTAGTTCTTTCTGTGCTCTTCGAACCGGTTTACGTATTGCGGAAGGAATATCGTCAATGTATCAGTATAAGAGTACCCGGCCTTGGCGATCTTCAGATCCATTCCTGATATCCCCCTCAGGAATGTCTCAAGGATTGGTATTACCCGTTTGAGATGGATTCCGTAAGGATGCTGAAAATCCTCTAAAGAATCCCTGTCAACACGGGATGTGAATTTCACGAAGGCCGCCGTTCCCTCAGCATCGAGCATGTCAAAAGCATGATTGAGCCAGCGCTCCAGTTCCTTGACAGGGAGATGCCGGGACGCACTTCTTATCCGTCGCAATGTCCTGGGTACGAAAGAGGAGCTCTTGTTCGAAAGTACAACACAAAGGGCAAAAATCATCTGCTGCAGTGTCTCATCGTGGGATTCGACCTCACGGAGGATGGAATCTATCTCCTCGTCGTCGAAGAAATCCAGATCGAGATTCTTTATGAGCTCTTTCCGGAGATCGGCGATATTCTTTCTGCTGACCGAAAGCATCAAAAATGTGAGTTGATGATCTCGGAGAGTGCTCCGAGCATATCATGATCATCGGTAAGCGGTTCGGAAACCGCCGCCTCACATGCTGTCCGCGAAGCAATTCCTGAGGCGATAAGCTTACCGGCATGGATCAGCAGTCTCGTGCTTGCACCCTCGGCCAGACCACGATCCTTGAGGTTCCGCGTCTTCTGCCCGATACGCACGAGTATCCCCGCGGTCACATCATCGACACCGGATTCATGAACTATGATTTCCTTTTCCAGATCAGGCTCGGGATAAGAAAACTCGATCGCCAGGAACCTCTGCCTCGTGCTTTGCTTAAGTTCCTTCAATACGCTCTGATAACCGGGATTGTAAGATATCGAAAGAAGGAACTCCGGCGGCGCCTTCAGTATCTCACCCCTCTTCTCCACGGGCAGTATCCTTCTGTCATCAGCAAGAGGGTGAATCACAACCGTCGTATCCTTGCGCGCCTCTACTATCTCATCGAGATAGCAGAATCCCCCAACCTTGACTGCACGCGTCACAGGACCATCCACCCATTCCGTCTCACCTCCACGGACGAGGTACCGCCCTACAAGATCCGATGCCGTCAGGTCGTCATGGCACGATATAGTTATGAGCGGTCTCCCGAGCTTCCAGGCCATGTATTCCATAAACCTTGTCTTGCCGCATCCCGTCGGACCTTTCATTAAAAGCGGTATCTGACTCCGGTAGGCAGACTCAAATATCTCCACCTCCTGACCGACCGGCCTGTAATAAGGCTCCTTTTCGATCAGGTACTGTTCTGTCTTAAGGACGGTCTCGCTCAATTCATCCCTCCCCTGTTAAATTTATCTATCATTATATCATGAGCTGTTCATCGGCGCCGC
>CAZZGC010000130.1:0-7007 GCA_964653915.1 uncultured Thermodesulfovibrio sp.
GGACGCCAGCAATCTTTCCAGACCCCTTTGGCAAACATGCCAAGGGGGTCTTTGTATTAAAGTCAGGCAAGCAAGTGTTCTTATCTTGACAGCAACTGACAATAACTGATATTAATATTAGAGTTTTTTTAATTTCTTCAATAGTTATTATTGACGGGGAGGGTTCTTTAAGATGGGTGCAAAACTCGGGGATGTGCTGACTATTGAAGACCTGTCCGATTACCTTAAAATATCCAAATCTACATTATATAAGCTTGTGAGAGAAGGCAGTATTCCATGCCGGAAGATAGGACGGCATTGGCGTTTTAGAAAAGAGGCTATTGACCGCTGGCTGGAAGACTCTTCAACAAGAAGAAGAAAATGAGGAGATGAAGAAACGCTTTGAGGAATATTTCAATGAACTTACTAGGGCAAAGAACCAGGTAAGGTCAGGGTAGTTTTAGAATAGGAACCACGGATGAGCACGGATAAACACGGATTGGAAGACATTCTGAAAGCGGGGGAAACGCTTACTGTCGAGTTCAAGAGCGACCAAAACTGCCTTCCGGATCGTGAACTGGTCGCAGCCATCGTGGCCTTGGCCAATACGGAAGGGGGAGATTTGTACCTTGGAGTTGAGGACAACGGAACGGTTACTGGTTTGCATGCCAACCACAACGACACTACAGGACTTTCTGCTCTGATTTCGAACCGGACTAATCCACCAGTGTCCGTGCGAGTCGAAATGTTGGAATATGATGGCATACCTATCGCGCGAATCCAAGTACCCAAATCCAGGCAGTTGATCTCCACTTCGGAAGGATTGCTGCAGCGTCGGAGGTTGCTTGCCAACGGCAAGCCTGAATCCGTTCCATTCTATCCTCATGAATTTGTTCAGCGCCAATCTGTGCTCGGCCTTACTGACCCTTCCGCAGTAGCGCTACCTTCCTTGACGGTGGGCGTTCTGAATCCTTTGGAGCGGCAGCGTCTGCGCGAGGCAATCCGCCGCTACGGTGGAGACTCTTCAATCCTGCCTCTGGAAGATGAGGAACTGGATGGTGCACTTGGGCTGGTTACAACTTTCGAAGGCGTACGATGTCCCACTTTGGCTGGCTTGCTTATGATTGGTCGGGAAGATGCTTTGAAACAACACGTCCCGGCACATGAAATAGCGTTCCAAGTTCTTGTAGGAACCGATGTGCGAGTAAATGAATTTCTGCGCAAACCTCTTCTGCAAGCATTTGAGGAAATTGAAAGGCTCTTTGCGGCTCATATTATGGAAAAAGAGGTGCAGGTCGGACTTTTTCGTGTGCCGATTCCGAATTTTGAACGCAGGGCCTTTAGGGAAGCACTGATTAACTCTCTCGTTCACCGCGACTATTCCAGGCTTGGAGCAGTTCATGTCCGTATTGACGATGATGGGCTAACGATCTCCAACCCTGGAGGCTTTGTTGAAGGCATAACTTTGGACAATCTGCTGGTCACAGAACCCAGGCCTCGCAATCCGCTCTTGGCCGATATCTCAAAACGTATAGGTCTGACCGAGCGCACAGGGCGGGGCATTGACAGGATTTTTGAGGGTCTTCTGCGTTATGGCCGACCAGCCCCTGATTATGGGCGTTCAGATGCGGCTTCGGTTATAGTCCGAATGAGCAATGCTGAATCTGATCTGGATTTTCTGGAAATGGTTCTAAGGGAAGAGCAGCGCATAGGCCGTCCCATGCCTCTTGACAGTCTCATAATCCTGTCACGTCTCCGTCAGGAACGCAGGCTTACCACCGGGGATCTGGCCTTATCCACACAGAAATCTGAACAGGAAACCCGCGCTACGCTTGAAAAACTGGCTGAGACTGGCATGATAGAGGCTCACGGCGCGGGCCGTGGACGAACATATACATTAAGCGCTAAGGTCTATCGAAAGGCGGGACAAAAAGCAGGGTATGTTAGGCAGGCAGGGTTCGACCCTATCCAGCAAGAACAGATGGTGCTTCAATATATAGATAATCATGGTTCTATAAAACGGTCTGAAGTTATGGAGTTATGCCGCATAACTAAAGACCAGGCGTATAAACTTTTAAAGCGCCTTAAAACTCAAGGACAAATAATACAAATTGGAAACCGCAAGGGAGCTACGTATTCGCGGCAACGCTAACATATGCGCCAGGCGCAAATATGACGCATATATTTGCGCCTGGCGCATAATAACAGTTACATCAGGCACCATTCTATGCATATGGGTACAAAGTCGTGCATAGCAAAGCTATATTCAGAGTGAGATGTTCGAGAAGTCCTACGAGCAGGAGGTTGAGGTTTTGGGGATGACACTTGAGAATGAAGAGGATTGGCAATCCGAAAGGAACAAACCATTTTATGTGCTATTTAAAGTGAAAAATGGAGCAATGAATTGGAAATGCTTACTTGGCATTCATAGGAATTAATGCCAACTTATTGCATGATATTCATATGACAGATGTTCATGACAAAAAAACCAGAAGTTATAATATGTCAAGGATCAGGAGTAAGGATACAAAGCCCGAAATGCTTGTCAGAAAATATCTGTAGATATACGATACATGATAAAACTTTGACGGGAAAACCAGCCCCAATAACCATGCATCCTAATTTTAGACAGATGATATCTTTGGTTAGTTTTTATGATTTGTCAGGCAATTAACCCAAATTGAATACTAAAGAAAAGATAATTAAACGAGAATACTACTCTGACTCTATCGCTAATTTCCTGAAATCTACAACAGAGGAGATACTTGGCAAGCTGGCAATAAATAGTGAATTCTCCTTAGAACAAACTCAACGTGGTGCATGGCTGGAGGAAATCAGGATTATGCATAAAGTTTTGTCGTCTCGTCAGGGAACAATTTATTTTGAATACTCCATTCCCCGTATGGGGCGACGTATTGATGTTATCCTGCTGATAGGACCGGTGGTCTTTGTTCTCGAGTTCAAAGTCGGAGAGAGGGAATTTACTACATACGCCATTGATCAAACATGGGATTACGCTTTAGATTTGAAGAACTTCCATGAGTCAAGCCATGAACAATTTATTGCCCCGGTTATCATCGCCACGGAAGCGACTAACGTAACACCCATTATTGCTCTCTCACCACAAAATGATAAGCTATTGCATCCAATCAAGACTACTGTTGCCCTTCTTGGAGAAGTCATAGATAACGTTATTCGCTTTGCTGACGGTCAAGACATTGATCGGTCGCAATGGGAGAGCGGGAGGTATTGCCCTACGCCGACAATTATAGAGGCGGCGATGGCTCTCTACAATAATCATTCGGTTGCAGATATCTCGCGCAGCGATGCAGGTGCGATAAATTTGAGCAAGACATCCGATACGATTTCTGACATCATTCGATCATCAAAGGATAAGTCCCATAAATCAATTTGCTTTGTAACCGGTGTACCGGGCGCAGGCAAAACACTTGTTGGCCTCAATATAGCTACTAAACACATCGATCCCTCCGATGACCTTTACAGCGTATTTCTTTCTGGCAACGGCCCACTTGTTAAAATTCTCCGTGAAGCACTTGCTCGGGACAAGGTGCGTCGTGGGCATGAAGGTGGAGACAAAATCAAAATTGGTGAAGCACGTAGCAAAGTTAAAGCATTCATTCAAAATGTTCACGAATTTCGTGATGAATGCCTTCGTGACGTTAATCCACCTAAAGAGCATGTTGCGTTATTTGACGAAGCCCAAAGAGCCTGGAATATAAAACAAACTTCTTCGTTTATGCGCCGCAAAAAAGATACTCATGGCTTTAAATACTCTGAACCCGAATTTCTTATTTCTTGCCTTGATCGTCATCCCGACTGGGCTGTAATTGTATGTCTTGTTGGTGGTGGGCAGGAGATCAATACTGGTGAGGCAGGAATTAGTGAATGGATAGAATCTTTAGACCGGGCGTTTAACGACTGGCACATATACATCTCACCTCACTTGTCAGATAGTGAATATGGTGCAGAATATATATTGAAACGATTAAGATCTAGACAATACGTCGAGTATAAAGAAGAACTACACCTTGCCGTCTCGATGCGGTCTTTCCGTGCAGAACATGTATCGCTTTTCGTCAAACAACTTCTAGATCTCAATATTGAGCAAGCTAAAGAAACGCTTAATAACGTTAAAGGAAAGTATCCGATTGTAATTACACGTGATCTTGCCATGGCAAAAGACTGGTTAAAAAAGCAAGCACGAGGCACGGAACGCTATGGAATTGTTGTTTCCTCACAAGCAGAACGTCTAAAGCCTCATGCCATTAATGTTAAATCGCCCATGGATCCGATTCACTGGTTTCTTGATAGCAAGGAGGATGTACGCTCCTCCTATTATCTTGAGGATGTTGCCACGGAATTTCATATACAGGGACTGGAACTTGACTGGGTATGTGTTACCTGGGATGCTGATTTTCGCTATTCGAATAAAGGCTGGGAGCACTGGTCTTTTTGCGGTGACCGTTGGAGACATATAAGGAAAGAAGAGCGAAAAAACTATCTCAAGAATGCTTACCGTGTTCTTTTGACACGAGCCCGTCAAGGTATGGTAATAGTTGTTCCTCAGGGTGATTCAGAAGACCCAACACGCAACCCTCTCTTTTACGATGCGACCTTTGAATATCTTAAAGAAATTGGGATCACTGTACTTGACTGACTGGAGATTAGAGGTACATTTAGTGGAAAATAAAACGAGACAGGTCACTTGAGATTGAAAAAATTGACTATCTAGACATCCATGACCCTAAAACATGGCCTGACTGGTCATCAAGTGAGCAAAGAAACACAAAATATGGCTCTTGGTATCCTTCCCAGATAGCTTTCATTCTAATGAACATAAAATCAATATCGTTTCCTGAGAGTGACGATAGAAAGATTGTTGATCTAATCTGGTTTCCAACAGGTGGAGGAAAAACAGAAGCGGTAGTGTCAAGAATCTTTCGCACTTCTGCCGGTGCCCTCAGTCTGGCTGGTCCATGTTAAGCTGCCCGAGTATCCCCTGAGACCGGACAATTCATATTCCTTTCACCTACCTCATACCACATACTACTTATCACCTGATGTACGCTATGCCTCCCCGGATAACCTCGCTTCTACACTATCTGGGTTAATGTTTTCCCGTTAACATCCGATAAATATATTTAATCGGCGGAATCGTCGCGGGAATAGAATATCTACCCATCCAGGTAGGGATTAGATTTGTTGAACAGAACAGGCAGATCAACAGATTTTTTGAAAATGAGCATGAGATTTTTGATTTTGCTTGCCTTTGCACTGCCGCTGATGATGCTTGCGTCATGCGGTGGTGGAGGCGGTGGGGGCTCCTCATCGGGAGTCATTACGTGCGACCAGCTTGATGACCTCGGATATGTCCCGCCAGATGAGTCTGAGCCCGATGACTCAAACTCACACATGGAAATAATTAACGATGATTCCACACTGGATCAGTTCTTCAGTTGCCAGGATCAGCTCCTTTTTGATCAGTCCGGCACTTCGCAATCAGGAGTCATGACACAGGGTTCCAAGAAAAAAGGCAAATGGAAAGACGGCTTCAAATTGAGGCTATGGGCTGAGTCGTCTCCTCCTAAGATCGTTGGAAAGGCTGCGGCCAAGCCCGGAGGTGTTCTGCTTAACGACCTCGTGTCGGGGGGGACATATACGGGAACGCAGCAGAGTCCCCCCTATATCAAGTACCGTGTCGAAATCGACGGGACAGGACCGGATACATTCAAGTGGTCAGACGACGACGGCGCGACCTGGCAGTCAACAGGCATTGCCATCACAGCAGGCAGTCCGCAAACACTCAGTAACGGCGTAACTGTCACATTCGGTGCGGATACAGGCCATGCAATCGGGGACTATTGGAACATTCATGCCGGTATCCTTCAGGCCACATCCGTCTCGATGAAGGGTAATGACGCTGTAGTAAGTTATTCAATGGTCGGCTCTCCCTACCTTGGGGCGATCAGGGTCTATCGGAAGTATCACGGTTTTCCGTTCCTCCGATCTCAGGCCCTGTTCAGGGATACTGACATAAACGCCGTGAGTGTCTCCGGAAGCAAGATCTATTCAGTGGGCGCTTCAGAGCCAGGGGTCTTCACCTATCCTGCCATACTTGAGGTAGTCAAACTGAAGGGATCACGTCTTACACTGACGGGCAACAACCGCCTGGGGCTTCCCAGCTATGCGGGCACGAGCGTTATTCATGACTCACACAATGACAAAATATATGCAACCTCCGGTAATACAGGTGGGCTGTCCGTTATAGATGATGCCACGTTTACGATCGACAATACCGATTCCCTGGATGATGCTCGCTGGGTTGAGTTCGAAAGGAACACGGACACTCTCGTGGTCGCACAGGGTTGCTGCGGATCTGCCACGAACGGCAAGATATCCGTCTACAGCATTAACAGCGGGGCACCAGTTTACCAAAACGCCTTCGGATTTACCGGCGCGGATATAGCGAGCTCGAAAACAACCGTCGAGGTCGTCGGCGGTAAGGCATTCGTGGCAGCCGGAAGCGGCGGTGCCCAGGTCATCAGCACAGTAACAGGCAACGTCCTTGCAACGATCCCGATACCGACTGCTGCAGAATCGGGCATCTCCGATCCGAATCTGCGCGTTGCAAATGCCGTAACAGTAGACGACGACCTCATGTTCATTTCATTCGGAGAGGCCGGCATCTATGTTGCGCAGGCTGATGAAGACTTCGACGACTCAGGCTCAGAAGGACCAGTTTCATTGACCCGGCTGGGAAAGCTGAAGTTCGGCAACTTGCAGTCCGCAAACCATGTAGCATTCAAAGGTGACTATCTGTATGTAGCGGCCGGCCTCGGCGGCCTAAAGATAGTCAAAATCCACGCCCACGACGATTAACCTTATAATATTTTTATGAATGCGGCAGTTATCGAAGTTGAACTTCGATAACTGCTTGTTTTTTCGGAAATTTCAATAGTGCGTCTCAGGGCAGTATGCCAGCGGGGTTGCATGCCTGTGCGCCCGGA
>CAZZGC010000131.1:0-7000 GCA_964653915.1 uncultured Thermodesulfovibrio sp.
GATTAGTAGCTGGGCAAATTTGTAGTCAACATCATATTTAGGCGGAGACGGAGTAATCTGGGAGTTTATATTATTAGCCTGAACCACATAATAGGTTATGGTTATATTATTGAGTTTGTCAATAATTAAAACAGCTTATTATATTATCTATCAATTGGAGCTTTAAACCTTCAAATATCTACTATGACTCTTTCTTTCCCTGATATCCAGATTGCAAAGCGCTTCGTCATAAATCCGGTCGTAGATTTCCGGGTATTTTTCTTCCAGTAGTTTTGCCATCTCGATAAAGACATTTACCTGGCCGGATCCCAGTGTATGTTTCTCAATGTTCCTTTGCTTGATTTCCCTTTTAACCTCTCCAAGCCTGTCTTTATAAAATTGCCGCTCTTTGTTTAAGAATTTGATCTTGTCTTTTGCCCTTATAAACCAGTCCTTGCCAAAATCCGGATTACCCTCTCTTTCTTTCATCAGTTGACGTATATCACGTTTGGTCTGATCAAGTTCTTCAAGTTTCGCGGCGAGCCATTTTCGGAGCTGCTCTATTGGTAAATCTTTCGGTATGTAAGGTTTATCAAATTTTTTCATCATAGATTACATTTTAACCTAAATGCACCACCTTATCCACCATCACAAGACTGTCCGATTTTCTTGCCTCTATCCTGCTCAGATTGAAACTCTTCGGCGCCTTTATCGGAGTAACTATCATGTTTACTTTGGTACCGACCTTAAAATATACAACAACCTTTTTCGTAAAATGATTCTCCTTGAGGAAGTCGGGGACAAGCTCCTCTTTTCTGAGAGCTGCAACTATTTTCCTCAGTGCAACTTCCCTGTCGGAATCATAGACAAAACTCATGTCAAGGATATTGGACTCCCTGCAATACCTCTTTCCCAGGTCATAAAGGAAATCAGGTTTGCAATAAATAATATTCTTGAAAGAAAACGCCTCCCACTTTTTGTATGTCTGTCCATAGTTAATCTTTGGCTCTATCCTCTTTACGAATTCTTCCGGCTTGAACCAGTTTTTGAAATAATCAATCCTGTAGTCTTTTGTGAACTTAAGAAGCTCCATCTGCCTCGCCCGCCTGTCTGCCTTTTTAAGCAGTTGGGTGAAATTGTCCCGTGAAAAGGAATGGTGCTCCTCTACCGCCTTTACTGCCTGTCGGATCCAGAAAATATCCTTACCCGCAAACATCTCCAAAAGCTTGTTTGCGCTTATCAGGGGGTGTTCATATGTATTGTATGCTCCGCTCAACCTGAACTCAGGGATCTTTCCTACATCATGAGCAAGGCCGGCTATTATGGCCTTGGGGATGTGGCTTTCATGGTCTACGTAGCTCTCCTTTATTTCCGCGATAAGATTTTTCACAACAGCATACGTATGCTCTTCAAGGGATATCTTTCCGAGGTTGTCTTTTACTGAAATGAGATCGTATGCCTCGGTATCTATCTTGTCCATCACAACAGAAGGATGATGCCCGTGTTTTTCAAATAAGTTCATCAGTTCATTGACGACACCCGCTACCTTCTGTCTTTCGATTATCTTCTCATACGGTTTCAGGCAGATCTCCCAGAATTCTTTTTTAAGTTCCGGCATGGGCTCTAATTTAACTGTTGCAGTGTCTAATTCGCTTCCAGAAGCATCACCATCTTTTGATTCTTTGTCGGTGTTAACAACTACCTGCTTGCTGTCTTTTTTATCGGACATGGATTTATCAGAAGGCTCTGCTTTCATATCTCCGGGCTGATCCTTTTCAGATGATTTCTTGCCACCCTCAAACAGTCCATCAAGTACATCCGCGTTGGATATGCTGATATCATCAAAATCATCGTTATATTTTGTCCAGATAGTTGAAAGGTCCTCGAAATTGATTTTGATTGTCTTATTCTTCCTGTTTTGAGACCTGATTAAGGATACTGTCCCCAGTATGACCATAATAAATATTAAAGACAGGATAATCTGAAAACTGTTAATGATCATATGCTCATTCTCAATGCTTTTTTCAGCATCTTCTGAAGCTTATCCACTGCAACCTGCTTATGCCTGTCCGAAAGCTCAAAGATGTTTCTTTTGCCGGGAACCATCTCATATAGCTTTTCCCTGCTTTTAAATGTTGTTGCCCTTATCAGCGCTTCTTCAGGCGATATGTTAAACCTCTTTGCCGCCTTTTCCGTTAATTGCTGAAGCAGGCTTTCAGTCGGTGATATGAATTTTATGACCGTGTCCCCTTCGCAGCCTTTCATGGCAAGCAGCTTGAAGATTACAAACTTCCGGACTGCCGTGTGAAGCGTAAAACTGATTAATCCCGACAAACTCAACGACTTTAACCTGGCATCTATATACAAGCCGGTCTTTTCTTTATTGTTATCTTTGGCAGTGAATGAGTTTATCGAATACTTCCGGTCTTCAGACTGCATCTTTTTCAGTTCATCAACAACTTCTGCACGGTTGTCGTCTATGGATACACTTATGGATATTGCGTTTTTAAGGACACAAAAGCTTTTGATTTTTACATTCTGTAATATCACTGTAAAATCCTTCTTCTTTTTCTAAATAATGTTTCTTTAACTCAATTTCTCTCTCTGTCATTCCGGCAGTCCTTAGGCCGGAATCCAGTCTTTTCAATGCCTCCTGGATGCCGGATCAAGTCCGGCATGACGACAAAAGGGCATTTATGGACAGACTCTAATTGCCGAACCAGTTTATTACAGTTCCTGCATAGGCAAAAAATATCGAGACAAAAAAGCAGAGCAGCCCGATTATCGGCCTGAACTTCCTTCGGACAACAGAGGACACACTGATCAGCAGACATAGAGTAGCTATTATCTTTGCCCATATCCCCTTAAACAGGACATTGACCATATAAAACCACCAGCGCTCATAATCCTGAAATGTGATGAACCAGTTTGTCGGATCAAACCACTCAAACATCCTTATACTACCTTTATCTGAGGATACAGAACCTCTATCTTTGATTCTGAAACGTCAGGTACAAATCCTTTATATATCCTCCCCTGGGATTTCAGGTAAAACCATCTCGGCTTGAGACTCAGCGCACGCTCCTTTAATATCAGCCGCTCCTGATTCTCCCTCAATGATATCCTGATGTCCCCGCCGTCAAAATGAAGATAAGGCTCCCTCTTTACTTTCAATGGAGACATATCTTCTATCAACTGCGCGGTCCTCTCATGGTTTACCTTCATAAACACCCAGGTATTGATGTTATCCATTATCGACTGTGTTGCCTCCGGTCCGATCTCCTCTTCCATCTGTGAGACGCTCTGTGTGAAGAAGTTTATCCAGACACCAGCTCCGCCTGCCTTGTTAAAAAGCTCCTGTATGCCCTTATACAGGATGTTATGGCCTTCATCCACATAGAGACATAACGGCGGGTCTATCTTTCTGCCGGAGGCGAAAAACCTTCCTACAGTGCTCTGGATCATTGAAACAATGACCCTTCCGATAATGTATGCTGTCCTGCGCGCAAGCAGGCTCCCTGTATTGCAGATAAGGATTACTCTTCTTCCCTGCTCAAAGCGTTTGACGAACTCGTTTGTGTAAGCCTTGCCTATGATCCTGCCGGTCGTTGATGATGTAAGCGCTGTCAGGGTTGTCCTCAGTGAGGATGACACCTTTGAGAAAAAATCCGGCGGAGAGTCAAGAATGTGCTCTATGTTGCTCACAACTTCCTCTATTGTTTCGGAGATTTCCTTACTGCCGTGATTCTTATAAAGCTGCAAAGACTCGGAGAACTTCTTTAATGCAGGATGGGTGCTTCTTATCTTTATATCATTGAAATTCAGCCTGAGCTTCTCGCCCTGGGCTTTTGCCATTGCTATCAGCCCGGATATGACAACGGAGGATATCTCACTTGCGACATTTATAAAGTACTCCTCCTTTGCCTTGATCCCGGATATCACATGGTCAACCAGCTCATCTTCCATATAGTAGTACGCAAGCGGGTCGATCTTTGAGGAGTATTTGGGATAAATCGGGGTTATCATGATAATATCATTCAAGCGGCCTGCGTCAACCGCTGTCTCGATTATCTTGGAGAAAAGCTCGGAATCCCCTTTCGGGTCTATCATGATTACGTTGTGACCGGCCTTGATGTCCTGGGTTATGAGATGTTCAAGTAGACGTGTCTTTCCAATCCGGGTCGTTCCAAGCACCCCAAAATGGCCTGCCCGGTCACTGTTTTTGATATGAAACTTCTCTATCTTCATGTTGTCCGGCTCTTCTATGTTTACGACCTTGCCGATATGGAGTTTTTTTGATTTGCGGATATTACCCTTTGAATTCTCAGACTGAAGAAGGTCAAAGGGATTTATTTTTTTATTCCTGTTTTTCATAAGATTGAAAATTGCTCCTATATCTGTATTACCCTTTTTGCAAGATGATCGGCATCAACAGGTGCGGTGACGATTTTCCCCCAGACGCTTATATTAACCATGATCGTTTTATCAGGCTTTTCCTCTTTGATTATTCCGTTAAAATCCTTATATGGTCCGTCGACAATCAGGACAGGATCACCGGCGCTGAATTTCACAGGGGCAAGTAAATCCCTTATCAGGTTCGCATCCCTCAGAAAATCGTAATAGTCGCCTTCAAATTCAGATATTTTTACTGCTTTTAGAATGTTATCAGGTATATATCGCTTTGGATCCCTGCGAACCAGAATATATTCCTTCAGCTTTGTCTGCCTTACAACAAACCCGTGGTCCTGAAGGATCTTCGTCAAAATCTTATTAATTTTTGGAGTCCCGAATATTGAATACATGACAGACTATTCCCACTCCTTCAGGAATTCCTTCCTCACTTTTGTCCTGTACCTTCCGATTACCAGTGCCAGCAGCGCCATCACAACAAAAACGCCGTTGACGAATGTCATGAAGTATGACGATGGTATGAGAATGAGTTTGAACTCCATGATCCAGTCGAATATCTTTTTGTAGTTAAGATTGAGATTTTCAATAAAGGATAATCCGTTTATCCAGTGAAGGGCGTCAATAACCTTATCTGCATCCAGTGTCTGAAAGCAGATGTAGTGGAACAAAAGCACAAACAGGACAGTCTTTATGACTGTTCCTGACGCTACTCCGCCGGAAAGATAGTCGATGGCCCTTTTGGTTATATTGCCGGCATATGACTTTGTCAACGACATAAACAGAAAAATCCCGAAACAGATGGGAAATGCGATAGACAGGGCCAGGGAGAATATCTGGTTAAACAGTGAAGGCTCATACTCCCCGAATACAGGGATCAGTTTCTGCCCTGCCGCCATCATCAGCGGGGTCGTAACAGCGGTCATGAGGCCGCTGAACAGCCCTGACTTTAATCCTACGTCAAAGAATGTCAGGGCCGTTTTGATAGGCAGAGCCCCTTCCGGTATCTCGGAGTTCATCTCAGCGACAGAGAACTGCTCTATCTCACTGATAGCCTGGATCAGGCTTTTGGGCCTTGTTGATCTGTCGCCTGCATTTTCGTTCAATATTAATAACCCCTGATCGTCACTCCTGCTCATATAATGCTATTACTTTTTGTTTCCGGAGCAGGTCTTTAAAACATCGATATCTCCGTTTCGTTTCTTCCTCTTGCGCAACCGGTCATATACCCTCTGGGCCAGTTTTATATAGGCGTTTTTTTTAATATTGTCTCTCCGTGTGATAAACATATATATTTCAGCAACAGCTTTCGGCTTCTCATCAGGATGTTTCTTCATATACGTCTCCATCCACCGATCAGCTCTTCTCCACCTTGTCTTCTCTTCAATGAACTCAATAATTTTGTTCTGAAACTTTCTCTTCTTTTTCGGGTCATCGATTTTTTCAAAAAACTTTTTGAAAATCGCCATCTGGTACTCCTCCGGCAGGGTCTCCAGGGCGCATGTGACTATATCTGCTATTTCACTGTTCCTCAATTTTTTGAACAGGTAAAAATACTCCTTTTTTCTTTTTTCCATCTTTAAACATCCTCCTTTCGCACTTTCTCCTGATTTGAAAAACAAAAAACCCCTTGAGACAATTCATTCATCTCAAAGGGTTCGTTTGCCTACTATCAATAATCTTGACTATGTATTACCTGTTTGAATTTTTATTATTGATCAGCTTTAAACCAGTTATGCTGGTGAATTGCGGGTGAAGGGGAGGGCTCATGGTTTCATCGGTAATATATCCATATTCCGAAACCTAAATAGAGTCTGTCCATAAATTGTCACTTTTTGTCATGCCCGAAGTCATTAATCGGGCATCCAGAAGTTATTAAAAAAATGGATTCCGGCTTAAAGACTGCCGGAATGACAGACACTTAAATCAAAAAATTCTAAAGGAGGTTTTTATGCTTGTTATCACTACTGACAATCCGGGCCGTCCTTTCGAGCCTCTGGATGCTCTCATAACTCACCGCGTAGCCGGTCTCGATCTGATTAAGGACATGTGGGCACGATTTGCAGATATTACCGGAGGCAGAGTAAGGGGTTATGAAAAGGCATGTAAAAGTCTCATTGGAGATATCGTGAGAGAATTGAAGGAAGATGCGTCAAATATAGGAGCTGATGCAATTATAGGTCTGACCATTCAAATCTTTCCCATAGACGCCAAAGGGACATCCATGTACTCCATTACTGCATACGGTACAGCCATAAGATTTAGTTAGAAATCAGATCGTAACTGCTAAGGTCTCCCCCCTCAATCCTTCCAAGGCCCCCTTATAAAGGGGGCTTATTTTTTCGCTTACCAATTCAAATTATCAGAAAAACCAATAGCTGAAACCCGTCATATTCTTACCTTGCCTATGTTATTTTCGTTTCCGGCTCAGGCTCAATGGAATTCACTTTCACTTTCGCGTAATAAATTTAAAAATTTCCCCCCGAAATTTGCACCTGTTTCTTTATATATTATTGCCTCCCGGAAAATTTCCGGACAGCCTTTTTTGGCAACTAAAAACCCTTAGAAACTTCTAAGGGAGCTCTTGAAAGTTAACTTATTGATATATTGTATA
>CAZZGC010000132.1:0-4607 GCA_964653915.1 uncultured Thermodesulfovibrio sp.
GAGCGTATCTTGCGCGACAAAACAGGCCGGGGTATCTTGTCCGCATCTATCACGGTCGTCAGATTTTCAAAAGGCAGGATAGCTATCCGCTTCTCAGATGGCAGAACGGGTTCAGCCTTAAAGCCCCCCCTGTCTTTTGTAGTCCTGACTATAATAGCGGGGGCAACAGACAAACTGCCTGGCAACTTTATAACGGGTTTTCCAGTTTCCCGGGACCGGCCCGCATCAGCGATTTCAGGCGCTGTGTTACCTGCATCAGCAAGTTGCGGGGACTCGGGAACAGAAAATGGCTTCGGCGCGGGGGGGGTGGACTCTTCAACCGGTTCCGCTTGTTCTGAGGCCTGCAAGCCCGGTTCATATTCAGCCTGCTCAGGCAATGACTGCTGCACCATTGGCTGATCTGTCACTTCGCGGTGCGGAACAGGCTCAACTGCTACTGCACGCGTCTCAACTGCCGGGGTTGCCGTTTGTTCTCTCTCTGGCACTATGACATCTGATACTATCAGGCCATGCGTTAGTGATTCGGCCGGAGATGCCTTTGATGACGCTTCTTTCTTGTTCATGAGATGGGGAGGTCGTTGCGAGGCATTGATGTCAACAGGCTTCCGGGCAGCATCATACGCGGTCTCTGTGCCGGTTTCAGTAAGCTGAACATGTGCCGAAGATTCTCCCTCTTTGATCATTGCCTCATGAGTTGCCGTTTCAGTCTTTTTCTGCATATCTACAGGTTGGAGAGAGGATACTGCTGGCCTGTGGTCTCCAGTCTGCACAGCATTATCGCCAGACTGAATCTGCATATACACCGCGATTGCCGCTATGGACAAAAGGGCAACTATGGCTGCTGCAAGAACCTTCTTCATACAGACTCCCCGGCAGATGTATGCCCGGAAAAAAAGAATGGACAAGAACGCCTGCACGCATCAATGAACGAACCATACGGCGCGTTTCTGCATTTGGAACTACTGATGGTTGTACTGATCGAGTGTCGCAATGGCATCCCGTACAACGGCAATGGCGGTTTCACTCATCGTCTCCGACCTGGCCCCGAAGTGACGTGCCATGAAGCTCGCTCCCCCGCGACTCTTCGTGACAGACCATATAATATCGCCACTGCCGGCATCCGCCATCAGGAGGGTAATGGTTACTTCAGGGGCAGATATACTGCCAAACCGGACGTTGCCGAACTGTTGAACCGCGCCCATGATAATAGCCTCGGCCTTGAGCGCACGGCCGAGGGATTTGATATTCTTCTTACTGAGCGAGGAAACTTCCTTAATTCCCATATCCTTCATCGCCGCAACGACTTCACCCGGAGCGACCACATCGACAAGTCCGGTTGCAAGAAGTTCACTTATAACAAGATGCCGTATGATCCGGGAAGCCGACTTCTCACCTGTCATGTTATCTAAAGGTAAGACAGCAACCCTCTTGATGAAACTGAAATCCACATCTTCCCTTATATGGAAAGTCTCCTGCTTATTTGCCGTGCTGCAGGAAATTATCATGGTTAGAATGAAAAGAATCATCCCCAATAGTCTTAATTTTGATGAGTGCATCGGCTCTCTCCTTATGAAATCCGGCTTAATGGCCATGATTAAAATAACGTATCAAGCGATTCTTTTACAACCTTGCGGGCGGTTTCATCAACCGTATCGACCTCCGCACCAAAATGTCTAGTCCAGAAATCTGCGCCACCCGATGTATGCCACGTTGACCAGACGACATTACCTGTCGCTGTATCCATCATAATCAGGTTAATGGTGACTTCGGGATAAGTTACAGAAATACCCTTCTGCATGCCAAATGTAGAGACGGAACCGATAACTACCGCATCCGACTGCACTTCCCGGCCGGCCTCCACCACAACTGACGAGGGCACTTTGTAAACGGACCGAATCCTTCGTCCCCTGAGGATCGAATAAATCTCGCCGGGCTCAACTACATCGAGTCCCCGCTCAAGAAGATCCATGATGACGAGACTTCTGATCTTCTCGGCAGCAAACTCCGTTGAAGTGAGATTTTCGATCGGCATTACAGCAATCCTCTTCACACCGTGCGGATCAAAGCCCTTCCGCAGAAAGTAGCGTGTGGAACCACTGCAGGACACCACCGTGAGCAGGAAGATGGTAAGCATTAGTATCCACCCCCATGCCTTACTGTTTTCTCGAATGAATCCGGATTTCAGCATCGCGATATTATATCAGAACCTGCAGTTGATAGTCGTGTTATAACTGAAGTTCTCGGTTTTTTTTGTTTTCCTTTCAATGGAATACGAAGAGGAAAAACGTACATCTGCAAATCTCGTGACATGCCAGACCATGAGTCCGCTCACATTGTCTGTTTTGACTGAACCTGGATCTGCATCCCGGTGAAAATAGTTCATGTTAAGCTGTAACGCTGGCATGGGTCGCCAGTCAAACAGAAATCCTTCCGAGGTGGTAACATCGTCATCAATCTCGGTGAATCTGAAATTCCCTGTGAGATTCAGATAGCGGCTGAGGCGGTAACTCAATGAGGCGAAGGTACTTTTCGAGTCGCTGACTGCACCGTCGGTCTTTGCCCTGTTGAAGTTATAGTTCAGAGTGCCCGACGTGCGGCGCGTTATCCGGGCGTTCACCGAGCCGTTTATAACGTAGTTGCGAGATTTAGTGCTGGTTGTCATTGACTCGGAAGTAGCATAACTTATGTCGTTGATCATATGGACATCGCGGTACAGTTCCGCACCTATGCTCAGCAGGACACCGCTGTTGGTTGTAGTATGGTCGTCAAATTCATATATATGGCTTCGTTGAAAAGTGAGATTTGAGCTGAGCGTAGGCAGGGGATCTGACATGAATGAAACCTCATAATTGTCAGATGAAAAATCCCGGTTGTCGAGATTGTCGAAGTTTTCGTTTCTGTGATAGCCGGCTGTGGTGGTCAGAAGGCGGTGTGCATGCCATACGGCATTTGCGGCATAGTTCCTGGTAACGGTGCTGTTGAAATTGCTCTTTCCGTTTTCAAATGAATCGCTAAAAATATTGCTGAAGATCCCGCCAAAGGATTGTGGCAACGAGACAGGATTTCTATCCGATCGGTCAATCGAGTAACTCAAGTTAAGAGTGACATCCGTCACCGGACGTACGGATGTGCCGATCTCGATCCCCTGAATGAACGATGTCGAGACGGTCTTATCCTCTTTATCGAGAAAAAGGGTGGTACCGTACGCCTCGATCTCGGTTACAAAAACATTTGATACGGAGGATAGGGCACTATTGACAGCCTTGAATATGGCAGCACTTTGAGAGGATGAAAATATCAGCTCATAACGGTACACCGGATTGAGCGGATCCGTCGTATCCACCGCGGTCGCCGTGATGCTGCTGATGGATATAACTGTCCACCCCGTGGCCTGATTTGCGGTATTGCTCAGTACCTGCCAGTTGGCTATACTGGTCAGCACACCGTCTCCCGATATATCGGCATTAACGTATATGTACAGTCTGTCCACAGATTCATCAGGTGATACAGTTATCCCGATCTGGTGATTTAAGCCTGTACTGAGATCGATGCCGGTCGAGACCGCCTGGTCGCCATCTACGAGGGCGGACAGAGATCCAAGAGCAACGGATGTATTGGCATTCTGGACATAGAGCCCTCCCAGAGCCGGACGTTCGAGAACGAAATTTCCGGTTTCCAAGACGAATATCCTGCTTTTATCCCGGGAATAAATGCCCCTGTAAGTCACAGACCACAAGCCTTTCTCATGCAGATATGTTCCCTCATATCCAGCGGAGTAGTTGCCACTGAAACTGTCAGTGATCGACTTTTCAGTCCTGTCCAGGGGGGTTTTCGTCTGTCTGTGAGTATAGTTAAGAAAGTACCTCATGTCGATATCCCGGGAAGGGAGCTCGTATGATGAGCTCAATGAATATTCATCTTCCGTAAGGTCCTTCAGTCGTGTATCTCCATAGTCGAACTCCTCCCGCCGGTTATAGTCGAAGGATAGGGATGGCAGCGCATCAGGTGTTACATCAAAGCGTGAAAAATATAGCAGCGTCGTTAACCGCTGATCATCGGACAGGCTTGCCGTAGGCCATTCCTCTGTGCGGCGGTAACCGGTGGTAAAACTGTAAGCGGAGTTTCTCAGGCTGAATTCTATGGAAGGCTCAATTGTTCTCTTATATGTATCTGTCCGCAGGTCAGGTGCATTTTCGTTGCGTGCGTCGAGGAGATTGGCGCGGAGATAGAACTGATATGAAATCAGAGGGGTTATAGCTCTGTTCAGGCTGAAGAAATAATTCTGATTGAGAGTATGTGCCTCTGATGATTTGTCGTCGTCTTCATATGTCGTTACGTTGCTCTGTTGTACACTCAGATTACCGCTCAGTCCTTCTGCAAGCACAATCCCGGTGGCGAAGAGTATAAAAAAAAACAGCCCTGTAATTATGAAGCCTCTCATCATAAATGACAATTATACATCAGATGGGGCCGCATGATACAATGGCAGCCCGTGATGATGCCTTGCACAAGAATAATCATGCAGTCCGCTTTTTTCAATGTCTTTGACGCTCAAGCTGATTATGCTGACCAACCTTTGTTAGTTGCAAATTCAGAGATGGCGCGGC
>CAZZGC010000132.1:4707-6950 GCA_964653915.1 uncultured Thermodesulfovibrio sp.
ACATCTATTACTGACAACCTGTTCGATCCGTAATTTGCCACATACAGACGGCCGCGTGGATAATCCAGTGCAAGGGCTACAGGTCTCCAGTCGACACTGATCTCCTGCACGTTGACACATTTCATCGTTGTATTGTCGATTCTCAGGACAGACACGGAGTTAGAGTTGTAATTTGCAACGTAAACATTAAAGTAGCCAGTCCTGTAACTCTCCAGAAATGCGGTCTCCTCTGCGGACAGGAGACCGGAATGAACAGTTGTCTCCCGGGGATCAACCGCAATGTCTACAGGGCCTTGTCCCACCTCCACTCTGTCGATCTCCTGATAAGTGGTGGCGTCTATAATAAGTACCGAACTGGAGTCGTATGCGGTTACAAAAATAGCCTCTTTAAGGAGACCCGCCGAGGCAACGGCAATCCCCACAGGGGTTTTCCCGAGTCGAACAGGAATTTCACGAACGACCTCGTTCGTTTCAGGATATATTACCGATATGCTGCCGGAACCCGAGTTGGCAACAAATATTCTCCTGTGGCCACTCCCCTGAGAAATAGCGATGCCGCGCGGTCTCTTTCCCACCATGATACTGGCCACCACCTCTCCTGTCTGCCTGTTTATCACCGAAACATTGTCCGAGCCCTCATTTGTTACGTACAGGGCGAGCGAACTGAGATCAGGCTTCTCACGCACAACGCTGAATGAAGGTTCGAAAGAAGGTGGCTCGGCTGTCGAGGTATCAGCATCCCACGTAAGAAAAAATGTGACATTACTGCTTTTTCGGATGGTTGTTTCGGACGGAATCTCAACCGTTCCATCGGGGATTTGAAGGGGCACTTCTTTCCCCATCCTCAAGACAGAAGGTCCTTCTATGTACAGACGGACCGCCGAATATTTACCGTCGGGAACCGGCCCTTCGGCAATAACTTTTTTTGTGCCTTTCAGTGTATCGGAATATACCGTCACCGGTGAATCCAGGAGCCTGATCTCCGAGCCATCCTCCCCTATTACTGAAAGTCCTGTAAGACGGAATGAAGCTGACGAGAATGCCTTATCCGGAACGCCTAAATATACAGTGACCTGAGATAGATAACGCTCATGCCTAAGCTCCTGTCGTTCATATGTCGCACAGCCCGCAAAGGCGATAATGAGCAGAAGAATCAGCAGAAATACCGTTTTCAACGAATATAATTTCATATTATCGAGAGCATAAACCCTGAAATTATGCTAACGCGTCTTCAAAATCTGAACCCTGTGATTGAAAAAATCAGCGACTATAAGACGGCCGTCTTTGTCGATAGCAATATCATTGGGAAACTGAAACCATCCAGGCGCATTGCCAAGACCCCCGAATTCAAACAGATATTCACCGGAAGAATCATATACGGATATGGTGTGCCTCATGCGATCAAGAACATACCGGAGCCCGGTCTGATCGTCAACAGCTACGGCACGGGGCCGGCTCAGCTTGCCTGAACTTCCGCCCTTTTCCCCAAATCTGCCTATGAGCTTCCTGCCGCTGTCATAAACATACACTCTGCCCCGATCTTCACTGACCAGATATATGCGTCCCGAACCGTCTATACTCACATTGGTTATCCGGACCACCCGACCATCTTCCATCGGGGTCATTGTCTCTATATATAACCCTTGCGCGTCAAGCACCACGGCTCCTCTGCCCCGGCTGGCTGCAAGATATATATATCCGTTCCTGTCTACAGCGACGCGGTGAGGGGAGAAAGTCGCGGCATCCGGGAAGCCGGTCGGAACTATCTCCCTCAGCAACCTGAAACAGGAGCTGAAAACCGATATTCTCGCATGACTGTTGTACTTGGACGGTGACTGCACTACATATAAATTGCCTTCGCCGTCGGTAGCAAGGCCCTGAGGGGCGTCCACTCCCCTCAAAAAAGTCAGTGTGAACAGTGGATACAGGTCGGATGTATAAATGATTATTCTGCTTTTACCATCGATGACGTACAACTCGTTCCGACCCCGATCCGCATAAACGAATGAAGGGAAAGAAAGTTTACCCTCCTCCTGGTCATAGTCTATGCTGTCTTCATAAATGATGGCACCGGGATTGGCGAAGGATGAAGGGCCTGGATGAATCAGAACGGCAAGGACGGCCAATACGAACAGGAACCGCACCAAAAGGAAATTTATGCTTTGCCGCCCCGACATACCCGATAATAATAGCAGTAAAGGATTTCCTAATTCAATAATTACTTCAGAGAGAAAGCTCGACAA
>CAZZGC010000133.1:0-6919 GCA_964653915.1 uncultured Thermodesulfovibrio sp.
AAAGGAATCGTTCTCAGCAAAAGACCGGAGGGGATTATTGTTGATGTCAATGGTGTCGGTTACCATGTAAATATCCCCCTGTGCAGTCTTGCCGATATCCCGGAATCAGGTGAGATGCTCTTTCTGCACACGTACACCCATGTAAGAGAAGACTCTCTGCAACTTTTCGGCTTTCTCACCGAGGAGGAAAAACGCATCTTCTCGGTTTTGCTCGGCATAAGCGGAATAGGCCCCAAGCTGGGCCTTGCCGTTCTATCCGGCATGTCTGTAGAAAAATTCAGTGAGGCGGTGCAGAACGAAGATATTGCCACGCTTTCTTCCATCCCCGGCCTCGGCAAAAAGACCGCTGCAAGGCTTATACTTGAACTCAGAGGGAAACTGCCCGCTCTCGGCGAGGGAGACGGGGCGGCAAAGACAGGTGTATCGGCAGCCGGTGATGCGGTCTCGGCTCTTGTCAACCTTGGCTACAGAAAGGGCGATTCAGAGAAGGCCGTACAAAACGCCGTGAAAGCAGGATATGAGCCGGTTGAAGAGATCATACGTGAGGCATTAAAATATTTGACGGAGAAAAAATGAGCGATCCTCTGGAAAGAACGGTATCTCCCGGCCTTGAAGACGGCGAACTTACATTTGAGCAGAGTGTCAGGCCGAGGTCTTTTGATGAATTCGTCGGACAGGATAAGATTAAAGAGAATCTGGGCATCTATATGGAGGCCGCTTCACAACGCGGTGAGGCCCTTGATCATGTCCTGTTTTGCGGGCCGCCCGGACTGGGTAAGACCACACTGGCCCATATCATAGCCGCCGGCATGGAAGCCGATATCAGAGTCACGGCCGGTCCTGTTCTTGAGCGGCCGGGAGACCTCGCCGCCATTCTCACGAACCTCGGTGAAAAAGATATCCTCTTTATAGATGAAATTCACAGACTCCCGCGAGTTGCAGAAGAGATACTCTACCCTGCCATGGAGGACTATCAACTCGACATTATCATTGGTCAGGGACCGAGCGCCCGCTCGATAAAGCTGAACCTGCCCAAATTCACCCTTATAGGGGCGACTACCCGCACCGGACTTCTGACATCACCTCTGCGTGATCGTTTTGGGATCATTTTCAGGCTGGACTTCTACCGGCCCGAGGATCTGGAGATGATACTCGGCCGTTCCGCAAAGATTCTCGGCTCGGAAATCACCCCTGAGGCAGCAACAGAGATCGCCCGGCGCTCAAGGGGAACCCCGAGAATCGCCAACCGTCTGTTGCGCCGGACAAGGGACTTTGCTCAGGTCAAGGGAACCGGACTGATCGAACTGGAGATTACAAAACAGGCTCTTGGCGCTATGGATATCGACAGCAGGGGCTTCGATGATATGGACAGGAGGCTCCTTCTGACTATAATAGAGAAGTATGGAGGCGGTCCGGTTGGTCTTGATACACTGGCAACTTCGATCAGGGAAGAAAAAGACTCGATTGAAGACGTATATGAGCCATTTCTTATACAGGAGGGATTTCTCGAACGGACGGCAAGGGGCAGAGTCGCGACACGGCTGGCCTATGAGCACTTCGGGATCAATAAAAGCGATGAACTGTTTTAGAGACAAAGATTTCAGCTATGAACCTTTGTCCCTTTGTCACTCTGTGCCTTCGACCTTTTAAACTTATGAATATTCTGCTTCATATGTGCTGCAGCAACTGCTCGCTCTATCCCCTCCGGATTCTCAAAAAGGAGGGACACGGCATACTGGGATACTGGTACAATCCCAACATACATCCTTCAGATGAGTATGTCCTGAGGCTTGGTTCACTGCAGCGCCTTGCCGATGAATGGAAGATAGATATCATCTACAATGAAAGCCGTCCTGCGGAATACTTCAGCCTCTTTCTGCCTGATGCTGAAGACGTTACCAGCGAAAATATTGCATCCGACCCATTCAGCATAACAGTTCCTCCCCCACCGGAAAGGTGCCGGTCATGTTATGGACTGAGACTGGAAAAGGCAGCGCGCCAGGCGAGCGATGAAGGGCTCGACGGCTTTACAACGACCCTGCTGATTAGCCCTTATCAGGATTTTGATGAGATCGTCCGGACGGGCAGAATGCTGGAGGAAAAATACAATGTCATGTTCTACGAGAAAGACTTCAGACCTCATTTCAGAGAGGCAATGAATCTTTCGAAAGAGATGGGCCTGTACAGACAAAAGTACTGCGGCTGTATCTACAGCAGGACTGAGAGGGACTCGAAAGTCAAGAGTTCAGAGTCAAGAGTTTAGAGTCAAGAGTTATGGGACTGGATCCTCTTCAACATCTGGGTAAGCTCCTTTTAATTGCGGGAAGCCTGATAGCTGCAGCAGGGGTGCTGATTCTTGTTTTCAGAAACCTCGGCATACCGCTTCCCGGGAAGCTGCCCGGCGATATAGTGATTCAGAAGAAGAACTTCACATTTTATTTCCCGGTCGCCACGAGTATACTATTGAGTATCCTGCTTTCGCTAATAGTCTATTTTCTGGGCAGGAGGCACTGACGTATTGATGAAAAAAATACTGCTTGTCATTCTGATCCTTTTTGCCGGGCTGAATACCCTATATGCAGCCTCTTATGACGCGACTATCAGAATTCTGATGCTGAACAGCCCTGACTCAACACTGCCTGGAAAGGATGCCGTAAGACTCTACAGCCTTAACGGCATGGTAAGGCTCGATGGCAGGCTGTATAAGGGCAGGCTTGATATTCTCAGAGACGCAAACAGGCTTTATGTGGTAAAGACCATGCCTATTGAAGAATATGTCGTCCGGGTCGTGGCAGCGGAGATGGGTGAGGACGGCAGCATAGAAGCGATGAAATCTCAGGCCGTGGTTACCAGGACCTATGCAATCTACAGAAAATGGCAGAACACAGGCAGGCTCTTTCATATCGCCTCGACACTGGACATGGATCAATCAGGCGGGGAAGAAACAGACCCGTATGTAAACTACGCTGTAAGATCTACGCAGGGAGAAGTCCTCACATTCAATGGTCTTCCCATTAATGCGGTATATCACTCGACCTGTGAGGGGATGACCGAACTGCCTGAAGAAATATGGGGGAAGAGTTATCCCTACCTGAAATCTGTTGCTTGCTACAGCAAGAATGCCCCGTACGAACATTGGCAGAGACGTTTCACTCCGGACGAACTGGGCGAAAAACTGGGGCTGCAGGACCTGCGAACAATATTCATCAAGTCCCGTACGGTCACCGGTCGGGCCGGAACAATCGGCATCATTTTTGATGATGAAAAAAAGGGAATAACAGAAAAAGACCTTACTGCTCAGGAAATTATCAGACTGATAGGCGAAAAGGAACTACCGAGCACTGACTTTGAAATCAGGCAGAAAAGCCGGTACTATATATTCAACGGAAGGGGACGCGGACATGCGGTCGGCCTCAGTCAGTGGGGCGCGATAGAGATGGCATGGGAAGGCAAAAGCTACAGAGATATCCTCTCGCATTTCTACCCCGGGGCCGATCTTCAAAAAAGAGAAGGATTTTATACCGGTGTGGGGCAGAAGGACAGTGCAGGTCAGTAAACTCAACCTCTCGGACTTTGATTTTGAAATCCCGGAAGAACGGATCGCCCAGTACCCGCTCAAGGAGAGAGACGCTTCAAGACTCCTCGTTCTGCACAAACAGGACGGCCCCCTTCTGCATATGCGCTTCAGGGACATAATAAATCTCTTCAGTGACGGCGATGTTCTGGTCCTGAACGATACAAAGGTCATCCCCGTAAGACTCTTCGGCCGTAAACCCTCCGGAGGAGAGGTGGAAATCACCCTGATCGAAGAGATAGAGAAGAACATCTGGAAAGCACTCGTAAAAAGGCTTAACGAAGGACGGGTAATAATAGGCCCCGGCCTGACTGCCGACGTCTCCCGTGACGGTTCCGGGACAGTGGCAACCGTAAGGTTCAGCACGGCAAAAAATGATGACGAAGATATAAAGTCACTTCTGCCCGCCATCGGAGCTATGCCGCTTCCGGTGTATATCAAGCGTCAGTCGGAACATCATGACCTGCAGCGATACCAGACGGTCTACGCAAAAAAGGATGGAGCCATAGCCGCTCCGACAGCCGGCCTGCATTTTACCGGCAGTCTCATAGAGCAGATTAAGGATCTCGGTGTGGAAGTCTGCACTGTCACGCTCCATGTCGGTTATGGCACATTCCGGCCTATAGAGACCGAGTGGATCGAAGAACACAAAATGGATGAGGAGTATTATGAGATTTCCGGAAGAACGGCGGAAATCGTAAATAAGGCAAAGAGAGAGGGCCGCAGGGTAATAGCGGTAGGAACGACCGTAACCAGGGCGCTCGAAGGCGCAGTTGAGCCGGGATGCGGAAACTTCATATCCGCAGGAGCAGGCGGCACATCTATATTCATAAGGCCCGGTCACCCGTTCCGGATGGTCGATTGCCTGCTGACCAACTTTCATCTGCCCCGTTCGACTCCCCTGATGCTTGCCGCTGCATTTGCGGGCTTCGACCGCCTCATGTATGCTTACAGGGAAGCCATTGCAAGGGAATACAGATTCTTTTCTTATGGTGATGCGATGATGATTGTATAGTATAAAGTGTTATACGTCAGAGGCATTCGCGGCTGTCAACTTTATTTACACTTCATCGCCCTCTCAACTTGCAATATTTAAAAACGTGCATTATATTTAAGACAGGATTGCGGGAAGTGAATAACACCATTTCCCGCTTCTTATTGTAAAGCAAGGAGATTTGCAAAACGGTTAAGCTGGAACTCGATCTCGGAGAAGAAAAGGATCTCTCATCCATCTACGAGCGGCTCGACAAGGCTCTTAAAATCATGGAGGAGACCCTCGGAATAGATGCGGCAATCAGAGGAAGCAGGGTATTCCTTCAGGGCGAAGAGGCTGCCGTCCGCAAGGCCCATGAATTCATCAGGGAATATTACATGATAAATTCTGATGGATACCGGATCAACCCTGAGGATATCAGGTTTGTTCTGAACGCTATGAATAATGATGATTCGCCGGTTGCAGACAGTAGTGAGTCCACCAGGCGTGAAAAGGAGAACGGTTCACTGAAGGATTATTTTCTAAGCAATATACCGGTATCATCGAAAAAGAAATTCATAGTACCCCGCTCCGAGACCCAGAAAAAATATATCGATGCCATACGTGAGCATGATATGGTAATCGGCATCGGACCGGCAGGCACGGGCAAGACTTACCTTGCGATGGCAATGGCCATACATGCCCTGATGACGAAACAGGTCAACAGAATAATTCTCGCCAGGCCTGCGGTCGAAGCGGGAGAAAGGCTCGGCTTCCTGCCCGGCGATCTCTACGAGAAAGTCAATCCCTACCTGAGGCCTCTGTATGATGCCCTCTTTGACATGATGGATACCGACAAAGCCTACCGTCTGATAGACAAGGGGGTCATCGAGATAGCCCCGCTTGCGTTCATGAGAGGCAGGACACTCAACGACTGTTTTGTAATCCTCGATGAGGCCCAGAATACCACACCCGAACAGATGAAGATGTTCCTGACAAGACTGGGGTTCAACTCCAGGACGGTCATTACCGGTGACATTACACAGATCGATCTCCCCCATGACAAGAATTCCGGTCTCCTTGAAGCGGAGAAGATACTTCAGGACATTGACGGGCTCTGTTTCGTGTACTTCTCAGAGAAGGATGTAGTCCGGCATAAACTCGTGCAGAGAATAATCAGGGCTTATGAAAAGTACGAAAAAGACCGAAAATAGTCAACGATGAAGAAAAATAAACAGCCGGAGAAGAAAAAGCGCGGGTTCTTTCAGGTCCGCACCGAGGATCTGAAAAAATACTCGCTGCTTATTCTCTTCACAGCCATCCTTGACGTATCGATCATCTGGGACAGAGAATTCGACCTGCAAAAGATCACCGGCATATCCCTGATCGTGGCACTCCTGCTCCTCATGATGTACAAGGACTTTATACGGTATCGGCCGGAGATCAAGAAAGACTACAAGATGCTAATGCTCATAGGGACTCTTCTTTCGGGCAATTTCTTTATCGGCAGGACTTTTTTCTTCGTTGTGGACGGATTCTCGCGATGGCTCGGTACGGTAGAGCCGGCGATGCTCGTCTATGGTGTCCCCCTTGCTGCAGGCGCGATGCTGGCTGCGCTGCTGATCGACATTCATATTGCAATAGTGTTTACGGTAATAACGAGCCTGATGGCCGGACTCTGGCTGGGTAACCCTCTTTATTCGATATTTGTTTTTGCCACTGGCCTCACCGCATCTTTCGGCGTCATAAGATGCAAAAAGAGATCCGCGATCTGGAGGGCGGGGTTTGCCGTCAGTCTGGTCGGTTTTTCAACCACGATCATCATCACCCTGATTCAGGATCAGTTTGTGAGCCTCGCTCCCATAGTGACCGGAGTGTCAGCCTTTGTAAGCGGCATATTCGTCGTAACTCTCGTATCGGCACTGCTTCCAATGTTCGAATACATGTTCAAGATAACAACCGATATCAGCCTCCTGGAACTGATGGATCTTAACCAGCCATTGATGAGAGAACTGCTCGTCGAGGCCCCGGGGACCTACCATCACAGTATAATCGTTGGGAATCTTGCCGAGGCCGCTGCAGAAGCGGTAGGCGTCAACCCCCTGCTTGCCAGGGTCAGTGCATATTATCACGACATAGGCAAGATCAAGATGCCCGATTATTTCATAGAAAACCAGATAGCATCTGTAAGCAAGCATGACAAACTCGCACCGAGAATGAGCAGCCTCATACTCCTTTCACATGTCAAGGAGGGCGTAGATCTTGCAAAAAAACACAACCTCCCGCCCGTGATAATCGACATCATTCAGCAGCATCACGGCACATCAGTGCAGACCTTCTTCTTCCAGAAGGCCAAGGAACAGCAGGACAAT
>CAZZGC010000134.1:0-6813 GCA_964653915.1 uncultured Thermodesulfovibrio sp.
TTTTTTGCACTGAATTTCATATGATATTTCAAACTTGCAGTTCAGCAACAACAGCTGCTGAAAGGAAGGGCGTATCGCAATACGCCCTTGAAAGAAGCATAGTGAACAGGGATGAGATTAACGGGAATCTAAGGAGGGTCGTTCAGTACCTCGCAGGAGAACTCGGCCCCAGACCTCACGACAAGCCTGAAATACTTGACAAGGCGGCTGATTTCATCTCGGCCGAATTTCGAAATTATGGCTATAGCCCAATTTTGCAGACATATGAAGCTGATTCTCATTCCTATAAAAATATAAGCGCTGTCAGGACTGGTGATGGTCGGCCTGAGAGCATACTCGTTGTGGGCGCTCATTATGATACTGTTGCCGGAACGCCGGGGGCGGACGACAATGCAAGCGGTGTGGCCGGCATGCTGGAACTGGCACGTATCTTTGCCGGTGAACCTGCCGGCATGACAGTTCATTTCGTGGCGTTTGCCCTGGAAGAGCCCCCATATTTCAGAACACCTCATATGGGCAGTTATATTTACGCAAGATCGCTGCATGATCAGGGTGCTGATGTCGCCGGAATGATATGTCTTGAGTCGATAGGTTACTTCTCCGACGAGCAGGGCAGCCAGATGTTTCCGTTGCCCATATTCAAATTCATGCATTCACCTGTCGGGAACTATATAACATTTGTCAGTGATCTGAGGTCAAAGAAATTTCTTGAAGATGCTGCAGGTGAGTTCAGGAAGGGATCGACCCTGCCTGTCGAAACAGTTGCGACATTTGCAGCGATACCGGGCGTGGATTTTTCGGATCACAGGTCGTTCTGGAAGTTTGGCTACAGGGCATTCATGGTTACCGACACCGCATTTTATCGCAATCCGCAGTACCACGGGCCAGGAGACGAGCCTGAGATAATAGATTACGACCGGATGATGGAAGTCGTGAATGGTCTTGTCTCGGTTATAAAGGGTATAGGGACGAGGGAATATGGATCAGGGAGGCAGTAAGCGGCTATTGGCTGATAACTTCGAGGAGGGCATCGACAATCTTTGGGTCGAACTGGGTACCGGCGTTGTTCCGAAGCTCTGACAGGGCATAATCGAGGCGCGGAGATTTTCTGTATGGCCGGTCGGCAGTGATCGAATCGTAGGCATCCGCAACGGATAGTATCCTTGCAAGCAGCGGTATCTCCTCTCCTTTGAGACCATCGGGATAGCCGGTTCCATCTATCCTCTCATGGTGATGTCTTACTATTGGTACTATATCCTTCAGTTGTTTTATTGGTTCGAGTATCATTGCTCCTCTCTCGGGATGGCTTTTTACTATCTCAAACTCCTCTCTGGTTAACTTGTCAGGCTTATCGAGAACCACATCATATGTCCCGATCTTTCCTATGTCATGAAGGAGACCGCCCAGTTTCAATGTCTGAAGGGTGTTGTCATCCAGGCCGAGCTTTTTACCGATCGCAACGGCATAGTCTGTAACACGCTCGGCATGTCCCCTCGTCCACGGGGACTTCGCATCCATTATTGTGGCAAGAGATTTCAGAGTGTTTATAAAAAGATGTTCAAGATCCTTGAAAAGGTTTGCGTTTTCGATCGCTATGGCGGCCTGCTGACCAACGCTTTCAAGAAGTTCCACGTCATGGCTGGAGAAACCTTTTTGTCTGTTAATGCCGAAGACACCGAGACAGCCGAATGATTTGCCCTTTGATATCAGCGGGACATTAATCACCTCTTTAAGGCCGGCCTTGACAAAGCGGGGAATGGCGTTAGGGTGCGACGGATAGTCATTGACGATCGCGGGGGTACGGCTTTCAATGACATTTCCTGCCAGGCACTTGTCGGCAGGCGCTTCAATCTCTTTCAGCTCTTCCGGCATATTGAAGTGGTAAGGGAAGCTGATTGTATGGCGTTCCGGGTTATAAACGGCGATCGAGGCGGCGTCTCCATTGACAAGATCAGCAGCGCTTTGCGTAATCTTGTGCATGACTGTGTCGAGGTCAAGAGTTGACGATACATCCCTGATGATCGAATTAATGATCCTGAGGTTCTCCACCCGCTTCTTTACTTCCTGTTCGGATTGTTTCCTGCGACTTATGTCCCTCAGAATGCCGACAAAGGCTGTGACCTTACCCTGTTCATCAGTTATAGGAAACATACCGATGTCGACGTAAAAGGCCTTGCCTTCTTTTGTATAGCTTATCAGCTCGCCACGGAATACACCGCTGAACGAAAGCTTCTTCATTATGCTGTCAAAGACCTCCGCTCCTAAAAAAGCAGATGGATTGCGTCCCGTCATCTCCTCTGAAGAATACCCTGTAAGCGCCCTGCAGGCCGAGTTCTGCTGGCGGAATGTGCCGTCAGGCTCAAGTACCATGATCGCGTCATTGGAGTTAATAAATATCTCTTTGTACAGCTGCAGCTCACGGACCTTTTCATCAAGCATCCTTACGAGGCTCTTTTCATACATGCCGCTGAGATCGTGCTCATCTGTCCATGATTTATCAGGGACGGGCAGGCCCTTTTCCTGATGTTCTCTGAACACCTCCCTGATTATTCCGAGAAAGTTGTCTATCTCAACGGGCTTAACTATGTAGCGTGATGCCCCCAGGCGGAGGGCAAGCCGCTCATCATCCGGTGTGGTATATGTGGCTGTGTAAAATATGAAAGGTATTTTTCTCAGATGCTCGTCTTTTTTCAACTCCATGCAGAACCGGAAACCGTCCATGCCGGGCATAAGGATGTCCGAAATGATCAGGTCAGGATGCTCTCTTTGAGACATCTCAAGCGCGGTTTGTCCGTTGATTGTCTCTATAACCTCATGTCCTTCGCTTTCAAGTGTCCTGCGAAGGAGCATTCTCGAGTCCGGATTATCGTCTGCAATGAGAATCTTCATTTTCGCTCAATGCTGTGGCATTTGAAACATCGGTCCTTGGGTGGATGATCCTTGCTTCTTTCATTTGGCTTCCCCTTGCCGTGACAGGTGAAACACTGCGACTCTTCTGTAAGGTTGATATGATCCGCGTCGGGTGGTATGGGGATTACCGGTTCAAGGGAGAGAAGGTACAGGACGAGAGGCACTATGACTATCAAAAGAGAATATAAAATCTTTTTCATCATTTCGCGCTCCTCTGTACAATCTAACAGATAACGTGAGAATAAATAAAGGCGCAACTATTTTACATTTCTTGCGGGCTTGTGATATGTTTAAAATCCTATGAAGGTAAAAAAAGCTGTAATGGCATATTCGGGCGGGCTCGATACATCCATAGCGATAAAATGGATGCGAGAGAAGTACGACTGTGAGGTCATCGCATTCTGTGCCGATCTTGGCCAGAAGGAGGATCTGAAGGCGGCGAAAAAGAAGGCGCTGGCCACCGGCGCATCAAAGGCATACGTAGTCGACCTCCGGGAAGAGTTCGTCAGGGATTATATCTTTCCGATGCTGAGGGCCAATGCAGTATATGAAGGTTCATACCTGCTCGGCACATCGATCGCCAGGCCCCTGATTGCCAAAAAGCAGATAGAGATTGCACGGAAGGAGCGTGCAGATGCCGTGGCACACGGCGCAACAGGAAAGGGCAATGATCAGGTCAGATTTGAACTCTCCTACTATGCCCTTAAGCCGGATATAAAAGTGATAGCGCCGTGGCGTGAGTGGGAGTTCGATTCAAGAGAATCTTTGATCGATTATGCGAAGAGACACGGCATTCCGGTGTCTGCCACTAAGAAAAAGCCGTACAGCACTGATATGAACCTCTTTCATATCAGCTATGAAGGCGGAGTGCTGGAAGACCCGTGGGCAGAACCGCCGTCGGACATGTACACCCTTACGGTACCGCCGGAAAAGGCACCTGACCGGCCCCGATATGTAAATATCGGGTTTGAGAGGGGAGACCCTGTATCGATAGACGGACGCAGGATTTCTCCGGCAAAGCTGCTCGAGAAACTTAACCGCATTGCAGGAGAAAACGGTATAGGCCGGATCGATATAGTAGAAAACAGGTTTGTTGGCATGAAGTCCAGGGGTGTGTATGAAACTCCAGGAGGGACGGTTCTTCATGCGGCTCACAGGGCCATTGAGTCTATCACCATGGACAGGGAATCGATGCACCTGAGGGATTCTCTGATAACAAAATATGCCGAGCTTGTATACTATGGCTTCTGGTTTGCGCCCGAGAGGGTCGCCCTGCAGAAATTAGTGGATGAGACACAGAAGAATGTTAACGGAACTGTTCGTATGAAACTCTACAAGGGCTGCTGCGCGGTTGTGGGGAGGAAGTCCCCGGACTCTCTGTACAGCAGGGAGCTTGCTACGTTCGAGTCTGAAGAGGTCTATGACCAGAAGGATGCAGAAGGTTTTATTAAGCTTAACGCCCTGAGACTGAAGATGGGAAAGTGGTAAGTTTCGAGGTCGAACCTCGAACTCTTCAGCGATGTCCGATATACGCTACTGGATAGCATTGAACATGATTCCTGATATGGGTATTGTCAGGACAAGGGCTCTTCTCTCGGAATTCGGCAATCCGGAAAACATATTCAGAGCCTCCACTAAAGATCTGAAGCAGGTTCCCGGAATCGGCGAGAAGACGGCCGGTAATATTGTATCCTTCAAACAGTGGAGAAGGGTGGAGGCCGAGATAGCGAGGGCAGGACATCTCGGAGTCAGGATCATGTCCTTTGATGATCCTGATTACCCGTCCGGGCTGAAGGCCGCAGGCGGCGCCCCGATTGTGTTGTATGTAAGAGGCTCATTGACGACCGATGACAGTTTCTCTGTCGCAATAGTGGGTTCAAGAAAACCCACGGACTATGGCCGCAGGACCGCATTCAGCATGAGCGGCGATCTTGCATCCGCGGGATTGACCGTTGTAAGCGGTATGGCGATCGGTATAGACACGGCCGCCCACAAAGGTGCGCTGGAGGCCGGCGGCAGAACGCTTGCTGTTTTAGGTTCGGGTGTGGATGTCCCCTATCCTGTCTCGAACAGGTCGCTCATGGAGAGGATCGCTTCATCCGGAGCCGTGATCAGCGAGTTCCCATTGGGAACCGTGCCGGTAAGAGAGAACTTCCCGCGACGCAACAGGATCATCAGCGCCCTTTCTTCCGGGGTGATAGTTGTAGAGGCCGCCCTTGACAGCGGTTCTCTCATTACAGTACGCTATGCGCTTGAGCAGGGTAAGGATGTCTTTGCCGTACCCGGCAACGTCACTTCTGATACTTCCAGAGGAACTAACCGGCTTATCAGGGACGGAGCGATGCTTGTCGAAAATGCCCGTGAGGTGCTGGCGGAGCTTGCGCCGCAACTGAAGGGAATGATACGGGAAAGAAGGGCCGCTACGTCTGATCTGACCGATGAAGAGAGGGCCGTATACGGGATGCTCGGCGATACACCTGTGCATATTGACTATATAAGCCGGCAGGCGGATCTGCATTCGGGAAAGACGCTGTCGGTACTCCTTGCCCTTGAGCTCAAAGGTATAGTGAGGCAGGCTGACGGCAAGTGTTTTTATATTGCTTAATCATAAATGCGTATGTGGTCAATAAAGCTTTCTGCTGCGCTGCCGATAAAGAATGCGTGAGTTGAATGATGAATTTATTTTTTAATATGCCGGATACACCGCGGACCGGAGTATCCGGTTGCAAAGGAGCAGTATTGAATGAAGTCATTACTTATTGTTGAGTCACCTACGAAGGTGAGAACACTCAGTAAATTTCTTGGAAAAGACTTTACCATCAAAGCCTCGATCGGTCATGTCAAGGATCTTCCCAAGAAGGATATAGGTGTTGACGTTGAAAACGATATGACACCGACTTATGTTGTTATCGAGGGAAAAGAGAAGGTCCTGAACGACCTCAAGAAGGCAGCCAGAAAGGCTGAAAGAATATTTCTCGGCCCGGACCCCGACCGTGAGGGAGAGGCGATTGCGTGGCACATAGCGGCTGAACTCAATGGGGAATCGGACAAGGTATACAGGGTCGAGTTCAATGAGATTACCGAAAAGGCTGTTACCGAGGCAATAAAAAAACCGCGAAAGATCGATATGAATCTTGTTGATGCGCAGCAGGCAAGACGTGTGCTTGACCGCCTGGTTGGTTATAAGCTCTCGCCTCTTTTGTGGAAGAAGGTCCGCAGAGGGCTAAGCGCGGGCAGGGTACAGTCGGTGGCACTGCGGCTTGTTGTTGACAGAGAACGCGAGATCGAGGCGTTCAAACCGAGAGAATACTGGAGCATTACTGCGAAACTGGAGGGCAAGAACCCTCCGCCCTTTGAAGCGAAACTCTTCAAGTTCAGAGGGGATAAGATTGAAATAAGCAACGAAGGGCAGGCTTCCGACATCATCGCCGGACTCGACGGCTCTGAGTTCAGGGTCAGTTCGGTCGAAAAGAAGCAGAGAAGGAGGTCGCCGGCGCCGCCGTTCATTACCAGTACACTTCAGCAGGAAGCCTCCCGCAAACTCCGGTTTTCCGCCAAAAAGACGATGATGGTAGCTCAACAGCTATATGAGGGGATTGAACTTGGAGACGAGGGTTCAACCGGTCTGATAACATATATGAGAACCGATTCCGTTCGAATCGCTTCAGAGGCTCAGAGTGAGGCAAGGTCATTTATCAGGAGCCAGTTCGGAAGCGAGTATGTTCCGGCGAAGCCGCCTGTATACAGGAGCAAGAAATCTGCACAGGACGCACATGAAGCGATCAGGCCGACATCACTGTTAAGGCCGCCTGAGAAGATTAAGGAACATATTAAATCGAGAGATCAGTTGAGGCTTTACACATTGATATGGAACCGCTTCGTGGCAAGCCAGATGGCATCGGC
>CAZZGC010000135.1:0-6765 GCA_964653915.1 uncultured Thermodesulfovibrio sp.
GGACCAACCGGTTATGAGCCGGTAGCTCTGGCCAACTGAGCTATGGGCCCTGCATGAACAGACTTTAACATGACATTTTATGATAAATCGGGGTTAAAAGTAAACCGTGCGGCAGAAGCTTAAAGATCCTTTTTCAAAGCTACACGCCTGTAGAACTCGCATTTCCTGCAGTCACCCAGCTTCTGCGCTATCGCGCCGCTTACCTTCTTGCCGCAGAAGGTCCCGGCTATGGCCCAGCATATCCTTCCATAATGAGGGTATGCAGGACACCTCATGTTCGCAGCACCTTCTGCCTTTTCGACACCGCATTTATGAAACTCCCAGCACGGAACGCGGGCGCCATTGCCCCTGCTCTGGTACGGCAGAAGGATACTGAAGGTTGTACCACCTGTTTCACGGTTCCCCGCAAATATAAGGCCGTTATGCTCATCAACTATATTTTTACAGATCGAAAGTCCCAGTCCTGTTCCTATGCCTATCTCTTTTGTCGTATAAAAAGGCTCGAATATCTTCTCGATAGCCTCATCAGGAAGTCCCGGCCCTGTATCAGAGACCTCTATCGTTACATACTCAACAGAAAACTTCTCCTGTACATAAGTCTTGACAGTGAGCCTGCCGCCTTCCGACATAACATCGATGGCGTTTGAAATAAGGTTGTCAATCGCCAGCCTGATCTGTCCCGGGTCAACAAGGACCATCGGCATCTCCGGATAAAGATCTTTTTCAATCTCTATTTTCTGATCAGAGCAGACTTCCGAGTAGGCCTGAAGGGACCCTTCAACTATACCGTTGACCCCCATTGTCTCCATCTTGTATCGGGGTTCCCTTGAGAACGTCAGCACATCCCGGAGTATCCTTTCGAGCCTGTCAACCTCCGAGACCACCACCTCCGCATATTCCTTTTCCCGTGAACCCTGAGAAAGTTTATTGTTGAGCCGCCGGGCAAACCCGCCTATCGAAGTGAGTGGATTCCTTATCTCGTGCGCCACATCGGCAGTCAGTCTGCCAAGCGCCGAAAGTTTCTCTGTCTGAATAAGCCGTTTCTGCATCCTCGTGAGCTCTTCGATCGAGTCCTTGAGTTCCCTGTTGAGCTGTTCCATCATGCCCTTGTCCTTCTTCAGCTTTTCCGAGAGCAACCCGAGCGGCACGGCAAGCAGGAAAAGAAACGCGATTCTGACAAAAAAATCCGTCCACTGAAGCCTGTATATATCGTATCCACAACTGATGAAGTACATGAGACCCGAAACAGCTGCTACAGCCGTTCCCGGGATCAGTCCGTAATAAAATGCATAAAGCGCTGTGATGAGATAGAAGCCATTGAAGAAAGAACTCTGAAACCCTCCCGTCACCCTCACGAGCAGTGTGATGTACAGCAGATCAAAGACCAGTGAAACTCCATAGATCAACCGCTTTTTTGAGGGCGATATGAAAAGCCACAGCAAAATAACTAAACTGTAAACGGCAAAGTAAGCAAAAATGGCGCTGACATATTCGAATGTCTGAACTGGGATGTCAGAAAATATGAGCCAGCCCAGTCCGCCGGCAAAGATGATTATACGGAGAACGATAAAAGCGGTATCCGCAATCTCGACTTCCCCTTTTACATTCTTCCAGTGGGTATAAATTTTATCAAGCAGCCTAAGCGACATTTATGGCTGTATTATAACAACGCAGTTGACTGAATATCACTATCATGGAAGAGGGGCGGGAAACAGTATGCAGTATGCAGTAGGCAGTAAGCGGTGCCATGCCCTGAAGCGGGAGTTTAGAGTATAGAGTATAGAGTTTAGAGTTTAGAGTTATGGGGCACGTCATTCCGAATCCCCTAACTTACTACCTATCACTTACTGCTTACCACGCTGATCCCCGACAGGTCGGGATCGAAATGACAATAAGAATGCCTTTTGCAATAAGTTCCTTGAATCCTTTGTCTAATGGTAGTGAAAAAGGTTGTTAAAAAGTAGTTGAAAGGTTGATGTTGGCGTCTGGAGTTTAGCGTTTAGAGGTAGATATGCTGGAGAGTCTGTTGAAGTTTGAAAGACTCATGCGACATAATAATACGATGGATTCCACCTTTAAAAAAGTACATTCCGAGATACAGAGGGGCATGAAGCTTTCCCGGTGCCGCAAATGCGGCTGCATGAGGGGTACTCTCGAAAACCTCAAGGCCTCCCTGCCCTTGCTGAAGCTGAAGGATGCCCGTGAACTGCTGAAAAGTGTCAATGAATGGTACGACCAGCTTGAGCCTCAAGCATACCCCTGTTTTGGATGCAAGTACTGCATTCCACCTGAAGCAATGACGCTTCTGACAAAGAAGTATCCGTCACTGGCATCTTCCACCCTCTCAAGCTGTGAAATGAAGGTATCGGAAGGATGGCCCCCTGTGGAAGGAGAATACACGATTGTTGACCGGAATGCTCCGGTAGCCGTTTCGGTCCTCGCGAGTACAAAGCTGGAAGAAAAACTTGCTGCAAAGAAGCCCGATGGTCTCTGTATAGTCGGAAAGACCGAGACAGAGAATATCGGCATCGACAAGATCATAAAAAATGTTATATCAAACCCTGCAATAGGCTTCCTCATAGTAGCGGGCAAGGACTCCGCTGGTCATCAGAGCGGTCGCACTCTGTTGGCACTCTGGGAAAAGGGGGTTGATTCCAAAATGAGGGTGATCGGCTCCCAAGGCAGGCGCCCGATCCTCAAGAATGTAACTAAAGAGGAGATAACTAAATTCAGAAAACAGGTACATATGGAAGACATGATCGGTTCGGAGAACACACGGGCGATCATGAAGAAAATAAAGGATCTCGCGCGGGATGCCGCTGCAGCCGGCTGCGCGCCGTCATGCGGCTGTCACAACGAGCCGGTACAGTCGGTTCAACCGATCATGATGCCGGTAAAACCCCTGTCCGTCTCATCCTGCGGATGCGGCGATACCTGCGGGGATGGATCGGAAGATGAGGCGCGGGCAGCAGGCGATGTGCCGAGAGTTCCGGTACGCAAGCATGGCAAGAATATCAAGCTGGACAAGGCAGGTTATTTCGTCATTCTTCCCTCGTCAAAAACAGGAAAGATTCTTGTCGAACATTACTCATATGACAACAGGCTGCTCAGGAAAATCGAGGGAAAAAACAGCAGGGACATATATCTTACGATTATCAAGAACAACTGGGTTTCCGAACTCAGTCATGCTGCATATTTAGGCAAGGAACTGGCAAGGGCCGAACTATCCATAAAAAAAGGCTTCAAATTCGTCCAGGACGGCGCCTGAAAAAGGCGTTTCACTTTCATCCCTTCTTTATTCTATAATTTTATGTCTTTATTTGCCGGGAAGCTCTAACCCGTATAATTCATGAGCTGAGCAATCGAAGAAGGCATGGCTCAAAAATATACAGGATGCGTCGGATTTGTGATTAATACGAGCTAAGGTTCAAGATAGAGGATACCTATACCATGAACAGGGGTAAAATAACCGCTATAGCCAATCAAAAAGGCGGCGTCGGAAAGACAACTACAGCCATAAACGTTGCGGCCTCACTGGCCACATCGGGACGCAGGGTACTGCTAGTAGATACCGACCCGCAGGGTAATGCGACAAGCGGTCTTGGTATAGACAAGGAGACTGTAAAGGGCAGTCTTTACGATCTCTATACAGGTGCGACTGATGTGCATGACGTAATAAAATCTACAGCAATAGAAGACCTTTACATCATCCCTTCGAATCTTGAACTGATAGGGGCTGAACTCGAACTCGCCGCCAGGGAAGGCCGTGAGACAATATTAAAAAACGCGCTCGACCGTATCAGGCATCTCTATCATTATATATTCATAGATTCACCACCTTCATTGAGTCTCTTGACGCTTAATGCTATGGTCGCAGCCGACAGTCTGCTCATTCCTATGCAATGTGAATATTATGCACTTGAGGGTATCAGCATGCTCCTGCGCACATATGAACTCGTCAGAAACGGCGTGAACCCCGACCTCGAAATTGAGGGGATACTATTGACAATGTTCGATGGAAGGAATACACTTGCAAGACAGGTCACCGAAGAGCTGCGGAAACATTTCGGTGACAAGGTTTACAGAACGGTTATACCCCGCAATGTGACTCTTGCCGAGGCGCCCAGCCATGGCAAACCGGTTATACTTTATGATGTTCGCTCCAAAGGGGCACAGAGCTATCTTGAACTTGCAAAGGAGATGATCGGGAATGAAACCGGCACTGGGTAAGGGGCTGTCAGCTCTCATCCCTGACAAAGACAAAAAAGGAGGCGGTGGGGTACTCGAACTGCCGATAAAAAGCATTGTCCCCAATGAAAATCAACCTCGCAGGAGGTTTGATGACGCTGCACTTGCGGAACTGGTCTCATCGATAAAAGAAAAGGGGGTTATTCAGCCGGTAATAGTCCGCAGGTTGAATGATGACCGTTACGAACTGATTGCCGGTGAACGCAGGTGGCGCGCCTCGCAGTCGGCCGGATTGAACCGGATTCCGGCCATCGTCAAGGATGCGGCTCCGGCGGAGGCGCTCGAACTGGCGCTGATCGAGAATATACAGCGTGAAGACCTCAATCCTCTTGAAACCGCTGAGGCATTTGACCGGCTCATCAGTGAATTCAGCCTGACCCATGATGAGCTCTCCCGCAGGGTTGGAAAGGACCGTGCGACAGTAACAAACTACTTGAGAATACTGAAGCTCCCCCATGATGTCAAAAGCGGTCTTGCAGGAGGAGAACTCACACTGGGGCATGCCAAGGCGCTTCTTCAGCTTCCTGACAGCAGATCGATCAAGACGGTTTACAAGAAAATAACAGACAGTGGTCTAAGCGTCCGTGAAACAGAGGCGATTTGCAAGAAGGGCGCTCCAACCAGGCGGAAGAAATCCTCCTCCAGATTAACTAAAGACCCGCAGATAGCCTCTCTCGAAGAGAAGCTGATGCACAGCCTCGGCACAAAGGTCAGGGTCGTGCATAAGTCAAACAAAAGAGGCAGGATCGAGATCGAATACTATTCACTCGACGATCTCGACAGGCTTCTTGATATATTAATCTCCTGATGGTCCGGTCCCGCAAGATCTAATCTGCTTTATCGCAGAATGTGTGGCATAGGTTTGAGTAAAGTGGTAAGTAGTATGTTATAAGTGACTGGAAAAATATTTATTAAAATCAGCTTCCTTTGACTTACCACCTATCACTTACTTCTTACCACATATCTTATGCTTTCATGCCTGCTACTAATAAACCGAATTGTGATTATATGGGTTAACCCGTTTTTAAATATCCTTCGATCGACTCCTTGAAGAAATCAAAGCTCCTTCTCTGCATACGCTTTCCGTTCATGAAGAGCGTCGGCGTTCCCGTTACACCCACTTTTCTCCCGAGCGCTATATCCTGCTGAATAAGGGCATCGTACTTGCTGCTCTTGAAATCAGCCTTGAACTTTTCCATATCCAGGCCGAGCTGCCGGGCAAACTGTATGAACTTGTCTTCACTGAGTGTTGAGAAATTAGCAAAGATCAGATCATGCATCTCCCAGAATTTCCCCTGCTCTCCCGCCGCCCTTGCGGCCTTTGCTGCAGGCCGGGCGTTCTTGTGGAAAGAGAGCGGGTAGTCCTTGTATACGAGCTTCACGTCATTAGGATAGGCCTCAAGTACCTGTTTGAGAGTGGGTTGCAGCCTTGAACAGTACGGACACTGAAAATCAGAAAATTCTACTATAGTGACTTTGGCATCCTTGTTGCCCTTTACAAACGACGAGCCGATCGGTATATTGTGCACCTTGTTCCAGTCTATTTGCGGTCGCGTATTGGCGGCCGGCGCTTTGGCAAGTTTTGTCTGTTTCTCGATTGTGTCAAGCTTGGCAAGAATACTCTTCTGGTTCTGCTCCAGCTGATTGAGTTTCTCCATCGTCTTCTTGTCCGTGCAGCCGGACATCAGCAGTGGTACGATCAGAAGAGACAGAACTATAACCGCTATTTTACGCATTATTAATCCTCCTTTAAACTGTATCCGTTTATTTTCCTGAATGAGCATGAAGTCAATTTTAGCACATAACAAAAGGTTCTGTGAACCTTGCAGAAGAACGTCACCGGTCAGAGATCGGGGGATAAAGATTTCACGCTTCCCCAATCTGCTCCTTACAGCCTGCTGTCAACCTTACAGTTGCATAAAATTTTATCCTGAAGGATTGGAGACCGCCGGTCGTTTACAACCTCATATCCCTGTCGATGATGGGCTTGAACGGCCCGGGTTCATGATTTATACATTCATTGAACTGGTTCAGAAATCTGATCAGACGCTCAAGACTCACCTCGCCTTCGAAAACTACAGGGCTATGCCTGTGGGTCGCAATATATCGCATATCCTTTCGCAGAGACACAGAGCACGCAAGGCGCAGCAGCTCCGCCCTTTCATCATTACCGATCATGAAGAAATCTCTCTTTGAGCGTCAGAAACATATCACGAAATTCAAAAATCTCGAAGTATTCATTTATCAGATCCCAGTCCAGATCACCCCTGCGACGATCCATTAACGATTCTATATCCGCAAGGTCCAGAGCTTTTCTTGATTCATCGTTCTTTATGGCCTGCAGCTTCAGACCTATGATATCCTCAGCCTGCAGTACCTTGACAGACAGAGTATCGTCAAACAGTCTTTTCAGCACCGCCCTCTCAAGCATTCCAAGAGAATGCGACCTGAAGGCATGAAGAAAGTCCACCTCGCCGAACACTTTGAGAGGCGAAATATACTGGGAAACGTTATCGG
>CAZZGC010000136.1:0-6674 GCA_964653915.1 uncultured Thermodesulfovibrio sp.
AAATAAAATATCTTGACTGCGAAGATTACAATAAACTTGAAGCACAGCTTCAGGAAGTGTCAGCCATGCTTGGAAGCATGATAAGAACCCTTAAACGGCAGAGAGACAGGGATGGCGAGAAAATACAATGAAGGTGTCATTTCCCGCCTTTCCCGCCTTTCTTGCCTTTCTTGCCTTTCTTGCCTTTCCCGCCTTTTCGTCTGATTATCCCTTTATCTTCCCCTCCAACTGGGGTGCGACCGGGCTTATGGAGATACCTACGGCAAGGGTGCTGAAAGAAAACAGCTACCGGCTGGGAGTCAGCCAGATAAGGCCGTACCGGTATTACTACGGCGCGGTCAGCCCGCTGCCGGGCCTGGAAATAGACGGCAGGATTACCGAAATTCTCGGTGTTGAAACTGAAAAAGCATCATTTACAGATTACGGCAATTACAAGGACAAGGCCGTTGATATCAAGTATCAGTTTCTGGCAGAGGGCAAGTATCTTCCGGCCCTTGCGATAGGCATTATGGATCCGCACGGGACGAGGCTGTATTCTTCCCAGTATGTAACAGCAAGCAAGCAGATATACCCTTTCGATTTTACTATAGGATTCGGCAACGGCAGGTACGGAGACAGTCAGCTTCCATCATCGGATGAGGGGGTCAAACTTGAAATGTTCAGTGATACGCGTGACTGGCTGAAGGAGTCCCGTTTCTTCGGAGGGATTTCATTCTCTCCTGACAGGAGGTTTACTCTGATGGCAGAGTACAGCCCCATCAGCTTTCACGAGCAGACAAGGGACCCTGCACTGAGAAAATACTTTGACGAACCTGTTCCCTCAAAGTTCAATTTCGGCGTGAGGTACAGGCCGGCAGACTGGGCGGAGGTTACCGTAAGCTATCAGCGCGGCAACGAGATCGGCATTAATGTTTCCGCGGCTTTCGAAATAGGCAACCCTCTGATCCCGGTCTATGAACCGGCATATAAGGAAACGTTACATGACAGGACCTCCACGGCTGAGGAAAGAATAGTGAATGCCCTTTATCACAGCGGCTTCAGTGATATCGGCGTGGTTCTCTCGGATCAGGATATCCGGATCGAGCTACAGAACGATAAGTATTATTTCAGCGCTGATGCGATCGGTGTTGTCCTGCGGACGGTCAGCGGCATGCTCCCTGAGGGCGTAAAGGATATCCATCTTACAATCAGCCGGAACGGTATCCCGCAGTTTACATATCATACGACGAGAGAGGATCTTCCGGACCTGTATGCCGGAAGGCTTACGCCGGAGGAATTTTATCTCCTCTCATCGCTTGAGACTGATGTGCGGTCACGGCGGGTTTCCGCCGGCCGGTACAGGCAATCGATAGAATATGGACTGAGGCCGGCGCTTGAAACACTGCTGAACGATCCCTCGGGTTTTTTCAAATACCGGTTTGGTGTGACAGGCTGGGCTGATTATCATCCCTGGACAGGTGCTACACTTCACGCCGGTGTCGATACCTATCCCCTAAACAATATCGAGACGACCAATGAACCCCTGTCGATTCCGGTAAGGAGTGATATCGTCTTATACAAGAAAGAGAGTTTTCAGCTCGGCAGGCTCCTGTTCGATCAGATAGTAAAGCTTGATAACGGGATGTATGGGAAGGTTTCGGTGGGCCTGATAGAGATCGAATACGCGGGAGTGGATGCGGAGGTAGCGAGGTCTTTTTTCGACGGCAGGCTTCTTCTGGGTATAGGCGGGAGCGCAGTAAAGAAGAGGGAGCCTGATGAGCCTTTCAAACTGAAATCCGATCCGGTAAAGAGTGTCTTTACTACCGCATTTCTCAACTCCCGGCTTAATCTGCCCGAGATGGACCTGTCACTGGATATAAAGGCGGGGAGGTTTTTGGCCGGAGACAAGGGGGTACGTCTTACGGTTTCCAAATTCATAAACGGGGTGGTTCTGAGCGCATGGTATTCGTTTACCAATACGAATGGTTTTTCCGATCGTTTCAACCGGGGCTACCACGATAAGGGCGTAAGTGTGGAAATTCCGATCAGGCTGTTTTCGGGATTTGAATCGCGGCGGTCATTTGAATATTCAATTACGCCATGGACGAGGGATGTGGGCCAGGACTTGTATCACTTTGGGACGCTGTTCGATTTTATCGGCAGGGAGCTGAAGATTTTCATTGACAAAGACAGGAAAAAGATATATAAATAGAGTCATTGTTAATGTATTAACTTCACTTTCAAGAGGAGGAGGACATGAGAAGGACGGTATCGATCATTTTGATTTTTGCCTTTACAGTGGTTTTCTCAGGGACTGACTTTTCCTATGCGCAGACAGAGACGGTGGATTCCATCGCTGCGGCCAGAGATATCGCGGCCAAGGCTGAAGGAACCTTTATTGAAGGAACAGAGGTGCCGGGAGTAACTGAAGGTGAAGTTGCCTTGCCGGTTCTTGATGAATCATCGGGCGAAATTGTCGGATACATAGTAGCGAACAAAGAGAAACTGCTTGCGACGCTCAACTCTGAAGGACTGAGCGAGATCGCCCAGGCCCTTGCTGCTTCTGAAGCCGGTGCCGCTGCGGGCGCGGCAGCCGGAGCGGGCTTTCTGGGCGGCACGACCGGAACGGTACTGATCGTTGCCGCGGCTGTCGCCGGGGGGGCTCTTGCGCTCGGAAGCGGTGGAGGCGGTGGAGGTGGTGGAGGTTCAACAACGACCCACCATTAAAATAGTAAGCAGTAGGGAGTAAGCAGTAGGCAGCAGGCGGTAGCGCTGAACGCTGATAGATAGTTCCTGTTGCGGAAGCTAATTTTTGAAACTGATCCTGATACCTCGTATCACTTATCACATACCACTTATCCTTTATCACTGACTTTCACCACACCTGCTTCGAATTTGTGAATCATCAGGCTTAGGTTGATATGTTTCGGTTAAGATTGCTCTTTATAATGTCTGTGACATTATTGTTCCTGACTTCCTGTCAGCACGTTCAAAAGGAGCTGAATCGTGCAGGAGAATCCCGGATTCTGGCGGCTGCGGAGAGTTTTTTTCTCGCTTTAAGGGATGGTTCTTTTGATGGCGCGTGGAGACTGCTGACAAAGAAATCAAGAGAGAGGATTATTGATGATGTTTTCCGATCGATGAGGAAAGAGGACGATTCAGTTGAAAGAGAGGATGTGGCGGATGACTTCAGGGAGAATGGGATATTATTCCGGAGTTACTGGAACTCTTTCCGGGCGGGAGTGGATGTTGACAGCGTTCTGGATAAAAGCAGGTGGGAGATGGGAGAGGTAGAAGGCAACTTGGCTGTTATTAATATAACCTATCCTGAATCATCGGGAATCACAAGGCTTAAGCTTTACAGGGAGCAGGGGCTCTGGAAGGTAGGTCTTGTCGAGACCTTCCGGACCAGGTGGGCAAGGAAGTTCCTTGAAAAAATATTTAGATAAAGAAGCTCAACCCTGCATGTATTAAAACTTCCCTGTATTGCATATAATAGGATGGAGTATGAGGTTAAGAGTTAAGAGTTTGGAGTTAGAGGCGTACGCCCGTTCAGAGCTTTGTGCCTGTGGGCCTTTGTCACGCTGGGCCTGAAATGAAGCGGGAAAGGCGGGAAAAGGAGTTTAGAGTCTGGAGTTTGGAGTTTGGAGTTAAGCGGGAGGGTATCCCCCTTTAAAAAAGGTCGGTACGACTCGTTTCCGAGGGGAGCGAGGGGGATTTTTAAGGAATTGTAGAGTTAAGGGAAAAGACAGTATGCAGTAGGGACGGTGCCACGCCCGGAGGCAGGAGGCAAGCCATGCCGGAAGAGCAGAGAAAAACTGAGCGCTCTAAAGTCTTTTTGATAGCGGAGTTCAGCCCTGTTCACAAGAGGTCTGCAAAGGCTATCGGAATAACCAACAGTTTTTCCACTGCCGGGATCAGCATTGAGGCCCAGTCTCATGACCTCAGGCTTGGCGAGATGCTGGAAATATCGCTTAAACATCCGCAGATGGATGAAGCGGTAACGATCAGGGGTAAAATTGTATGGAAACGGAGCGGCTGGTACAAATACGCGTTTGGAGTTGAATTTACAGAGTCTGATCCGGAAACGATAAACATGCTTCTGGAGCTGGAGGAACGCCTCAAACATATCTCCCCTGATATCCCGCTTTATAATGATAAGACTATTGATACCATCCAGGATGCACATCCCTCTTCTGCGGTTGGAAAGGATATAGAAGAAGCTCTCAGGGCTGCAGAGGATGATATGGCAGGGGCTGGAGATGAAGTATCGTCTTCTGTGCCAACCGGCGCTGAAGATAAGACAGGTGATAGCGAAGAGCGGGAACCCCGTTCCCGTGTTGACTCCGCTGCTTCGGATATAACGGCTCAGACTAAGGCGGTGATCCCGGAAGCAGATAAGCCGCCTGCAGGTGAATCCGGACCGGTCGCTCCCAGGCGAGCCGTGTCACGGAGAATCAGGCGCAGATCTCCTGCATTAGCGGTGACAGCGATTCTGGTTCTGAGTATAGCGATTTTGTTTGCTCTGCCTGATGAAGTTACTCATCTGAATGGCGTACTGGACCGGCTGCGTACAACTGAGGCCCCGGGCGAAACTGCCCGCAGTGCCGATGGAACCGTTGAACCGGAACATGATCTTATTGCCGGGAGTCTGCCGGAGGATAATCCGCCTGTTGCCCCCGAATCGGCCGTTCCTTTTGAATTGCCTGAGTCTCCCGTCGATATTAAGAAAAGTTTGAGTACGGATAAGGCTGTCAGCGACAACGGAATTATTCAAAAGGGTGACGCAGGGACACCGGGGACATTGGCGGCCAAGGGTGAGGTAGCGAGCCCTCAGGGAACGGCAATGAAAAGAGATTTGCCGGTGGTAAATAAACCCGTTCAGAAAAAACCGGTCGAAAAGGCTGCACCCGACAGGCAGGATCGCCGCGTGGCTCAGACAGAGAAGACTATTGTCGGCCGCCGGAAGCCTGAGAGGGATGCAGCAAAGACTGAAGGCATTACAAAAAAGGCCGCAGCCGGGAAAACTGATACTGTCAAGCCTGCACAAAAGATTGTTAAGAGAAAGCTCAGAAAGCCGCTGCCTCCCAAGAAAAAAGTAGTCCGGACAACGGCATCGGCTGAAAAGAAGATTGATAAGAAGATCGGGACCGCTGTTATAAAAAAGGATGCCGGCAAGACCCAGGCTCAAAGGTCACAGGCTTCTGATAAGCAGCGCATGGTTGCAAGCAAAGCAGTAAAAAAGCAGCCTGAGCCTGATAAGACAAAGCCGGTAAAGGTGACGGTTAAGGAGACGCTTGCGCCGGGTGTGGCTATGCTGGGAGATGAATCCGCAAAGGTCGATAGTGGCAAGAGTCCTGAAGAGAAGGTTTTGCCGGATAAAAAGAAGCCGGCCGTTGATGAGTCATTACCGGTTGTAAACAAACCAAAACCTCCTGAAGAAACCGGGAGGACGCCTGCCGTTGTGAAGAAGAGACGGCCTGTGCCGAAAATAGCTCTTGTTATAAGAAGGAGACCCCGCGTTGAGTCCGGCACTGATGGTGCATCTGCAAGGAAAGACTGGAAAAAAATCGGCACAACGCAGAGAGGGTTTGCTCTCTTTTATGATGCCCTGTCGATGAGGAAGAAATCCCCTTTTATTTATGAGGTTACAATCATGACGTCTAAGGACAGAGAGAAGTATGAAGACAGGCTGATGGTGGATTGTCTGAACAGAAAGATATTGCGAAGCGGTCTGAAGACGGGGAGCCCTCTATTGTCATGGATAGACATGAAGTGGCAATATTTCCCTCCGGATGGAGCGGCCGGCTTGATAACAGACCACATTTGTATGCTGAAAAAATAGGATCAGGAAGGAGAATCGTTAATGACGGGAAACATTTTGAAAATCATTACGTTGATCATTGCGCTGTTGTTGCTGATGGTATTTGCAGGTTGTCAGTCGGCACTGAATATCATGTATGAACCGGTGGCTGATCCTGAGAACCTGCTTTCCTCTGTGTCTCCTGCCGCAGTGAAACTGCTTGCTTTCGAAGACAGGCGCGATGAAACGGACAAGTCTGAACTTGTCGGCGGGATAAAGCGTTCCGTTTATTCACGCATTTATGACGTAAAGTCAGACCGACCGGTAAGCGAGGTCGTTCGTGACGCAATAAAAGCTGAGCTGCAAAAGCGGGGGTACAGCTTCACGGACGCTAACGAAGATGTCTCGATCGGCGGAGAGATCCGTAAGTTCTGGATTCATACTGATGTTTCAAGTGAGGACTGGGATATAATCGGTGAGGTAAGCATCCTTCTGAAAGTGACGGATGCGTCTGATGGTTCCATGAAGATTTTCGGTCCATATAAGGGCAAGAATGAAGAGAAGAGATATCTTGAGCCTGACAATATTACTATGGACAGAATAATTGAGGCCGCGCTTGCCGACGCGATAGCGAAGATGGGAAAAGATCCTGATCTTGCGAGCGCACTCAGGAAGAGATAGGGGAGGGGTATCCAAATATTGGCGTTGCTTGTGCTATAATTATTGTCGCGTTTATTGAGGTTGCCGTTTTCAATAGGTTGTTTTTAACTGTCAACTGTAAACTGACAACCGTTAACTGTAGTTTTATGGGGCTGTAGCTCAGTTGGGAGAGCGCTTGAATGGCATTCAAGAGGTCGGCGGTTCGATCCCGCTCAGCTCCACCAGCCTTCGC
>CAZZGC010000137.1:0-6613 GCA_964653915.1 uncultured Thermodesulfovibrio sp.
GGTGATCCCAACGGGAATCGAACCCGTGTTTCCGGCGTGAGAGGCCGGCGTCCTAGGCCGCTAGACGATGGGACCGATGGCTGGGGCGGGAGGATTCGAACCCCCGTATGCTGGGGCCAGAACCCAGTGCCTTACCGCTTGGCGACGCCCCAAAATCTATAACCTGTTTATATTACGGATTTATTATACATGCGTCAAGAGGTCGGAGGCCGGTGATAAGGAAGAACTTTCAATCAAAAAACAATTTCCGCAATTTTTATCTTATATTTTTATTTTTTGAGTTATACTTTGACTTACCACCTATCACTTGCTACTTACCACATTGTTTTTTATGTTAAAATACTGAAACTTCTGTCGTTATTAATGATTATGCAACTTGTGATTCCTTGAAAGGAGACAGATGAAAAGGATACTTGTAACCGGTGGCGCGGGGTTTTTGGGTTCGCACCTCTGTGAAAAGCTCCTGAATGAAGGGCATGACGTTATCTGTGTGGACAATTTCTACACAGGCAGAAAGACTAATGTTCTGTCATTTCACAAGAACCCTCTCTTTGAAATCGTAAGGCATGACATATGTTTTCCTCTTTATGTCGAGGTGGATGAGATATACAATCTTGCCTGTCCGGCATCTCCGATTCATTATCAGTTCGATCCTGTCCAGACGACCAAGACATCCGTACATGGTGCTATTAACATGCTGGGACTGGCGAAACGTGTCAAGGCCAAAATTTTTCAGGCATCAACTTCCGAAGTTTACGGTGACCCCAAGGTGCACCCGCAGAAAGAGACATACTGGGGCAATGTTAACCCGGTCGGATTTCGCTCCTGTTATGACGAGGGTAAGCGATGTGCTGAGACACTGTTTTTTGATTATCACCGGCAACACAATCTTAGAATTAAGGTGGCCCGTATTTTTAATACTTACGGTCCGAGAATGCACCCGAGAGACGGCCGTGTGGTAAGTAATTTCATTGTGCAGGCCCTGCAGGGCAAACCTATTACGGTCTATGGGAAAGGGGAACAGACCAGGAGTTTCTGCTATGTAGATGACATGATCGAGGCATTCGTCAGATTCATGGAGTCACGTGACGACTTTACCGGTCCTGTAAACCTCGGCAATCCTGATGAGTTCACCATTCTTGAACTGGCCGAGAAGGTTATAAGGCTGACACGTTCGAAATCGAGGATAGTCTTCAAACCACTTCCGGCTGATGATCCTGTACAAAGACGTCCCGATATCGGACTGGCAAAAAAGAGACTCAGGTGGAAGCCTGGTGTATCTCTTGATGATGGGCTGAAAGAAACTATCCGATATTTCCGTAAGCTTTTGAGGGAAAGTTCGAACCTTATCGACTTTTGACGATTTTTAAATCATCGGCGGGTTAGTGATAAGCGTGTCTTCCCTGAACCCCCTGATCGAGACCTTCCTGCCGTCGATTGACAGCTTTCCTTCGGCGTAAAGCTTTATTGCGTAAGGGAATATCTTGTGTTCCTGTCTGAGAATCCTTTCTGAGAGTGTTTCTTCCGTGTCATCGTGATAGACGGGTACAGCGGCCTGAATTATGATAGGGCCGGTATCGACGCCTTCATCAACGAAGTGAACCGTGCAGCCCGAGATTTTTACTCCGTAGTCAACCGCCTGTTTCTGACCGTGCAGGCCGGGAAAAGACGGCAGCAGGGCAGGGTGTATATTCATGATTTTATTCTGATACTGCTCTATCAGGGCCTTACCGACTACCCTCATGAATCCGGCCAGTATTACGAGATCCACATCCCTTTTTTTCAGGTTTGCGGCAATATGCGAATAGTAGGCGTCCTTGTCCTGGAAATCGGATGGTTTGAATACGAGGGTCTCTATACCCCTGCTTGCGGCGCGCTCAAGCGCCTGGGCCCCTGGATTGTCGCTTATGAGTACAGCGATACGGGCTGGAAGGAATCCGGCTTCTATGCTGTCAAGTATTGATTGGAAATTGGAGCCCCTGCCTGATGCGAGAACTCCCAGCGTAAGCAAGTCTGACATTTCTTTATCCTCCGGAGTTGATCGGTTCTATATATATTCAACACCTTTTATACCGCGCTTGACTCTGCCGATTAAGAACGCATCCTCACCGGCCCGCTTCAGTGAGCGCATGATTTTCATTCCTTCCCGCTTTTCGGCAGCGAGGACAAAACCGATTCCCATATTGAAGGTTCGGTACATCTCCTGAACCGAAATACGGCCTTCCTTCTTGATCAGTTCGAAAACAGGTTTAACCGGCCAGCTGCTTTCTGTTATCTCGAAACCCAGGCCGGATCCTTTCGGAATGATTCGGGGCAGGTTTTCGGTCAGGCCGCCGCCGGTGATATGTGCCATTCCGTTAATAGTGAATTTTTTGATAAGTCTCTGTACTGTGCCTACATAAATACGTGTCGGCCTCAGTAACTCCTCGCCTATACTGCAGCCGAGTTCCCGGAATTTTTTTGAGGGGCGGTATTTGTTTAAATCAAAGAAAAGTTTTCTGACCAGAGAGTAACCATTGCTGTGCAGACCGGTTGAAGGCAGCCCGATCAGAATATCTCCATCACGTATGCCGGAGCCGTCGATAATCTTTGCGCCGTCCACGAGTCCGACAGCGAATCCGGACAGATCGTATTCCCCTTTGGCATAGAAGCCCGGCATTTCGGCTGTCTCACCACCAATGAGGGAGCATCCCGCCATTCTGCATCCTTCGGCTATGCCTTCTATCACTGAAGCTGCCTGCCGGTTTGAAAGCTTTCCTGTGGCAAAGTAGTCCAGAAAAAAAAGAGGAGATGCGCCGCTTGTCAGAATGTCGTTGACACACATCGCAACAAGATCGATGCCGACGGTATCATGTCTGTTCATCATAAAGGCGATCTTGAGTTTTGTGCCGACCCCGTCAGTGCCGCTTACAAGAAGAGGCCGTTTCATTCTCTTTGTGTTTAATCTGTAGAAGGCCCCGAACGACCCTATTTCGGTTACGACATTTCTGTTGAATGTGGATTTTGCCATCGGTTTGATAAGGTCGACCAGCCGGTTCCCTTTCTCTATGTCAACACCGGCTTTCCTGTATGTGAGCTTCATTTCCTGCCTCCGATCTTTTTCAATCCCGCCTCGGCTGCCTTCTGAGCGGCTGCCTTTTTTGTTGTCCCTTTCCCTGATCCCATGAACTTGTCCTTTATATAGACTTTTACCTCAAAGGTCTTTTTATGTTCAGGACCTTCTTCTTTATCAATAACATACCTGGGAAGCACCCCGAACTCTGACTGGGATATTTCCTGAAAATGCGTCTTGAAATCAAATATTACGTTCTTGCTCGTGAGTTTTTCTATAAGGGGGAACAGGCAGGAAGCGATAACTTTTTTTGCATTTCTGTATCCTCCGTCAAGGAATACGGCAGCTATTACAGCTTCGAATGCATTAGAAAGCAAAGAAGGCTTTTTGCGCCCTCCGGTCATTTCTTCCCCCTTGCCGAGGCGTAGATAGGAACCGAGTTTCAGCTTCTTTGCTACAGCGGCAAGGGTGGATTCCTGAACCGCGTATGACTTTATTCTCGACAGATCTGCTTCCGTAAAATGTCTGTACCTGGTAAAGAGATATTCGCTTACTATGAGCTCAAGCACCGCGTCACCGAGGAATTCCATTCTCTCATTGAAAGGGATAAGGCTTTCGCCATGTTCATGAGAGTATGATTTGTGAGTGATAGACTCGGTCAGGAGTTGTCTTTTCTTAAAGACGTATCCAAGGGAGTTTTCAAGGTTTTTCAAATCTTTTGAAGATGATACACGCATTGGTCCCACCAAATCCGAAAGAGTTTGACATGGTTACGTTAATGTCCATCTCTCTTGCCTTGTGAGGCACATAATCAAGGTCGCAATCTTCGTCGGGATTATCAAGATTTATTGTAGGGGGCACCTTCCCATCACGAAGTGCAAGTATGCAGATAACCGCTTCCACGCCACCGGCTGCCCCCAGAAGGTGGCCGGTCATCGACTTGGTGGAGCTGACGCATAGTTTGTAAGCATGATCGCCGAAAACTCTTTTTATAGCCGCGGTCTCGATCTCGTCTCCGTATTTGGTGGAAGTACCGTGCGCATTGACGTAATCTATATTTTCAGGAGACATGGCAGCGTCGTCGAGCGCATGTTTCATGCAAGTTGAAGCGCCTTCGCCGTCAGGGACTGGGCTTGTTATATGATATGCATCAGCATTGAACCCGTAGCCGACTAATTCCGCATAGATTCGGGCCCCTCTTTTGAGAGCGCTTGTCAGTTCCTCGAGCACAAGCACGCCTGAGCCTTCACCCATGACAAATCCGTCACGGTCTTTATCAAAGGGACGGCTTGCCTTCTCAGGCTCATCATTTCTGGTCGAAAGGGCTTTCATCGAGGCGAAGCCTGCTATGGCGAGGGGGGAAACGGCTGCTTCGGAACCTCCTGCAAGCATCGCGTCTGCTATCCCGCTCTTGATGATTCTGTATGCGTCCCCGATCGAGTGAGTTCCGGTTGCGCATGCCGTGGCAACAGATGAATTGGGCCCTTTGAGACCATATCTGATCGATATCTGTCCGGAAATAAGATTAATGATCGTCATCGGGATAAAAAATGGAGATACTCTTCTGGCGCCCTTAGTGATCAAAATCTGATTGTACTTTTCTATGGTGGAAATGCCGCCTATGCCTGCCCCAACGATTACTCCGATACGGCCGGCATTGCTCCGGGATACCTTCAATCCCGAATCTTCCATCGCAATTGTAGCCGCTGCCAGCCCCAGGTGTATGAACCTGTCCATCTTCTTCTGTTCCTTGAACTCGATGAAGTCGTCCGGATTGAAATCGGTCACTTCGCCCGCAATCTGGCAGGATATCCCTTCTGGATTAAAACCGTTGATACGGGCAATTCCTGAGCGTCCGCTCATGAGACCTTCCCAAGATTTGTCTGTGCCGGTGCCGAGGGGAGTCACCATTCCGACTCCTGTAATTACTACTCTTCTATTCATAACAAGCTCTGTTCCAGTAATTAAGCATTGATTACCTAAATCAGATATCGAAACTCAAAATGAAATAATTACAAATCAAAATTAAAAAATGAATAGCAACTCTGAAAGTAAAAGCATATAGAAAGTATCAGGTTGCATCCAACCGGCGCGTCTGATTGGATAATTGAAACGGGAACCTGAAAGGACGATTACCCGTCAGGAGCGCCGCCTTACGAATTGTCCGTGATTAGTTGCCGGACTTTTCGTTAATATATTTGATTACATCCTGTACTTTCAGTATTTTTTCAGCATCCTCGTCAGGTATCTCGATATTGAATGCTTCCTCCAGTGCCATGACGAGTTCCACGGTGTCCAGCGAGTCGGCTCCAAGATCTTCAACAAAGGATGACTCAGGTGTAACCTTTTCCGCGTCAACTCCAAGCTGCTTCGAGATTATTTCTTTTACTTTCGCTTCAACAGACATATTATGCACCTCCAGATTAAATGGCTGTTAATATATAAACATTTCTGTCACAAGTCAACAATTATACACGGTTCCCGGTCATTTTTCATACATGCTGTATATCTACATGTACATGCCGCCGTTAACATGGATGACCTGCCCGGTAATATAATCTGACTCGGCAGAGGCTAAAAAGAGAACGGCTGCGGCTACATCATTTGGGGACCCGAACTCGGACAGAGGTATGGCGCGCTTCATCTCCGCCTTTACTTCATCGGGCAAGACCTCTGTCATGGCAGTCTGTATGAATCCGGGTGCTACTGCGTTGGCCCGTATTCCCCGTGCGGCATATTCTCTGGCTATTGTCTTGGTTAGTCCTATGAGGCCAGCCTTTGAAGAACTGTAGTTGGCCTGGCCGGCATTTCCCATGAATGCGACGACAGATGATATGCTGATGATTTTGCCGTATCTCTGCTTTGCCATAATTCTTACAGCCTCCTTGCAGCAGAGGAAGCTGCCCTTCAGATTTATATTTATTACTGCATCCCAGTCTTCTTCCTTCATCCTCATGATTAGACCGTCTTTAGTGATGCCGGCATTATTGACAAGTATCTCCAGCGACCCGAAATCTTCCACAAAGGTCTTGAATGCCGATGAGACTTCCTCCTGGTTCGATACGTCGAGTCTGTATGCTTTGCTTTTTACCCCTGATTCCGCAATCTCTGCTGATGCGGTTTCCGCTGCCTGAATGTTTACATCCGCTACCCCTATGTTAGCCCCTTCGGCTGCCAGCATCAGGGCGATCGATTTACCTATCCCCTGAGCAGCGCCGGTAATCAGAGCGTTTTTCCCGGATAATCTCATCGGTCCTCCCAAAAGTTTCAGATTTCATCATGAAAACAACCGGCTTATTATAAAATTTCGACCCCATTTAGGCAATATCACACAACTATCCATTATGCAAATACAGGTTTTCTGCTCAGGATGGACAACTGCAGCCGCTGATTTCCAATTGACAAGCCCTGCGGACGGAAATACAATAAAATAGCGGCTATCAGCCGGCAAGGCAAAGCGGAAATTTCAGATGCGAAATATAATTAAATACTTTATACCCGGGGTTATAACGCCGGGTATTATAATTATTTTGATATTGCTCTTGAATGTCCGGATTTGCC
>CAZZGC010000138.1:0-4674 GCA_964653915.1 uncultured Thermodesulfovibrio sp.
TTAACCTGAATCTAATATATCACAAGTCTCTGGAAAGTCAAGCAGTTATCGAAGTTCAACTTCGATAACTGCTTGACTTATTTAGAGATATTGAGGGTGACTTGACCTGTGCGGTTCAGGATGTTGACTGTTACATCGCTTTCATGGCGGTTGATCTCGAGGTCCACAGATGCATCTCTGATCTTCAGACCCAGAATTCTGACCTGCTGCAGGAACTGCGGCAAGACGGGACGATCAAACAAAAGTTTGTTATCCGGAGCGTTTATGCTCATGCCAAGGCATGCCTGCAGGAGGAGAAAGACCGCCCCTGCTGCCCATGCCTGAGGTTCACAGGCGACGGGATAAAGTATCGGCCCCTCACCCCTGATCCTGTCGAAACCGCAGAAGAGTTCGGGCAGCCTGTGCAGGTCGAGGAAGATACTTGCATCGAACATTCCGGTGAGTATCTTCTGCGCCTCCTGTTTCATCCCATAACGTGCCATCCCGTATGCAATGATAGAGTTGTCGTGCGGCCAGACAGAGCCGTTATGATATGACATGGGATTGTACCGGCTCTCTGATGCACTTACAGTCCTGATGCCCCATCCGTTGAAAAATGCGGGACCGGTGAGCTGGGAGCTTATCTTTACCGCATGTTCATTCGTTGCAATGCCGCTGAAGAGACAGTGACCGGGATTTGAACTCCTGATTTCACATCGTCTTTTCTTTCCGTCAAGGGCTATCGCATATGTAAGGATTTTTTCTGACCAGAATGCCTCATGAAACTTTTTGCGCAATCTTTGTGCTTCCCCCCTGAGCCGTTCCGACAGCTCGTGCTTCCCGAGTGTCGCTGCCATCCGGGATGCCCGGAGTTTTGCTTCATATACATAACCCTGCACCTCACAGAGAGCGATGGGTGGCTCGGCAAGTTCTCCGTTTAGGTGAAATATCGAATCGTGGGAGTCCTTCCATCCCATATTGGTTAGTCCTCTGGAGCCGCCCGGCCGGTATTCAACGAAACCGTCTCCATCCATATCACCGTATTCATCTATCCATTGAAGGGCTTTCTCTATGTTTGGCCACAGGCTGCGGATGAGATCAATGTCAGAGGTCCTCTCGTAATAATATCCGGCAAGCATGATAAACAGTGGAGTTGCGTCTGCACTCCCGTAATAACTTCCAAAGGGGATTTCGCCTGTGTTTGCAAGTTCTCCAAAGCGTTCTTCATGAATAATCTTTCCGGGTTCTGCATCTTTTTCAGGAGAGACGGAGTTTGACTGTCCGTTTGCAAGTAGTGTGAGGACGCCGCGCGCAATGTGCGGGTAACACCATAGCGTCTGAATGGCGGTGATTATCCCGTCTCTTCCGAATACGGTGTTGTACCAGGGGATGCCGGCGTACGGGTAATAAATGTCCCCCTTCTTTGTCAGAAGCATGTTGAGGTCGGCGCGTGACCTGTTCAGCCAGTCATTGAACTGTTCGTTCGATGTCTCGATCACACACAGACTTTTTTTCAGTTCATCGTAATCATGCAGCGTCTTTTCGAATGCCGCGGAGAAGGATTCGCTTGAAAATGTCCGGATTCCTTCACGATGACATATGACTTTATAGGAGAGTTCCAGGTCGCTTCCGGGCTCGATCTGAAGATCAAAGACCGCCTCCCGTCCTTCTATTCCTGATGGCTGGGTGAAGAACCTTACCTCAGTGGTGCGTTTTATTCCATCCAGTCCTTCATAGGCTATTGTGATGCAGCTTCCGTCGCCTTCAGGCTCGAGGGTTGAGCCGCGAACAGGCCTTTTGAGGCCGCGCACTTCAAAGATATCTACATGGTCTGCATCGAATTCATACTGAATCGAGAGCTTGACAGGATCAATGCCGTAGTTGTGTATCGTAAGGCGTTCATAGTAGGTCCCCCTGCGGAGAAATATATATCTGCGAAAATATATAGTGCCTTTCCGGATTAAGCGGTTTTCTGCAGTAATGTCTGGATTCGTCAGGTCAACGGCATAGAAACAGTTGTCTTCCTCTATTGATGAACTCAGAAGGATAGGACTCTTTCCGCTTAGCCGGAAAACACTTCTTGAAAGATATCTTGTCCCTTCATGAAAGAGGCCGTGGTCTTCGAATCCGAGAGGGCGTATATCGCCGTGGCGGTCGAGGATTGCAAAAGTATCCGAATATTTAAGTACCCTGCTGGATTCCTCAGCGATCGACGATGAAGCGAGAATGTAGTACCTGCCTTCAATTTCTACATAGTCTTTCATTGTCAGATCAGAAGTCCCTGCACGACAATACCCCGCCCTGCGGCGGGGTATGCGAGTTTAATCATGCGGCCACCGAGTCAAACGGATATACAGGATGTTCTCCTCTGGTCATGAGTTTTCTGTAAATGCTCAGGTAGTCCTCTGCCATGCGCCTTGCCGTAAACCGCTTCTCGAAAACATTCCTGCATTGACGTCGGTCTATATTGTGGATATTTTCGACCGCTTTCACCGCCTCTTCATCACTGCTGACCATGAAACCGGTGACGCCCTGTTCCATTACTTCAGGTACCGATCCCCTCGCGCGGGCAATCACAGGAGTGCCGCACGCCATAGCCTCTATCATGACGATTCCAAAGGGTTCCGGCCAGTCTATCGGGAAGAGGAGGCAGAGGGCGTTTCCGAGGAATTCGTCCTTTTCCGAATCGCCTATCTCCCCCACATACTCTATCAGTGGATGATCCATAAGCGGTTTGACTACGGTATCGAAATATTCTTTGTCAATGTTGTCGACTTTGGCTGCTATCTTCAGTTTGATGCCCGTGCGTTTGGCTATCTCTATGGCTGAATCGACACGCTTTTCCGGGCTGATCCTGCCGAGAAATGCGAGGTACGCCCCGGGCTTTTCCCTGAATGTATATAGATCCTCCGGGATGCCGTGATAAACCGTACCCTGCCAGTTTATGTTCGGCAACGGTTCGCGCTGTGCATTTGAGATCGAGATCACGGGCATATCCCTGAACTCGTTGTACAGAGGGGATATATCCTCTATATCCAGTCTGCCGTGGAGAGTCGTGACCAGCGGTGTCTTTACCCTCCGGAAGAGCGAAAATGGCAGATAATCGATGTGGGAATGAATAATGTCGAACTCCTCTGCCCTCTTGTACACCTGCTCGATCATAAGCATGTGATGAGCTAACTGATCTATACAGTGCTTGTCGAGGCGGAGCGACCTATGGCACATGGGCTCAAGTTTTGCCGCTGTAACCGAATCACCGCTCGCAAATAGCGTAACCGAGTGCCCCTGCCATATGAGTTCCTCCGTCAGGTAAGAAACGATTCTCTCTGTGCCTCCGTAGTATTTGGGAGGCACGCTTTCAAAAAGTGGAGCGATCTGTGCTATCTTCATTTTGCACCTCCTCAAATAGTTATGTTTCCTTGACTTGGGAAGTCTGTTTCAGTATCTGTCTGCCTCTGTAATTTATTTACTCCTGTTCATACCTGCTGTCAATATCCGGCTACTCTTTCTTGCTGACTACAGTCATGTTCCTGCTTGTCCTCGTAGAATAATCTCCTGTCAGATGGATGCTGAACTTCTGAAGCAGCCACAGTTCCGGCAGAATCTCCGCTACGATTTCACCGTCATCGAATATCCTTACTATGGAGCTTTCCGATACAACTACCACGACCGCGTTAGTAATCTTTGAGATGTAAGCGGCTGCCATATGCCGTGCACCGAGCCCGAGAGGGAGATCGATCCCCACGGCCGTAGCGTCAATATAGCGACTGGCCGATATGAATACGCCGTCATCTGAAACTACGAAAGCCCCGTCAAGCTGGGCGAGTTCCTTGACTGTTTCACGAAGATTCGGGTTTTCGATATGTTTATTACGGTCAGGATGATTAGCAAGAGGATCGAGAATAAGACACCGGGAGTGTTTCAGCACTTTGTCTGAATCGGAAATAACAAACATCGTTCCAACCTTCCGCCCCTCTCTGCCTTCGCGCGCTATCTCTATGGCAAGTACAAGAACCTTTTCGAGGGTCTGGATGTTTATTCCTCGCTTCTTGTTGCATATTTCGCTGAGTACGCCTGTCTTTTTCCTCTCCGCCGTCATTTTCTGTCATGTCGATTGGTCCATCAGGATGCCTGTTTGTTGTTTGCGATTCTGTACTGACGCCAGGGATGATTCGCCGGGGCATGCTTCTTTCTGCTGCGCCCGTCAAGGATCCGTCTTCTGGCGAGTTCATAGTACGACTGCATGAAACGTTCGACATCGGTGCTTTCATTCTTATGAATATTTTCGTTCATCTTATTCCTCCGTTAGCCTGACTTATTCATCCATCCGCCTCTCCACGTTATTGAGCGATGCCTTCCCGGGCATCTTGATTCGTAAATAACGTGGGCTGTTTTGTCTCGAATCAGATCCCGCGGCAATTCCGCGGGATCTGTATTGCCGGCAGTTAGGATACCGGGTTATGTAGTTGTATTTTCCTCCTCGAATTCCGCCTCTACCGTATCATCGGACGAAGATGCCCCGCTTTGCTTGCCGTGCTCCGATTGGCCACCGTTACCGGAGGCGCACGCCGTACCGCTGTACATATGCTCTGCAAGCTTGTGAGACGCTGCTGACAGAGCAGCTACAGCTGACTTGATTTCTTCAGGACTCTCAGAGCTGTCTTTGGTCTTTCTGCATTTTTCGATCGCATCTTC
>CAZZGC010000138.1:4774-6560 GCA_964653915.1 uncultured Thermodesulfovibrio sp.
GAGACATGAAGTATTCCATTGGCATCTATATCAAAGGTAACCTCGATCTGGGGAACACCGCGCGGGGCAGGCGGTATCCCGATAAGCTCAAAGTTACCCAGTAATTTGTTGCTGGATGCCATTTCACGTTCACCCTGAAAGACCTTGATACCAACGGATGTCTGGTTGTCCGCCGCAGTGGTAAATACCTGGCTCTTGCGCGCCGGTATCGTGGTGTTGCGTTCGATCAGTTTCGTAAATACACCACCCAGGGTTTCTATGCCAAGCGAAAGCGGAGTTACATCAAGAAGCAGAACATCCTTGACGTCCCCCTTGATGACCGCTGCCTGGATGGCTGCACCGATCGCTACAACTTCATCCGGGTTTACGCTCTTGTTTGGTTCTTTTCCAAAGAAGTCTTTCACTACTTTTGAGACCAGCGGAGTCCTGGTCTGGCCTCCTACGAGAAGCACCTCGTCAATATTGTTTGCCGACAGACCGGCATCCTCCAGAGCATTTTTGCAAGGTTCCAGCGTGTGCTGAACGAGATCATCGCACAGCTGCTCGAACTGGGAGCGTGAGAGCTTCTTGACAAGATGTTTCGGGCCTGAGGCATCCGCCGTGATGAACGGCAGGTTAATCTCGGTCTCTGCCGCTGTAGAGAGTTCGATCTTTGCTTTCTCTGCGGCTTCCTTGAGCCTCTGAAGCGCCATCTTGTCCTGTTTGAGATCGATGCCCTGTTCTTTCTTGAATTTATCTATGAGCCAGTCTATGATTTTCAGGTCGAAGTCGTCACCTCCGAGATAGGTATCTCCGTTGGTCGCCTTGACTTCAGTCACGCCTTCTCCGATCTCCAGCACGGAGATATCAAAGGTACCGCCTCCAAGGTCATAGACGGCTATCTTCTCATCTTTTTTGGACTCGATGCCGTAAGCCAGTGAAGCGGCGGTAGGTTCGTTGATGATTCTGAGCACGTTTAGTCCGGCTATCCTTCCGGCATCCTTAGTTGCCTGACGCTGGCTGTCGTCAAAATAGGCCGGAACAGTGATGACAGCGTCGCTTACCGGCTCGCCGAGATAGTCTTCAGCCGCCTGTTTGAGTTTCTGGAGTATGATTGCCGATATCTCAGGGGGGGAGTATCTCTTGCCCATCACTTCGACATGGGCATCACCGTTCTGTGCCTCGACGATCTTGTATGGCAGTTTCCTGATCGCGTCCTGCACCTCTTTTGAATTGTACTTCCGACCCATGAGCCTTTTGATAGAAAATATGGTGTTCTGGGGATTGGTGACCGCCTGCCTTTTGGCAACCTGTCCCACCAGACGCTCCCCCTTGTCGGTGAATGCCACAACCGAGGGGGTGGTACGGTTGCCCTCCTGGTTAGGGATCACGATCTTCTCACCATTCTGGACTACCGCCACAGCTGAGTTGGTTGTTCCAAGGTCGATTCCTATTGCTTTTCCCATTTTTTCCTCCTTAGATGTATAAAAAATTTATGCTCTGCCTTCTTTGCTGAAAAGGATGGAAACTTTTGCTATATCCGTCTTCTCGGATATCAGCAGAGGCAGGAGGCTCGATCTCGTGCTGTGCAGAAGCGCCTTCGAGCCGCCATCTTTTCCGTCCTTCTTGGTTGTATTTTTCAACATATGCATTGGAGATAAACTCGCCATCTTTTCCTCCTTCTTCGCTTCGCATATCAAAAGCAGTTGAAATAAAGCAATGGATATGCCAGCAATAAAAATATTTAAGAATTAAGAGGTTATACAGTAGGGAAGCCTACCTGAGGACAAAGTGACCTATCTGGAGG
>CAZZGC010000139.1:0-6471 GCA_964653915.1 uncultured Thermodesulfovibrio sp.
GACCTTCCACAATTGCAGGGGAACGGTTGGGGTCGTTGTCGTCACAGTCGCCTGCACACCAGGCCACACCGTCACCGTCTTTGTCCTTGTCCGTAAAGGACTGCCTGCCGTCACAATTGGAGTCCTTGCCGTCACAGATCTCAGGCGCATCAGGATATACGTTTGGATCGTTGTCGTCGCAGTCCCCGGCACACCAGAGCCAGCCATCAGCGTCATTATCCTGTTCTGTGAATGGCGTACTTCCGTCACAGTCAGAATCTTTGCCATCACATATCTCAGGTGCTCCCGGATATACATCCGGGTCGCCGTCGTCGCAGTCGGTCTGGCCGCATACACCGCCCTCAATGGCATAGCCGTCACCGTCAATGTCAGTGCATGACTGAGCTGAAACGGTTGCGGGATAAAAACAGAAAACCAGCAAGTAAAACAGAGATATGACAAATAAGCAAAGATGTTTGTCCCTCATGATCCCCTCCTGTAATCATTCATTCAAATATTAAGGTTTTTTTAGGTAACAAGTCTTATATTTGCCGATTGACGCAAATAGTGTGCCGGATTATTCCGTAGCGTGCAAACTGGTTTCAATAAATCGCAACTAAAGAGTGAATGTGCCATGTCAGTTTTGCAATATGAAGTAATAATTGGATTTCGTATGCAGGACGATCTTTATAATCCTGTCCATCTTTATGACAGGGAAGGAAATTCATGGGCATCAAGTATGTCAATATGTCGAAGTTCGTGTCAATTTGGCACGCCTCTTTCGCATATCAGTAAATTATATTTTGTTCATTTGGTTTTTCTCTGTATTTATTCGGAACATATTGATAGCAATATTTAGGGGCATGATACGCTCTTTTTTATTCAATCTGGATATGGTTATACTTAAGGCCTGATGGCGGAGCAAAACCATAATTTATCTTCGGGTGGAGAGGAAAGGGCCTCTGCCGAAACGGTCCAGATCGCTCTGCTTTCCGCTTATGCGGTAGGGCTCCACAGCATCGAGGCGCTCATCCCGATGCCGGTGCCGTGGTTGCGCCTGGGACTGGCCAATATAATAACGCTGACGACCCTGTACCTGTATGGCATCCGAGCAGGCATGACGGTAACACTCGTACGTGTATTTATCAGAAGTCTGATCGCAGGGACGTTTCTTGGTCCGGCCTTCATGCTGAGTCTCGGCGGAGGGGTGGGCAGCACGCTTGTGATGTGGTTTTTTATAAGATGGCTGCGCAGTGTCACCGGGCCCATAAGCGTAAGCCTTATGGGCGCCCTTACTCATAATATTATTCAGCTCTTTCTTGCGCATCTTCTCTTTGTACGCAGGTTAGAGGCTATTCTCCTTATAAGCCCTGTCATACTTGGTGCCGGACTCCTGACAGGGCTTTTTAACGGTGTTGCAACCGGATTGATACTGAAACGGGTAAATAAGGACAGGCCGTTACAGTAAGTAAGGGATGATTTTTCCCTCTGTCCCGGCTTGCCGAAATTCCTTGCCTTCGTTATACTTCATGGTTAGCATGTAGAATTTAAATCAAATCAGGGTCAAATCGACAGGAGGATCATATGCCCCTTTTCGGTGAATTATTTGTAAGTGAACTTATCAAAAAGCCTGTCCTTGACCCCAAAGGTGACGAACTCGGCATTCTCAAAGACTTTGTCGTAATCAAGGGCGAGCCGCTGCCGAGGATTTCCGCCCTGATTTTAGAAGAGAAGAAGAAACGCTACTGCCTTGACTGGGAGAATGTCGGGATATTCAACAAGAGGATTATCTCGTCAAAGGTCTATGCTCCGCGGGTCGAACCTTACGAACCATCCGAGGATATCCTGCTGATCGTAAGGGACCTCTTTGATAAACAGATAGTAGATGCCGACGGCGCCAAGGTTGTGCGTGTGAACGATGTGCAGCTTGAAGGGCAGAACAGTTATGCCTGCGTAAGCGGAGTTGATGTGGGCATCAGGGGCATCCTGAGGCGGCTGGGAATGGAGAGACGGGCAGAGAAACTTTACCAGCTCATGGGCCGCACTCTGCCGCAGACTATTATCCGCTGGAGCTTTATCCAGCCTCTCGAACCGAGGCTATCGAAGATATCTCTTATGGTCCCGAGGCAGATGATATCGGCACTGCACCCTGCGGACATCGCGGAGATAATCAGCAAAGTCCCGCATGATCAGGCGGTTGTTCTCTTCAAGGGGCTTGACCCCAATGTAGCGGCAGAGGCCCTGCCGGAACTTGATGACGACCTTCAGAAGGCTATCATCGAGGATCTTGATAAGGATTACGCTACCGATGTTGTAGAGCGTATGCCGCCGGATGAGGCTGCCGATCTTATAGCAGACCTCGAACGGGAAAAGGCCCAGGAACTGCTTGAGTCGATTGAGAAGGAGGACGCCGAGGACATCCAGGAACTGCTGGCTCATGAGGAAGATACGGCCGGGGGGCTGATGACAAACCAGTTTATGGCGTACTCCCCGGATGTCACTGTGGAAGAGGCGCTGGACCGTTTCAGGACTGAGGCTCATGAGATAGAGATTGTATATTACATTTATATAACGGATGGGAGTGGTAAGCTCCTTGGTGTCCTGTCCCTGAGGGACCTGCTTCTGTCCTCCCCTTCGGTCAAGCTTTCGGATATTATGGAGACAAAGGTCAAGACAGTATCACCCGAGACCGGACATCATGCGGTTGCGGAAGCCGTATCGAAATACAATTTAGTTGCTTTGCCGGTGGTAGATGATGATGGTGAACTGCTCGGCATCATAGATATCGACGATGTCATAGACCTCCTGCTGCCGGCGCCGTCCAGGAAGAAGAGGAGGGGCGTGTGAGCGGGGCAAGGACAGGAAACATATGGAAAAGTTCCCTGCTTCTCCTGTCGATAATAGGGCCCGGAATAATTACTGCCTCGATCGACAATGACGCATCGGGTATCACTACCTATTCGGTAGCTGGAGCGCGTTACGGCAACGCGCTCCTCTGGACACTGATTCCGACGACCGTATCTCTTATAGTCATTCAGGAAATGGTAGCCCGTATGGGAGTTGTAACAGGGAAGGGTCTGTCTGACCTCATTAGAGAAAACTACGGAATCAGGACAACCTTTTTCATGATGGTGATCCTTCTTGTAGCCAACTTCGGCACAACGGTTGCGGAATTCGCCGGCTGGGCAGCCAGCATGAGCATATTCGGCCTGAGTAAATATATCATGGTGCCGGCAGGGGCATTCGTTGTCTGGGCCCTTGTTGTTAAGGGCAGTTACCGGGTGGTAGAGAGGGTGCTGCTCATCGCATGCATCCTTTATGTGGGATACATATTTTCGGGCTTTATGGCCCATCCACCATGGGCTGATGTACTTGCCAGCGCTGTCGTGCCTCAGGTGAGACCGGGATCGGAATTCATAATGCTGAGCATCGCGATTATAGGTACGACCATAACGCCATGGATGCAGTTCTACCTTCAATCGTCAATAGCCGAAAAGGGGATCAAGAAAGAAGATTACCGTTTTGCCAAACTTGATGTGGTATCGGGATGCTTCGCGACCAATATCATAGCCTTTTTCATAATGGTCACCTGTGCGACTGTGTTGTTCCCACAGGGGATCAGGATAGAAAACGCGCACGAAGCCGCATTGGCGCTTGAGCCATTTGCTGGCGCCTACGCTTCAGGTTTCTTTGCGATAAGTCTTGCGAACGCCTCGATACTCGGCGCGATCATCGTTCCCCTGGCTACGGCTTACTATATATGCGAGGCGATGGGCTGGGAGGCGGGCGTGAACAAGACATTTTCGGAGGCACCTCAGTTCATGTGGATATATACCGCCCTTATAGCCATATCGGCGCTGCTCGTGCTGATCCCCGGAGCGCCGCTCGTCACCCTTATGGTCCTTTCCTCTGTTCTAAATGGTATACTATTACCTTTCGTACTGCTTTATGCGATCGCGCTTGTAAACAACCGGAAGATAATGGGAGATTTCGTCAACTCCCGGCGGCATAACGTTGTTTCATGGGCCACTGTTATAATCCTGATAGTGCTGACCGCGGCCCTGCTGATGATGACGTTCTTACCGAATTTCAACCAAACTGTATAAGGAGATGTAGATGGTCAAGACGATAGAGATGGTCGGTGGAGTAGTGAAGATGCTCGACCAGACAAAGCTTCCTCATGAGGTCGTTTATATTGATTGCACGAATTATCAAATGGTGGCGGATGGGATCAGGAGACTCTGCATAAGGGGGGCTCCGGCCATCGGCATTGCTGCATCGATGGGGATAGCCCTCGGTGCTGCCTCCATTGAGGCTGGTTCGTTCGGTGATTTCATGCAAAAGCTCGAGCCGGTTTTCGGTACGCTGCTTGCAACCAGGCCTACAGCGGTAAATATTCAGTGGGCGGTCGAGAGGGCCAGAAAGCTGCTTTCCGAAAACAGCACAAGACCTGTAGATGAGTTGAAGTCCCTGCTTGAGGAGGATGCCGTCAGTGTGCTTGAGGAGGATATAGAGATAAACAGGACTATCGGCAGGTTCGGTGCTTCATTCATAAAGGATGGCGATACCGTCATCACTCACTGCAATGCCGGATCGCTTGCGACCGGTGGATATGGCACCGCAACAGGGCCCATACGGGTTGCTGTGGAGCAGGGCAAGAATATTCAGGTCATAGCAGATGAGACGAGGCCGGTGTTGCAGGGCTGCAGGCTGACGGCCTGGGAGCTGATGGAAGATAATATTCCGGTTACTCTCATTACAGACAATACAGCCGGTGCAATCCTGAGGAAGGGTGAAATAAACCTGGCGATCGTGGGCACCGACCGTACGGTTGCCAACGGTGATGTGGCAAACAAGATAGGCACTTATTCTCTTGCGGTGCTTTGCAGGGAAAACGGCGTTCCATTTTTTGTGGCGGCGCCGCTGAGCAGTGTGGATTTCTCGATAGCATCAGGGGATGATATCCCTATCGAAGAACGCGGGCCGGAGGAGGTCACTGAGGTGTTCGGCTGCAGGATCGCGCCTGAGGGTGTCAACGTCAGGAATATCGCCTTCGATGTCACGCCTGCCCGTTATGTGACGGGTATAATAACGGAAAAGGGCGTGTTCAGGCCGGAAGACCTGCACAAATTGAATGAGCCGGGCACTGACCTTGAATCGATCATGCTGAGACCGGAGGATGTGAGAGGGGGAGGTAAGAGATAAAGGATAAGAGGTAAGTGAAAGGAAGTTTTGATTAATAAATATTCCTCTAACTTACCACATACCACTTATCACGTAGAACCGATTTCATGAACCAGATGACTATCGACAGTATATGGGAGCGGTACAGGGAAGATCTTGACAGGGCCGAGGCCAGAATACGGGAGATTCTCAGAACGGTCGAGCCCGCTATAGAGGCTGTAGGCAGCCATTTGCTGTCCAGCGGCGGCAAGCGGATCAGGCCATTCCTTGCTATCCTGAGCGCAAAGATGCTCGACGGAGGCGGTGATGACGTGAGCACACTTGCCTGCAGCGTAGAGTTCATTCACAGTGCTTCCCTTATCCATGACGATGTAGTGGATGGAGCGGAGGTGCGCAGGGGAAGGCCTGCAGCTCACTCTCTATGGGGCAATCAGGTGGTAGTGCTTGTCGGTGATTTCCTCTATGCAAACGCCCTGCGGCTTGCCAACCTTCTCCAGAGGCAGAGGATCATGGACGCACTCTGTACGGCAACGGCGATGATGAGTGAAGGTGAACTCATTCAGTTGAGCAAGAAAGGCAGCATTGACGTTACCGAAGATGATTATATGAAGATCATACGGGGCAAAACCGCCATTTTGATGTCCGCGGCGTGTGAAGGCGGGGCCGTACTCGGAAACGGCACGCCGGAGCAGGTACAGGCCCTTGCTGATTTCGGACTGAACTTCGGCTACGCCTTCCAGATAGTAGATGACATTCTGGATTACAGGGCTGATCAGCAGAAGCTTGGAAAAACCCTCGGGAAGGACCTCGAGGAAGGTAAGATTACTCTCCCTCTTCTTTACCTGCTGCAGGAAGCTGAAGAAAACGAAAGGGGCCAGATCGCTGAGATCATCCATGGAGATGGTTTGATAGAGACTGACCTTGCCTATGTCCAGCATATTCTGCGGAGACATGGGTCTATAGACAAGGCAATGGCGAGGGCCCGCTCGCTGATAGAAAGTGCCAAGTCAAGTCTTGGAATCTTCAGCGACTCTTTCGAAAAAAGCGCCCTCATGACGATCGCGGATTACGTGATTACGAGAGAAAAGTAGGTTCGGGAATTAAGGAGTATGTGGTAGGTTAGAAGTGACCTGCAGTTCTTTTTTTGCCGCAGAAAGCTCCTTCTTAAGTTGAACAACATAGATTGCGGACGCAACGAGCATGGCGATCAGGATCGTGATTACAAAATATACCCATGCGGGGATTTTGTACCTTTCCTGTATCTCGATATCCCTTTCGAGCGGACTCTTGTCGGTCACTGATTATCTG
>CAZZGC010000140.1:0-3256 GCA_964653915.1 uncultured Thermodesulfovibrio sp.
CGCGGTGATACCCTGCACACTGACGCCGAACTCTTTAAGTGCGTGTTCGAGCTTGTGTCCGCCGCGACTGACAAAAGGTAAGCGGTCTTTCAGGTGAATATCAGCATCAGAGCTTACGAGAGTTCCGGCCTTGTCGATCACTTCACCATTTACAATAACATTCCCGGCCATTATCAGCGCCCTGGCCTTTTCGCGGCTCTCGGCCATGCCTCTTCTGTAAAGCAATACGTCAAGTCTTGTTTTTTCTGGAGAAATGGAAGTCACGCCCCGGATTACGGTCTTAGTGTTTTGCAGAGACACCCGGTTTTTCATTATGCATGGCAAGGGCCTCCCTGGCGATTCCATCAGCATCGATCCCAAGGTTCTTTCTGAGTACACTTTGAGGTCCGTGTTCAATGAACTGATCAGGAAGCCCGAGAATCTTGAACTTGAAGTCTTCGATGCCTGAGCGCACCAGGTCTTCAAGCACCGCACTACCGAATCCACCGGCAACGGCATTTTCTTCTACGGTTATTATGTGGCGTATATCCCTGGCGAAACGTGCGATCAGCGCGGTATCCAGGGGTTTTACAAACCGGGCATTGATGACCGTACATTGGATGCCATATTCCTTTTCAAGCCTTTCTGCAGCCTCGACCGAAGGGAGCACCGTACTGCCGATCGCTATGATCAGAATGTCACCGCCCTTTCTCAGGAGTTCCGACTGCCCGACAGGGATTGCTTCAGGTTTGCTGTCATCCGGCATGTCGGGCGCGGTACCACGGGGATATCTCACCGCGATCGGGCCATTGTAGGCAACAGCCGTCTTCAGCATACATCGTAGTTCAAAGCCGTCCTTCGGTGCCATGATAACTAAATTAGGGATGTGGCGCAGAAATGACAGATCGAAAGTGCCGTTGTGTGTCGGGCCGTCATCACCTACGATTCCTCCCCTGTCGATCGCAAAGATGACATGAAGATTCTGAAGACATACATCATGAATTATTTCGTCATATGAGCGCTGAAGAAAAGTTGAGTAGACGGCTACCACCGGCTTCAGCCCCTGCGTAGCGAGCCCGGCAGCAAATGTTACTGCGTGGGGTTCGGCAATGCCGACATCGTAAAATCGGCCGGGGAACGCCTCAACAAAAGATGACAGTCCTGTGCCTTCCGTCATAGCCGCTGTAATGGCTACTATCTTTTCGTCTTCCCCGGCAAGCTCAGTTATGGCGGACCCGAAAACGCTGCTGTAAGATACGCCGGCAGAGCCGGCAGGCCTGCCCGTTTCTATATCGAAGGGACCGAGACCGTGAAACATACCGGGATTTTTTTCTGCAGGTTCATAGCCCTTGCCCTTTCTGGTTATTGCATGTATCAGAACGGGGCCCGGAAAATCTCTGAATCGTTCTAACGTCTCTACGAGCTGATCAATCTTATGACCGTCAACTGGACCTACATATTCGAATCCAAGTTCTTCAAAGAGCTGTCCAGGAACAAAGAAGCCCTTGACAGTATCTTCAGCCCTCTGAGCGATCTTCAGTACAGGTTCTCCCACGCGTGGAATCCGCTCAAGAAAATGTTTAGTCTCCTTTTTGAAGCGCGTGTACAAGTCCCCCATCATTATGCGTCTGAGATATGCAGACAGTGCGCCTACATTGGGTGAAATCGACATTTCATTGTCGTTGAGAATCACGATCAGATCCTTTTTTAAATGGCCGGCATGATTCAGGCCTTCAAAGGCAAGCCCGGCGGTCATAGCGCCGTCACCAATCACGGCTATCACCTTGAATCCTTGCTGATTATGGTTTCTTCCCTCAAGGATTCCCAACGCAGCCGAAATTGATGTTGAACTGTGCCCGGTGCCGAATGCATCATGAGGGCTCTCTGTGATCCTCGGAAAACCTGAAATTCCGCCGCGTTTTCTTATTGTGGAGAAGCGATCGTACCTGCCGGTCAGCATCTTGTGGGCGTATGCCTGATGCCCTACATCCCAGACAATCTTGTCTTCCGGTGAGTTGAATACATAGTGAAGCGCGACCGTCAGGTCGATAGTTCCAAGGTTGGAGGCAAGATGTCCGCCATTGGTGGCAACCGTTCCGATCACAACGTCTCTCAGTTCATCGGCCAGGAGTTCAAGCTCGGACAATGACAGTTTCTTAAGATCTTCAGGTCCTTTGATTTTTTCGATATACATTTTCAGTTCCTTCTTTTAAGAATATACCGTGCAATACTTTCGAGGGGTTCCGCCCTGCGATTAAATATTTTTACGGCATTAATTGATTCATTAATAAGCTGTTCGGCTGATTGGTATGATTTATCCATGCCGAAAACTGAAGGGAATGTGTTTTTACCCCTCGCGCTGTCAGCACCGGTGGATTTGCCGAGTTCCTCCATTGTGCCTGTTATGTCAAGGATATCATCCATGATCTGAAAAGCAAGTCCTACCTTTTCCCCGTACTCTGTGAGGGCTTTCATACCGGCAGGTGAAGTCGACGCGAGTAACCCGCCTATTCTTACCGATGCCCGTATCAGAGCGCCCGTCTTATGGTTGTGTATATAGTTTATCATGTCCGCATCAGCCTTTTTGCCTTCATACTCAAGGTCTGCAACCTGCCCCCCTACCATACCTGATGGACCGGCAGCAGCACTGAGTTCACTGATGATTTTCATCAATAGTTCGGGTTTTACGTCTGCGTCGGAGATCATATGAAATGCATCGGTAAGAAGCGCATCACCGGCGAGTATGGCGAGCCCTTCACCGTATACTCTGTGTGTCGTAGGTTTGTTTCTCCTGAAATCGTCGTCATCCATTGCCGGCAGGTCGTCATGAATGAGAGAGTAGGTGTGAATAAGCTCGATTGAAGACGCTACAGGAACTATCTTCGAAGACCTGCCTCCGGCAGCTTCGTAACTTGCGATAGCAAGGATGGGGCGTACTCTCTTGCCCCCGGCCATGAGGGCATATTGCATCGCTTCCGCGAGCCGTGGGGGACAGTCGGGGTTGTCCTTTATGGATCGTGAATATCGCCTGAGGCAGTCGTCAATAATCTTCTTTTTTTCTTTTAAGTATTGTCTGATGTCCATCTGAGTAACTAAATAGTATACATTATCAGGCGGGAAAAGCGGGAAAGGCGGGAAAAGGAGCAGGGAGTAGACAGTAATTGTCAGACGATGGCTTTGAAGGCGGAAACGATATCCGGGTCGTAAACGGTGCCTGCGCCCGCAATTATCTCATTGAGGGCCTCTTTTCTGGAGAACGACTTGCGATAGGGCCTGT
>CAZZGC010000140.1:3356-6420 GCA_964653915.1 uncultured Thermodesulfovibrio sp.
GCAATTATCTCATTGAGGGCCTCTTTTCTGGAGAACGACTTGCGATAGGGCCTGTCGGTGGTCATGGCCGTAAACGAATCCACAACTGAGATAACACGTGATATGAATGGTATCTGATCGCCACGGAGGCCGGAGGGATAGCCTGTGCCGTCATATTTTTCATGATGAAAAAGCACGGCTTCTTTAATATAGTTATCGGTTTCTATGGCATTTATCAGTTTTGCGCCCGGGAATGGATGTGTCCTTACTATCTTTCGCTCCAGCTCCGAGAGCCTGCCCGGTTTCATCAGGATATTGCTGTCGATCTGTGTCATGCCTATATCATATATTCTCGATGAAAAGAGGGCTTCACTGATTTCATCCTCCGGTCTGTCGAGTTTTTTCATGATCTTGTAAACGAGAGACGCAGCAATCCCATTTTTCTGATAGTTGCGTTCTGCGTCGATGAGGGACTCCATATTCCGGGAGAGGTTATCGAATTCATGTACCGGGAAATCTTCAGAGAGCACCCTTCTAAGCATTGAAGATATTTTCCGCGCTATAGCCTTGGCCATAAGGAGATCTTTTTCGTTGAACGGCCGTCCCCCATATGGGTCGTTCATGTTCAATACGCCGACAGGACAGTTAAGCAGGAATACCGGTACAGATATGAAAGAGCCTGTAATGTAGGCACTGGAGTTTTTCCTGCTGAATCGGGCATCCTTTTCTATATTTTTTACAAGAATGGCGTCTCCGCTTTCGAATGTCTTCCCCGATATCTCTTCGCCGGTTCTGACCTTTGCCGTCTGAATCACTTCATCAATGATCCCGATCGCGCCTCTAATGGAAAGAGTCTCGCCGCTTTCGTCGGACATCATGAATGAGCATCTGCGAAGCTTCATCGTCTCTGACACGAATGGAATGAACAGCCTTATGATCTCATTTGTTTTTGCTTCAAGGAAGTCTTTTTCATTTTTGGGAAAGTATATTCTCACCCTTATCCCGGCAGGAGTGTTTGATGCTTCTATGCGGCCATTGTGCAGTTCTATCGTTTTTTTTGCGAGACAGAACTTCATCCGCTTTCTGTCCACATCCATCGAGTACCACAGAGCCCTGTCGTCAAACATGAGGTATAGTTCATTTTCCGGCAGTTGCCGCTTCCTGATTACAAGATCAATTCGTACGCCTGCCCGTGATCCCTCGACCTTTATCTGCAGCCGGTCCCCGCGCTCGGCGTACGAGGCAAGACCGGCAAACAGATGCATCATGCACTGAATCAGACGTATCTTTTCCCCGGCCAGGTATGGGGCGTTCCGGGCCGCAGATTTTCTTGCTTCGACGCTTTTGGCAGAGAATGTTTCACGCACTGCGCGCGCCCCGAGGGCTTCATCAATAACCTCGTTCATGTTGAGCAGTCTCTTCTGCAATTGCTGTTCTCTCTGCTCGAATTCCGGAAAATTAAGCATATCGGTCATCAGGGCGATTAGTTTGTCCGTCTCATCCGAGATTATGCCGATGAATTCTTTCTGTTCAAAAAGAGAAGGTTGTTTCTGCTGAAGGTAGTAGACGGCTCCCTTTATGGAGTTTAATGGCGTACGCAGTTCGTGGGACATCCTCGCGATGAACTCGGTTTTCATTCGGTCATTGTCTATCAGTGTCTTGTTCCTGTCATCGAGGTCGATGGTCTTGGCCCTCAGCTCCGAAAAGAGCCTGGAGTACTCGATAGCTATCGCTGCCTGAGTCGCGAGAATTTCGATAAGGTCAAGATCGTCATCAGAAAAGGAGCAATTGTCAGCCCTGCTGTTTATATTGATGACGCCGATCAAACGGTCCTTCATCAGTATGGGGCAGCATATGAATGATTTCCCTTTATATTTGTGTATCCTGCGACCTTTGAACTTTCCGAGCTTCCCGGCATCCTTGACAAGCAGCGGCGTCTTTTCTTCCGCAACCTTGCCACAGATGAACTCACCCACTTTTACCCTGACGGTATCGGCTACCGAGGGAGTGATACCGCGGGACGCCTCGATAACGAGGTCCCCCCTGTCGTCGAGCAGCAGGATAGAGCCGCTTACGGCATTTGAGTAATCGATAGCAAGATCAAGTATGAGGTTTGTAACGGCATCCAGACTGTTTGCAGATGTGATGGTAGATGCGATCTCTTTTATGACCGCAATCTTTTTCTCCAGGTCTTTTGACTTTGTCATAGGGGCCTTTTCTGTTAAAATAGCAGAATATTAAACGAATGAATTAAGTCGAAGCATGATTTTAAGTATCTCCATACGCACGATTTAGACGTTATGCACGGTGAAAACCGGTCTATTAAAGTTATGCAATTTAGCTGCCAGGATACAACTATCCGTTTTTTAAGTAAACAGAGGATCTTATAATTCTTCTATATCTGGTAATAGTCGGAATTTTTTACACAGTTGGCGTAAATGACGATGTAATCGCGATAAAAGTGTCGGTTTGTTTAACATTTGGACATGAATGAGTTAGCTGTGAACCATCTTGGGCAACTCCTGTCGAGCAGTGCAATGAATTATCCATCATCTGTCTTTATCAGATTCGAAGGGAAAAACCTGACTTTTGACAGGGCGGAACATGCGGCGTCTGCATGTGCGGGAGGGCTGGAGATGCTTGGGCTTAATCGGGGCGACAGAGTTGCTCTGCTGATGGAAAACTGTCCGGAATACATAATTTCATATTTCGGGATCCTGAAGGCGGCGGGTGTTGTAGTTCCTGTGAACACCTTTCTTACTGCCGAAGAGATACTGTTTATACTGAAGGATTCGGAATGCAAGATTATTATCTATGGTGATTCATTTACCTCTGATATAGAAAAGATCAAAAGGCAGTTGACCGGAGTCGTTGCGGTACGGTATCAGGATATTCCTTCAGGATCGTGCACCTCTCATAATATCAGCTCTGATGATACAGCTGTGTTTCTTTATACTTCGGGTACGACAGGGTTTCCCAAGGCCGCGATGCTGAGTCACCGCAATCTGATATCTAATGCAATGGCCTGCTGCAAGGTGATGAATTTTACTCACAGGGATCGCGTTCTGCTGTTTCTTCCTCTGTT
>CAZZGC010000141.1:0-6398 GCA_964653915.1 uncultured Thermodesulfovibrio sp.
AACCGCTCCAGCGCTCTCCGCCATGCCGTAGGCATCGACTACGAGCACAACGGGCAGGCCAAGCACCCCTGCGAGCCGAGCCGAGCTGAACTCTCCGTCATACATACCCATTACGCCTTCAACCACAGCAATATCGGCATCTGCTGCGTGCCTTTTAAAACAGGCTTTGACATACTCTTCACCACACATCCAGAGGTCGAGGTTTCTTGAGCGCCGCCCGGTTATCATGCCGTGCAGGCCCGTGTCTATAAAGTCGGGGCCGGCCTTGAAGGGCTGCACTACAAGCCCCTTTTTCCTGAAGGCTGCGAGTAATCCGAGAGTGATGGTCGTCTTGCCGCACCCGCTGTGTGTGCCGGCGATCACTATCCCCTGCATGACTTTTCCATCTCCTCAAGCAGTAGCGTGTTGTCCCTGCGCGATCTAACAGCCACCCGGATGTATGAATCATCAAGTCCTCTGAAATTTGAACAATCCCTGACCAGAATCCCCTTTTTATAAAGATGCTTCGAAATGTCCCGGGCTCTCTTTGTCCTGAGCAGATAATAATTTACCCGGGCCGGATAGAATCCGATTCCGAGACTCCTGAATCCGTCTTCAAGCAACCGCTTTTCTTCAGCAAGCAGACGATAGGTCTCTTCAGCATATCCGTCATCCCCAAGTGCGGCAATCGCCGCCTTCTGTGCAACCGTGTTGACCGTCCAGGGTTCCTTGTGTTCACGCACCCTTTCAATTACAGATTCATGAAAGACCCCGTACCCGATCCTCAATCCCGTAAGTGCATAAAATTTTGTCATCGACCGCAACACAATAAGGAATGGATTGCTCCGCACGTCCCTTATTACCGACTCCTCAGGGACAAAATCCATGAACGCTTCATCGACCACGAGATAACATCCTGCAATGCGGGCGGCATCGGCGATTTTCAGTACCTCGGCCCTCTTCAGTATATGACCTGTCGGGTTATTGGGATTGCACAGATATGCCATGCTCTGCGGTATGGCAGAGTTACCTGTATTTATCTCTTCCCGCATTACTTTTATAAACTCATCGGCGTCAATCTTAAAATCGTTCCCTTCTTCTAACTCGTAACTCACAACTCTTAACTCTCTACTCTTAACTCTAAACTTACACGCCCTTTCATACTCCGAAAAGGTGGGGGCGGGAATGAGGACATGAGCAGGGTTTAATACCCTGGGGATCAGGTATATCAGTTCCGTGCTCCCGTTCCCGCATATGACCGTATCCGGATTTATGTCATGGTGCGAGGCTATCGCCCTTCTCAACTCAACAGTTTCCGGGTCAGGATAATGAGTTGCCGCTTTCAGGGCTTCGGTTACCGCGCTTCTGACCCTGCCGGATATCCCGAGTGGATTGATAGATGCGCTGAAATCGATTATCCTGTCCACGGGCATACCAAGTTCTGCTGCCGCCCTGTACACATTTCCGCCGTGGGCACTGGGGCTCAGAGTTAAGATTTGAGAGTTATGAGCCAAGATGCCGGTCTTTGTCATAAAGCTGACCTCAGGTGTAATGCTGACAGGGCAAGAATAAGGCCCAGCACAGAAGTCAGCCTGACAAGAAGTATGGCTCTTACGGATGCCGAGAGATACAGATCGTCCTGCATAGCGCCGATAGCACCCGGACCGGCTTCTCCAATATAGGGTTTTTCTATCCTGACACCTCCGTAACTGGAAGGACCGCCAAGCCTGATGCCCAGAGCACCGGCCATCGCAGCCTCCGGAACCCCGCTGTTGGGGCTTGCGTGCTTTCTGCCGTCACGCCGCATAATCTTCCATGCGTTTGCACTGCCCGAACTGTTTGGACGGGTAAAGAGTTCTGATAAAAACGTTGCAGCCACAATCAATATACCCGTGATCCTTGCCGGGATAAAATTCAGGATGTCATCAAGCCGCGCCGAGGCCCATCCAAAATGCCGGTATCTGTCGTTTTTGTATCCAACCATCGAGTCGAGAGTATTAACGGCCTTGTACGTCATGGCAAGGGGCAATCCCCCTATGGCGAAATAGAACATTGGTGCAACTACACCATCTGAAGAGTTCTCGGCAAGGGTCTCTATCACGGCCTTCAGCACCCCTTTCCTGTCCAGGTCTGCCGTGTCCCGGCCGACTATCATTGAAAGACGTTTCCTCGCCTCCTGGATATCGTCATGCAGGAGCGCTTCGATCACTGACCCGGCCGATTTCACGAGTTCCCGCGTGGCCAGCGACGACGCGATGAGGTAAACAATCACTATTGTGGCCGCCACCTGTACGCCGGAGCGCTGCAGAAGAGTGGTCAACAGGTAAAATATCACGTAAGTAAGAAAAGGAATGGATATGGCCATTATTATTCCCGCTGCTTTCTGCCCCGTATCAGCATAGCGGCTGAACCATTTCCTCAGGTACTGTTCGGCAATTTCGATTGTGCGCCCAATAGCGCGCACCGGATGAGGCGCCCAGCGGGGATCGCCTATCAGGATGTCCGTTATGTAAGCCAATGTCAAAGTTACTGTCTCAGTCATAACTCAATCTTTTCACAATAACTCTTCTGATAACTCTCCATTCCGAGTTCTCTCAGCAGGAAACATATATCCACCTTGCTTCTCAACAGGTCCGCCCATCTATCGATCGCGGCTTCCCTTACCTTGCTGTATGTTATCGAGCTTTCACGCGGCTTCATGCCTTTTTTTATTCTCAGTGCGTTTATCAAAGATGTCCGTAGTCCGTCATTGTCGAATATCCCGTGAATATAAGTCCCCCATACACTCCCCTTCACCGAACCGTCAGGAATGAGTTTGGAGTTTGGAGTTTGGAGTTTGGAGTTTGGGCATAGCCTTTGCAAACTGAACAATCCCACTGCTCCAGTTGTCTCGCCCATATGGATTTCATAGCCCTTCATGTTGTTCCACCTGCACCGGGAGGTGCCGCAAAGCAGATCAAACCACTCGGGGCTTTCGATGCGTGCCTTTACCCTGCAGGTTGTCTTCGTTTCCGTAAGAGTCGTTTCCGTGTCGAGCAGACCCAGACCATCAACTTCCCTAATATCGCTCTCGATTCCGTAAGGATCAAGAATCCTTTTGCCAAGCATCTGATAGCCGCCGCATATTCCTGCTATCATCGTCCCCCTCTCTGCCGCCCTTCGCAACACTCTGTCGACCCCACGTTCCTGCATGAACCTGAGATCATGCACCGTGCTCTTGGTCCCCGGTATTATAATGAGGTCCGCTCCAAGGATATCCTCCTCCCAGAGGGTGAATCTGAAATCAACGTCCGGTTCGTAGAGGAAAGGAGCGAAATCAGTAAAATTCGATATCCTGCTGAGTCTGAGCACAACTACCTTCAGGGGCCTTTCATCCCCGTCCCGCCGGAATCTCATGACCTGTTCGATGGAGAGGCCGTCCTCTTCATCAAGGCCGATATCGGCCTGCCAGGGAATCACACCGATAAATGGAATGCCGGTCCTGCTTTCGAGCATTCGCAGGCCCGGGCGGAGTATGTCTATGTTCCCACGGAATTTATTCACGATAAAGGCCCTGATATAGGTGGCGTCACTCATGCCATCAACGTCCATTTCTGAAGCATCATGGAACATTCCGCTGTAACTGTCCTTCAGCAGTTCGACCGTTCCGTAAATAGAGGCGAACAACCCTCCCCGATCGATGTCTCCGACGAGCACGACAGGGGCATCAGCATAACGGGCCATCCTCATATTCACGATATCGTCACTGAGCAGGTTGATCTCGGCCGGACTCCCTGCCCCCTCGATAACAATCAGCTCATATCGACTCGCAAGACGGTCATAGGCGTCTCTGACCAGATCCCACGCCTTGTCCTTGATCGCATAGTACTCTTCAGCGGTCATCGTCTTATACACCCTGCCGTTGAATATCACCTGGCTCCCTGCCTCGCCGGTCGCCTTAAGCAGTACAGGGTTCATATCGTTACATGGCTCTATGCCGGCAGCCTCGGCCTGGAACGCCTGCGCGCGCCCGATCTCTCCCCCTTCGACGGTAATAAAGGAATTAAGGGCCATGTTCTGTGCCTTGAACGGCGCAACCCTGATTCCCATGTCACGGAATATCCTGCATAGTCCCGCGACTATCGCGCTCTTGCCCGCGCCGGAGCATGTACCAGTTATCATCAAAGCCTTAGCCATTTGACGCTTGTCGAACATTTGTGAAACAGTAGGTTAAAAGTTGTTTAAAAGTAGTTGAACTGTTTTTATAGTTTATTTGTTTCATTGACGATTACTCGCTTTTAGCACCTTTATGAAATTACTCAGTTTTACAGATATATTCTTAGCAAGCTTGATTATGCTTATATGTTGCTCTCCGGAAATGTAGTTCCGATCATATGCCACATAAAGCTGTGATCTGATCTCACCACAAGAGCCTTTAGCTATATAAAGAAACCTGATAAATTCCCTGTTACTTCCACGTTCGAAACCTTCTGCAATATTAGACATAATAGATATCGCAGCTCTTCTGATCTGATCTTTTAAAACATAGTCTTTCGAAAGCCTGTCATTGACTGTAATATCATAGATTTCATTCACAAGCCTTCTGGACAACTGCCATACCTCCAGTTTTTCAAAGTTTTCCCCTGCCATAGTATCTCCCCTTTCATTTTCAAGCCCTATCATCCTGTTTAACTACTTTTAAACCACTTTTTAACTACCTTTAAACTACAGTTCAACTTTCCTTATCAAGCTTCAAATTAACATGTTTAACAACCGGAAACCCGTCATGCATCTCTATCACATTCAAACACCCGAAGTCCTGCTCTATCCGGAAGATATTTTCAAGGGGCATGCCGAGCCATTCGCAAAGCAATATGCGGTTAATGCCGCCATGGGCCACAACGGCTATGTTAGCGCAAGACTCCTCTTTGCACCTTCCCTGTACCTCTTCCATAATTCTCGTCATCCCTGCCATCGCTCTGTCCCTCACAGCCATAGTACTCTCCCCTCCCGGGGGGCGGTGCCTTAGGGGATCAGCCGCCCAGTCCCGGAAGGCATCCGGCCACTTTTGTTTTATCTCATCGAAGGTCATCCCCTCCCATTGGCCGAAACTCCTCTCCCGGAGTTCTTCCAGGACGACAGGCTCCAGTCCGAAAGGCTGCGCTATAATCTCAGCGCTCTTTCTCGCCCGTTCGAGATCGGAACAATAAACGGCTTTCAGCGCCTTTGACCCCTCTGAAGGGCTCGCAGAGCATTCTTTCACAAGGTATCCTGACAGCTCCTTCAACTGTCTTATCCCGTTCTCCGAAAGCGGTACATCTATATGCCCCTTGTAGCGCTTAGGATGGGGGGCTTCGGTCTCGCCGTGTCTTACGAGATAAATTTTTGTGACCATATCACCCATGACATGAGGAATAATATTATCGAGATTTCATAGACCGAGCCGAATGAGTCACCGGTCATACCGCCGAAGTGATTTCCGAAAAAAACGACGGCTGTCCTGCTGAAGATGTAGAGAACAGGCATCATGAACATGAACACGAAGGACAGTATCCTTAAATCGGGATTTACCGGCATCAGCAAAATACAGCCGGCCAGAACAAGCCCGGTCGACAAGAGCAGCTCTTTCGTATCCGTGTGAACAATAAACATTCTGCCGAGGCCGCTGTCCCGAACAGAGCTGCAATGATATATTGCCGGGACCATCGTCCATCGTGAGAGAACCGGCAAGAGATAAAGCGCAGAATAATAGGCCTCTCTCGAAGAATAAAACGCCACCGCGTTCAGCAGCAGGTACTTGAGCAGAAGCACAAGGACTATGGCGATTACCCCGGCCGGCCCAACAGTGCTGTCCTTCATGACAGCAAGCTTCTTTTCCCTGTCCCCACGCGAGGCAACGGCATCCACAGTATCGGACAGACCGTCCAGGTGCAACCCCCCGTTTATAATTACCATGGCGAAAAGGAGCAGCCCGTTCGTCAGGTCAGAGGGGAATACCTTGAGAAAGAGATAGGCAAGCGACACATAAAGAATCCCCTCGATCGCACCCACCACAGGGAAAAAGGCCGTCGCCTTTCCCATATCCTCCTCCGGCACCTCTTCCGTATTACCAAGAGGGATTATGGTGAGAAACTGAAATGCAAGGATGAGTTTTTTCATCAGTTACAATAGTAAAAATAGTTAAAAGTTGTATAAAAGTAGCTTAAAAGTAGATAAAACAAGTTGCTAAACCGTAGATAAAGAGTTGTTTATGGTGGATGAATAGTTGTCTACTACTTTTCAAACCACCTTTAAACAATTTTTTCACTACTTTTTTGCTACTTTTAAACTACCGTTTCTCCGCTACCGCTGCCTCCTCAAAGGTTGCCATCTCTTTATATATCTTCAGACCGGCCTCTATCACGAGCATGGCCAGCGCCGCTCCCGTGCCCTCGCCGAGC
>CAZZGC010000142.1:0-6382 GCA_964653915.1 uncultured Thermodesulfovibrio sp.
CTGGTATGATGGGCGGCTATGGAATGGGTCCCGGCATGATGCGTGGAATGATGGGGCCTGGCATGATGGGCGGTTATGGAATGGGCCCCGGAATGACAGGTTACGTTGCTAGGGATTACCAGAAGTTTCTTGATGATACAAGGAGCCTGAGAAGAGAGCTTAATAACAAGAGGTTCGAGTATCTGGAAGCTGCAAGAAAATCTGATACAAAGAGAGAGGATCTGGAGAAGATTCAGAAGGAGATGTGGGAGTTGCAGGAGAAGATCAGCAAAAAGTGGCGGAAATAGGATGTTGTCCTCAGATTCAATCAGGAGGCAGGAGATGGCGGAGTATTGCCGTATCCTGCCTTTTTTGAGCCTGTTGAAAAAGTCATTTTATCTGTCATTTCGATCCCGACCTGTCGGGAGAGAAATCTTAATGTTACATGAAGCAAAAAGTTATAAGATTCCTCGTCACCTGCGGTTCCTCGGAATGACAAAAACCGCAGTTTTTCAACGGACTGTTTTACTTTGATCTGCTGAATTAAATGGGCTAAGCGGGAGAAGTAGTATACCAGTTGGAACACTTTGGCCCTTTGTGGTTCACCAACTCTGGGCCTGATTAAAGCGGGAAAGGAGGGAGAATGAAAACAATTATCGTTATTCTGCTGTCCACATTAACCGTGACAGTGGCGTCCGGTACGAGAGCGGATGAGACAAAGGCCACCGCTCTTCACGACATGCACATGATTATGCGTTTTATGGATCACGCCATGTGCGTGGCTCTTGAGGGAGCAGATTTTCAAATGCTTGGTGAGATGAGTTCTGCCGGCAAACTTGACAGAGAATCCATTGTCCATGGAACTATTATGCTCAAGGATGGACGCGCGATGATCAATGAGATGCTGGAGGGGAAAGCCATGAGAGAGCTCTATAAGGAGGGAAACTTTGATAAGGCATTGATGGATGATCTTCATGAGTTGGGTAAAAAGATGCTGGAAGTGATAGATTTAGTGGAAAAGATTCACGGCAATGCATTGAGACAGGCTGCAGGAAAGTGATGTTTTTGTCACCAGGCAGCAGATTTCAGTTTGCGCGCGGCCTTGCCCCCAGCTTGTAAAGTATATTCGCTACAAGGCAGAAGCCTGTAAGGGAAAATATGGTCAGGTTGATGCCGACGAGGCCTGTGAGAATAAGCCAGTAGGGACTGTGCAGCCATGCCAGAATGGTGCCTGTGAGTGTAAATATACCGGCTATAAGCCATGTAAGTCTTTCAAGATACCATGAATCGGTTTTTGCAAAATACATTTCCCCGCCTCCTTTTTATCTTTTCAGTGTTTAAATACAACACTCCTTCTGCAGTCGGGAGTTGAAACTATGATATCACAGGGAGATTGAGAAATGAAGATTTTAAAACTTACTATGATAATAGGCATTCTGGCACTTTTTATGTCATGTGCTTCATTTAGGTATCAGGAGGGATCTGAAAACGGTCGGGTATACGTGTCATTGAGAGACAGCGGGGAAGTGTCGGTAATGGACGGTAAAACGGATGATTTAGTTGCAAGGATACCGGTGGGGAAGAAAACAACCTACATAGATATAAGCCCGGACAATAAGTATCTCTTTGCCGTAGCAACAGGAGAGAGAAAGCTTTATGTAATCGATACACGAAGTCTAAAGGGTATCAAGACTCTCCCGCTTGGAGAGTCTCCCAAGGGGGTCAGGGTCTCCCCGGATTCCAAATATGTCTATGTTGTTAATGAAGGGGCAGAAGCGAATAATATATATGTATTTGAGACCGGCTCCTGGCGCAAGACGGCCGTGATTAATACAGGCACGGCACCCCATAATGTTGCATTCAATCAATCTGCTCCATTTGCGTATGTAACCAGCGGCGGTTCTAACAGTCTGGGCAATATAGATACGTCAGGGCACAGGTTTATTCATGATCTTAGATTTGACGGATCGGGCGCTCCTCACAATATTGCTGTTACACCTGACGGGGTTTTCGCGCTGGTTACCGACAAGTTAAATGACGATGTGGTGATGGTGGAATTATGGAATGATAAGGTCGTCGCCCGGATCCCGGTATCAAGGGGACATCACGGTATCGACATCAGCCCCGACGGGAAATTTGCTTATGTTTCGGGAGTAGGCTCCAATGTAATAAGCGTTGTTGATATCGCTGCCCGCAAGGTCATTAAAACTATAAAGGTCGGTCCGGGACCACATGGTGTAAGATTTTCTCCCGACGGGGGGAAGGCGTACGTGGCCGTCACCCGGGGTGGAACTATAGCCGTTATAGATACCGGGCGTCATGATGTTATCAAGCAGATTCCCATAGCTGGATTCCCGTTCTGGATAGCCATAGGCCGGTGATATATTAGCCCATATAATTCACAAGTCGGAGTGGTTGCAGAAGGCATGGCTCAAAAAAATCTTGAACCGGTACAGGGAATTTCCTGTACCGACGTGTCGTAGCACTTTATCTGTCCCGTATTGAGATATCCGCAAGGTTTCACGTAGATTGTAGGGTGTTAAGGCTGATTTTTCTTGAAGTCCTGAGTCTCCTATGGTACGATTTAGCGTATACAGATATTATAGTATTACAAGTTTCAGTCTGTGTAAACAGGGAGTGGGGAATAAAGCTAAACAGGTTCCATATTCTCTGATGGCATGACAAACGAACCTGTCAACATCATCGGCGCCGGCCCTTCAGGTTTGACTGCTGCTATTATACTTCGAAAGCATGGCTTTCCGGTCCGGATATTCGAGAAAGCTTCTGATGTAGGGTACCGGCTAAACGGCGATTTCCAGGGACTTGAGAATTGGACATCCGGAAAGGATGTTGTTGATTTGCTGAAAGATATGGGCATCGCGATTAATTTTCTCTGTATTCCCTGGAACGAAGGCACCGTATATGCTCCGGATATGGAACCAGTTTTTGTTACATCATCCCGCCCCGTTTTTTATCTTGTAAAGAGAGGTTCAATGGAAGGCACACTCGATAATGGTTTAAAAGAGCAGGCATTGTTACTGGGTGCCGAAATTTTTTTTGACCGAAGGATTAAGAACTTTGACGGAAAGTTTATAGTGGGGAGCGGGCCAAGACATGCCGTAGGGATTACATACGGAATCACATTCAGTACAACTTCCGATGACATGGTCGCAGTCATCTTTAATGATGACATTGCTCCGAAGGGATATGCGTATCTAATTGTTTATCAGGGTGCCGGCACCATGGTGACGGTCCTTTACAGTGATTTCAGAAAAGTCAACGAATGCTTTGAAGGAATGAGGAGTTTTTTTCTGGAAAAGACGGGGGTTGAAATTAGTCACGCAAAGGAATTCGGGGGATACGGCGATTTTTTTATCAGAGACTCCCAGATGCAAAATGGAAATATTTATATTGGTGAAGCTGCCGGATTTCAGGATTTTCTATGGGGTTTCGGAATGAGATATGCAATTACTTCAGGATATCTGGCTGCTGAAAGCATAATCAGCGGATCGGATTATGACCGTCTCTGGAAAAGAGAGCTTGGGCCGATACTGAGGACTTCACTTGTAAATAGGTATCTGTACGAGAGACTTGGCCATTTCGGATACCGGTATATTGCAAAGAATGCAGCACGCTCCGATATCTGTAACTTTCTTTTCAGGCATTATAAGCCATCTATCTTTAAAAATGTTTTACTGCCGCTGGCATACATGAGAAAAGGTCGTCGTAATGGAAAAATGAGATGGCGAATATTCAGTGACGGAGAATAAGGAGAATTTTCTGGAGTTCACAATTTATTCAAGAAATATTCACAGTTAATTCAACATTATGGTTTATCCTTAAAAAAAGAAGGTGGATGATAAACCGTAAAGTAAAGGTGAGGGAAATGAAAAGGCTGATCTTAATTTTGAGTATGGCTGTTCTGCTTATGTCCGGTGCATCCGTATTTGCACAGGAGAAGACAGTTAAAGATTTAACTGTATATCTGGGCGTGATATCCTGGGAGGAACTCCATGATGCTTCCATGAACAAGCCTGCATCGCATACAGAGGAATTCCACCGGGACATGGCTAAATTTATGGCCGCAATGCATGGAAGAGGCGGGAAAGGCGAGTATCATGTCATGGTGATATTGAAAGAAAAATCAACCGGAAAGTTCATTAAAGATGCGAATATTGTGGTCACGGCTGTTGCAGAAGCGGGGCCGGAAGAAATGAGCCGCAAACTCCAGCCGATGTCAATGGACGGATTTTCGGGTTTCGGTAGCTTTTATAAACTGACATTTCCCGGTCCGTATTCGTTCAACGTTGAGGTAGAGAGAAACATCAGATCCTATTCAGTGGATTTTAAACGTACAATCAGGTAACTGCCGGGATAGACGGATATTTTGTGAGGAGGACTTATGGAGTGGGTTCTGGAAAACTGGATATTTATCCTCTTTGCCGCACTTTTTATAGGAATGCATGTTTTCGGGTTCGGCTGTGGCGGCCATGGCAAGCATGGTGCTCATGGAGGGGATAAAGGTCATGATGGCCACAGAGAGGGATATGATGGGAAGAAAGGGGGCGACTCATGCCACTGAATACGAAGGTTGTAAGCTGGTCACTGGGCATATTCCTGGCAATATCTTATGTGGTCTGTGTTGTGTACGGTCTGATCGTCCCTGCTAATCTGCACGGGATGGCGGGGTTTCTTGAGTCGGTTCTTCCCGCGTTTAAGTGGCTTACTTTCGGCGGGTTCGTTCTTGGCCTGGTTGAGAGTTTTCTCTATGGTATATATGCAGGAATTGTATTTGTGCCGATATATAACTTTTTTTTAAAGAAATGGGAGAGTCTGTCATAGATATCCTTTATTCCTGCTCAGGAAGGAGTTTAGATATGGAAGAACGAATGCCGGATCAGCACAGAATGAGAACCGGTGAAACGAAAATCGGTGCATGGCACTGGTTAAACCTGAAATCCACGTAATATTGAAAGGAGAAGCAAGATGAAGAAAATGTATGTCATGGTAGTACTCATCTTATTTGCAGTAACTTATGCGTATGCCGGAATGGGCGGCGGCATGAGTGGAGGAGGTATGGGCGGCGGCATGAGTGGAGGAGGTATGGGTGGCGGCATGATGGGCAGTCAGGGTGGTCATGGTGGAGGAATGATGGGCGGCCAGATTGGTAATACAGGGCAGAGCGGAATGATGATGCAGGGCCGGGGAATGATGAACGGGATGATGGGAGACATGAGCAGAATGGGTGGTATGATGAACAGGATGTCTGAAATGATGGGCAGAAACATGAGTCGGAAAGACATGCAGGATATGTCCGGAATGATGAGAGAGCTGTCCGATCGCATGAGAGACATGTCCGGAATGATACAGAAAGGTAATGTATCGCAGAGCGAGATGGACAGGATGCACAGGGAGATGGAAAATCTTGAAAAGAGGCTGGATATGATGTATAGAAGGTAAGCGAGAAAGGGAAGTAAGAGATATGTGGTAAGTCAAAGGAAGCTGATTTTAATAAATATTTTTCCACTGTAACTGCTTTTAGAGGCTAATCTTGGATGAGGAGGCGGAATGATGGAGGTTCGTGATCCGGTCTGTAATATGACGATAAAAGAGGAGGACGCAGCCGGAACTGCGGAATTTGAGGGCCGGAAGTATCATTTCTGCTCGGAATCGTGCAGGGCGAAATTCAAAAGGGACCCTTTACCCTTTGTCACTCCGGGATCTCCGGAGGTCCAGAATCAGGCCGATACAGGAGACGGCAGATATACCTGTCCGATGCATCCGGAAGTAGTCCAGGATGAACCGGGAGCCTGCCCCAAATGCGGCATGGCGCTTGAACCTGTAATTCCCACCGCTGCTGTTTCCACAAAGACAGAATGGACCTGCCCAATGCATCCTGAGATCATAAGGGATGAACCCGGCAACTGTCCCAAGTGCGGTATGGCGCTTGAACCGAAGACTGTCACCAGCGAAGCAGAGGAAAAGAACACTGAACTTGCAGATATGACGAAGCGGTTCAGGGTAAGCGTGATATTTTCGCTACCCCTTGTCGTTATGGTTATGGGCGGATATGTGCCCGGTCTTGAGATGGACAATATCATTACTCCCGGCGTGCGTCGCTGGATTGAGCTTATTCTCGCCACACCTGTGGTGCTTTGGGGAGGATGGCCTTTTTTTGTAAGGGGCTGGCAGTCGATTATCACCCGGAATCCTAACATGTTCACCCTCATAGGCCTTGGTGTGAGTGTCGCATATGGATACAGCGTGATAGCCGCCCTCCTGCCGGGGATATTCCCGGATTCCTTTCGCGGCGAAGGCGGGCAGGTGGGTATGTACTTTGAGGCAGCGGCGGTAATAGTAACACTTGTCCTTCTTGGGCAAGTGCTGGAACTGAGAGCAAGGA
>CAZZGC010000143.1:0-6268 GCA_964653915.1 uncultured Thermodesulfovibrio sp.
GGAAGGACAGGATAGAAATGGCATTTACCCTCAGAGACACCGGTGTTGACTCCGTTCCTCTGAATTTTCTCACGCCTGTAAAAGGTACCCCGCTTGGTGAAATGCCTGTGATGCCTGCACTTGAAGCGCTGAAGGTTATAGCAATATACCGTATGATAATGCCGGACAGGGAAATCAGAGTCTGTGGGGGCAGACCGGTGACGCTGAAGGACCTTAGTCCCCTTATATTCATGGCGGGCGCGGATGGCCTTCTTGTGGGTAATTACCTTACTACTAATGGTGAGGATATGGAAAAGGACCTTGTGATGATCAGGAACATGGGGCTCTGTTTCTGATGTCTCGCAGACTTTATTACAGCATTCGCATGAGGGCCTCGCTCGACGGCCGGCATATATCCGGAGCGGAAGGAATTTACCGGGCCGATGAGATAGCCTCGATAGTTCGTCAATACAGTGAGCGGGCGCTCAGGCATCAGAAGGGAAGGGCGGAGGAGATCCGCCTTGCTGTCGACAGGCTGCAGGAAACGCCCCGGCGAATATCTTCTCTGCCGATGTGTACCCTTAACACAAAAAATCCGAAAGATGCACTCAGGTCGGCAGAGGCGATTCTGTCAGCTGTCGGAATATCGGAAAGGGCGGTCGATGAGGCGTTCAGGACATTGAGTTCCGGAATCACGATGCGCGGTGCCATGCTTATGAATCTTGACGGCGTCAGACTTGAACCCGACCTGTTCAGGGGGGTAAGGGTCACCAGGATGGGTTTAACAAAGGCGGCTTCGTCGGACCTGTCCAGGAAGCTTTCAAGGCTTGGCCTGAACAATGACACTGTCAAGGAGGCACTGGTTCTTGCAAGCAAGGTACACAGCTACAGGATGGTTCTGGGCGAGATATGTATATCGGATGATCCCGGTTATACGACAGGCTATGTAGCGGGCCGCTCATTCGGATATGTCAGACTGCCGCGTATAAAAAAGAGAGGCACCCAGTGCGGAGGGCGCGCGTTCTTTATCACCGGTGGTGAAGTTGCTGAGCTGATAAAGTATCTTCAGTCAACGCCTGTGCTGATCAGTTCAATAAAACCATGCAGCGGGGTCGTAACTCTAAGGGAAATTCTTGAAGGTAAAACTCGTCGTTAATCCCATTGCAGGTAACAGGGCTTTCAAATATATTGACAGGATAAAGTCTGCTCTTGAAAAAAAAGCGAGTGTTGATCTTTTCCTGACAGATAAACAGGGAGACGCGTGGAATACCGTACAGGAGAGCAGCGATTCTGACCGCATTATAGTCGCCAGCGGAGACGGTACGATAAACGAAGTTGTCAACGGCCTGATGGAGGCCGGCATCGATCTGCCGGTAGGGTTGATTCCTCTGGGAGTGACAAATGTTCTCGCCAGGGAACTGGAGCTTCCGGAAGATGTTATGGAAGCTGCGGACAGGGCATTAGAGGGATCTCCTCGCCGCATTGCCCTTGGACGGATTAATGGAAGATATTTTACCCTTATGGCAGGCATAGGGTTTGACGGGGAAGTCGTAATGAATGTAGAAAGGGGGGGACTAAAGAAGATATCGGGCAAGGGGGCACATATTGTTTCGGCGATTAAATTACTTTTTTCCTATGATCCGCCACCCATTAATGTCAAAACACCTGAAGGCGATCTGTCCGGATATACCGTCGTGGTCAGCAATGCCAGATGTTACGGTGGACAGTTCTTTGTGACGCCTGAGGCATCCTTATATGAACCGAGGCTTGATATCTGCATATTGAAGGGGGCAGGCAGGATGGCGCTTGCCCGGCTTGCAGCATCAGTAATACTCAAGAGGCGGAAGGAGTCCAAGTTCGTTTCATATCTTCAGACGCGGGAACTGGAACTCTCTTCCGGGGGGCGCTGTCATGTTCAGATTGATGGGGACTATTTCGGAACTCTTCCGGCGAAGATAGAAGTCATTCCCGATGCGGTAAGATTCATATGCTGATTTCACTTCTCATAGCTGTTCTGCTATGGCCGATGCCGTTACTTGCAGCTGATGCCGGCAGTAAGGGTACGGTTAATGCCGATTATGTCAGGATCGAAAAATCCAGCAGGACCTTGTATCTCTACCGCAATGGTAAGGTCATCAGGAAATACAGAATAGCTCTTGGACGGAATCCTGTCGGACCAAAGCTGAGAGAAGGTGACGGCAGGACTCCGGAAGGCCGTTACATCATAGATTCCCGTAATGCCGCCAGCCGGTTTCATCTCGCACTGCATATATCATATCCGAATAAAATTGATAATCAGCTGACCGGGATGGCCGGTATTGATCCCGGGGGCGACATATTTATTCATGGGGCCGGCGATAAGTACGAGTGGATGGGCAGGTTTCATGCGGTCAATGACTGGACAGATGGCTGTATTGCTGTTACTAATGAAGAAATAGAGGAGATATGGAATCTTGTTCCGGACGGCACTACAGTAGATATCGTTCCGTGAGATCAGGGGGCACAGACTTCACCGGAAACATTACATTTTTTGGTTGACATTTGAGAAGCAAAATGCCATTATATCGCAGTATGAATAATGAAGTAAGCGGGCCGGGCCACAAGTGAAGGATGCTGTGTGGCCTTTTTTATAGATTGGTGTCTTTTTGGACTCACCTAATTATTCAAGGAGGTACGAAGTTTTGGCAGAAGGAACAGTAAAGTGGTTTAATGAAGCAAAAGGATATGGTTTTATCACGAATGAAGAGGTCGGGGATGTTTTCGTTCACTACTCAAATATCGAGGGCTCCGGATATAAAACGCTGGCCGAAGGCCAGTCCGTGAGCTTTGAGATAGAGGAAGGCCCGAAAGGCCCCAAGGCAATTAACGTGATGAAGATTTAAACATGGGTTGCTTCATGAAAAACCCCCTCAAGGCCGAGGGGGTTTCTTTTGTTCCGGACAGCCCGTTTACCTTGACAAAGAAGCCGATTATCTATTACATTTCTCTGTTATCTCAGGTTAATGAATGAAGGCGCGTAGCTCAGTGGGAGAGCGCTTCCTTGACGCGGAAGAGGCCGGCGGTTCGATACCGCCCGCGCCTACCATAATATGGAAAGATTTAAGGGGCAAGTGATAGTAAGGATTCATAATGAAATGCAGGAGGGAGAAGTATCATAGAACAGCCACATCCTGAGAGCGATTTTCTCGAGACCTATCGCCACAGTACCTCCCATATCCTTGCTCATGCCGTAAAGGAGCTGTTCCCCGGAACAAAGCTCGCCATCGGTCCAGCCATTGCGGATGGCTTTTACTATGATATTGACTCCGAACATTCGGTTACTCAGGAAGATCTGCCTGTAATCGAAAAAAAGATGAAGGAGATCATAAAAGCAAACCGCCCTTTCGTCAGGAAAGAACTGCCAAAGGAAGAGGCAATAAAACTCTTTGAGTCCCTGAATGAAACGTACAAGGTGGAGCTGATCAACGAACTTCAGGATGATGTCGTTACAATCTATGAAGAAGGTGACTTCGTAGATTTGTGCAGGGGCCCGCATCTTGAAAAGACCGGCAGGGTGAAGGCTTTCAAACTTTTGTCGGTTGCCGGCGCATACTGGCGTGGCGACGAAAAGAACAAGATGCTGCAGCGCATATACGGAACGGCTTTCCCGACGAAGGATGAACTCAAGAAACATCTGGAGTTTCTTGAAGAGGTCAAGAAGAGGGATCACAGGAGGCTTGGGAAGGAACTCGATCTCTTCAGTCTGAGTGAAGAAGTAGGGCCGGGTCTCGTACTCTGGCATCCCCGTGGAGCGGCCATCAGGAGAACCATAGAAAGCTTCTGGCTTGATGAGCATCAGAAGGCCGGTTACCAGATACTTTATACACCTCACATGGCAAAACTCGATCTCTGGCGAAAAACCGGGCACCTCGATTTCTACAGGGAAAACATGTACTCGCCCATGGAGATCGAGGGGCTTGAATACGAGATCAAGCCGATGAACTGCCCCTTTCATGTAGCGATATACAGGAGTCACCTCAGGAGTTACCGGGACCTGCCGCTCAGGTACGCCGAACTGGGTACTGTTTACAGGTATGAGCGTTCAGGAGTATTGCACGGCCTTCTGCGCGTTCGAGGGTTTACTCAGGATGACGCCCACATTTTTTGCAGGGAAGATCAGATCGATGAAGAGGTACTCAGGGTTCTGGACTTCACTCTCTTTATCCTCAGCACATTCGGTTTCAGTGAATACGATGTATATCTTTCTACGAGACCGGACAAATATGTAGGAACGGAAGATGCATGGTCAAAGGCCACAGGCGCACTTGAACATGCGCTGAAGGCGAAGGACCTGAATTATGATATTGATCCCGGTGAGGGCGTGTTCTACGGACCGAAGATCGACATAAAAGTAAGGGATTCTCTCGGCAGGCAGTGGCAGTGCAGCACGATCCAGGTAGACTTCAATGTTCCTGAACGTCTCGATATCAATTACAGGGGATCCGATGGCAAAGAGCACAGGCCGATCATGATTCACCGCGCATTAATGGGCTCACTCGAAAGATTCTTCGGAGTCCTTGTGGAACATTACGCGGGGGCGTTTCCGGTATGGCTTTCGCCCGTACAGGTCTCCGTGCTTACCATCGCCGACAGGCATGTTGAATATGCGGAAAGCGTACACAGAATGCTGCTTGCAAAAGGTATAAGGTCTGAAATCGATGCGGACAATGAGAAGGTGGGTTACAAGATACGGAAGGCAACATTAATGAAGACACCCTATATGTGTATAATAGGCGATAAAGAATCAGCGGATAATACCGTTAATATTAGAAGAAGAACCGGCGAAACTCTGGGCGCCATGGAACCTGAAAGATTCGCTGATTTTATTACGAGAGAAATAGCTGAAAGGAGGTAACTATAAGTAAGGAATTAAGAATAAACCGAAGGATCAGGGCAAAAGAAGTCAGGGTAATAGACAGTGACGGTTCGCAGCTCGGGGTGATGACTCTCTTCGATGCCCGCAAACTTGCAAATGACAGAGAACTGGACCTGGTAGAGGTCGCACCAGCAGCGAAACCACCGGTCTGCAAGATAATGGATTACGGAAAGTACCGTTATCAGCAGGCCAAGAAACACTCCTCAAAACACAAGACAATAACCGTAAAAGAGGTCAAGGTCCGGCCTCAAATAAATGAACATGATCTGATGTTCAAAATGAAAAATGCGGCCAGGTTTCTTTCGCATGGGGACAAGGTCAAAGTGACGATGATATTCAGGGGAAGAGAGATCGTGCACAAGGACAATGCCAGAAAAGTCTTCGACAGGATAAAGGAAGATCTCGGTGAGATGGCGAATGTTGAGACTTACGGCAAGATGGAAGGCAATCGTATGATAATGGTGCTTGCACCAAAATCCGGCTGAAAACAGTTGGTTTCAGATACTCCTTGCTAAAAATAGATTTATTCTCTATAATTAATAGCTTGAGAATTTTCGACGTGGGAGAATATTATGCCAAAACTTAAGACTCACAGAGGAGCGGCCAAGAGATTCAGGAAGACGGCCACAGGCAAGATCAAGAGAAACCGGGCGTATAAGAGCCATCTCCTGACAAGCAAGAACTCCAAGAGGACGAAGCATCTCAGGAAAAGCTGTCTCGTGGACAAGAGCAATGAGTCTCATATAAAGAAGCTCCTTCCCGAATAATGAGATATTTCCCTCCATGCGGGGGTAGTAATTTGTAGTAATTATTTCGACTTTTCGGAGGTACATATAAATGCCAAGAGCACGTGGTGGTTTCAAGACAAGGCGGAGAAGGAAAAAGGTTCTCCAGAGAGCCAAAGGATTTTACGGGGCGCGGAGCCGCCTGTACAAAGTAGCAACTCAGGCCGTTGACCGTGCCCTCCTGAACTCGTACAGAGACAGACGTCTGAAGAAGAGGGATTTCAGATCTCTATGGATAGTCAGGATTAATGCTGCTGTCAGGGCTCTGGGCATGACCTACAGCCAGTTCATGAAGAATCTTAAGTCTCTCGATATCAGACTTGACAGAAAGGCGCTTGCCGACCTCGCGTACAATGATCCAACTGCATTTTCCAACCTTGTAGAGATGGTCAAAAAAGGGAATGTTCAATGATCTTGCCTCCCTGAGGGAGAGCTTCAAGAAAGAGATCAGCAGTATAAAAAACCTCAGGGAACTTAACAATACAAGGGTAAAGTATCTCGGCAGAAAAGGTATCCTCACATCAAAACTGAAAGCCCTCGCAAACGTCTCCAGAGAAGAAAGGCCGGCTGCAGGACGGGCGCTGAACGA
>CAZZGC010000144.1:0-6162 GCA_964653915.1 uncultured Thermodesulfovibrio sp.
ATCAACACCACCGCTGAGAAGCACAACAGCCCTTTTATCTGTTCCCGTGCTCATTTCATTGTTACCAGACCTGGATGCCCAGGCAATACCTACTGCTTACTGCCTACTGCTTACTCTTTACTGCCTACTCTTGTCCCGCCTATCCTCCCTTCCTTCCCCTCAAGCAGATTCCGGATATTCGATCTGTGCTTGAGTATTATAAAAATTGCCAGTACCAGACCAACGACTGCCTTTATCAAAGACGAATCGCAAAGCCAGATGACAAAGGGCATTGCGGTGACGGCACTCAACGCGCCTACCGACGAGTATCTGGTTATGCCGGCTGCCGCAAGCCATATCAACGATACAATTCCGGCACTGGCCGGACTGTAGATCAACAGAACACCGAAGCCAGTGGCAACTCCCTTGCCACCTCTGAAGCCCAGGAATATCGAGTACATGTGACCAATAACTACAGCAATCCCTGCCATACCCATCCAGATGTCACGGGCTCTCGCTATATCGGCACAATCACCGGAAACAGCCAGCATCACCCGGGCTAAAGCAACCGCAACAGCCCCTTTTGCCATATCACCAGCGAGGGTCAGCAGCGCAGCCCTTTTGCCGGTCGTCCTCAGCACGTTGGTTGCTCCGATATTCCTGCTGCCGCTTTTTCTTATGTCTATTCCGGCTTTTCTTGTAAATATTATGCCGAACGGAATAGAACCTGCAAGAAATGACACAGGCAGAATCAGATACATCAGATAATTACATGTTAATGCCTGATGTATCATATCCTTTTCCAGAACATCATGAAATATTTAACACCAGATATGAGACCAAGCACCATCGCTATCCAGAGCGCAGTTATGCCTAACGCGTACAGATCAATATCTATACTCCTGTCAACAAACAGCGCTATAATAGCGATTATCTGTGAGGTCGTCTTCAGTTTGCCCCCCATTTCAGCCGGGATAACCATCTCTTTTGACAGCGCCACTATCCGAAGACCTGTAACGATAAATTCACGGGCTATAATTATGATCGCTATCCAGGCAGGAACCATCGCCATATCCACAAGCACAACAAGCGCCGTAATAACAAGAAGCTTGTCAGCAATGGGATCAAGCAGTATTCCCAGCTTCGTAACCTGACCTGTCTTCCGGGCGATATAGCCGTCGAGAGAATCAGTTATCGCGGCAAGTGCAAACAAAAGCGCACCTGCAAATGGATGGTCATAGGCAAGCAGTACAAATGGAAGGATGATAACTATTCTGCTGAATGTCAGAACAGTCGGAAGATTAATCAAGCCTTTCTCCCGAGACCTTGTCCGATAATCCGGAATGCTCAAGAATAAAATTTATAAATTCCCTTACAGCGCCTCTTCCTCCGCCTTTTGATGTGACTATATCAGCCATATTCTTAATGGATTCTTCGGCATCTGCAGGAGCAGCGCTGAGGGCAGACCGTTTCATCAGTTCCTGATCGACGATATCGTCCCCCATAAAAGCAACATTCTCGTCGGTTAAGGCATACTTTCTCAAAAGAGATTCGTACACTTCAGATTTCACATAAACCTTCTGAAAGACATCCTTGATCCCCAATTCCTCAGCCCTTCTGAGTACAACATTCGATTCCCTGCCTGTTATGATTGCTGTCCGAATCCCGACGCGGTCGAGCATCTTGATACCATGTCCGTCACGAACATGGAAACGTTTGAGTTCATTCCCCTCATTGTCCAGAATGATGCTTCCGTCGGTCATAACACCGTCCACATCAAGAATCAGCAGCTTTATTTTCTTTGTCTTTCCCGTAAGTTCCAGATCCAAAATTAACTCCTCTTACTTTTCCTGCTTACGGGCATGGCTTCACCATGCCCCTACTGTTTACTGCTTACTGACTCTCCTTCTCCCGCCATTCCCGCTTTTCTCGCCTTTCTCGCTTAACCTATACTATTCCAGCCTTCAGCAGATCGTGAAGATGGAGTACCCCCTCGATTTGTCCTTTTTCATCTACAACCATCAATACTGTAATGGAATATTTCTCCATTATTGCTACAGCTTTGGCAGCAAGAATGTTTCTGGCAATCGTCTTTGGTCTTGGCGTCATTACTTCCCCTGCGCTGAGGGAGAAAAACTCTTCTCCCCACTTTTCAAGACCACGCCGGAGGTCCCCGTCGGTTATGACGCCGCACAGTGCACCCGCTTCATCAACCACGGATGTAATGCCAAGCCTCTTTGAAGAAATTTCGATAATTGCCTCCTTCATCGGCGTTACCATGTTAACGACAGGGATGGAGTTTCCCACATGCATCAGGTCTTCTACTGTCAGAAGAAGCCTCCTTCCAAGGTTCCCGGCAGGATGAAAGACAGCGAAGTCATCTTCCCTGAACTCCCTCTTCTCAAGCAGGGTTATGGCAAGAGCATCACCCATTGCCAAAGCTGCTGTGGTGGATGCCGTAGGGGCAAGTCCGAGAGGACAGGCTTCCTCACTTACGGAAACATCAAGAATCACATCCGAAGATCTGGCAAGAAGCGACTGCATGTTGCCTGTTAAGCTGATGATGCTCAGGTCCAGACGCTTGAATGCTGGAAGCAGACGGATGATCTCATCCGTCTCGCCGCTGTTCGAAATGGCAAGAACGACATCACCTTTAGTAACCACTCCTACATCCCCATGGCTCCCTTCTGCCGGGTTGAGGAAAAAAGCAGGTGTCCCTGTAGAAGCCATTGTAGCAGCGATCTTCTTCCCTATGAGACCTGACTTGCCCATTCCGGTCACTACGATCTTCCCCTTGCATGAAAACATCAGTTCCACAGCCCGGCTGAATGACTCATCTATTCTCTCCACAAGGGCTTTAACCGCTTCAGCTTCTATCCGCAGAATAGTTCTTGCCCGATCAAGCATATCCGGCATCAGTCAATCTCTCTCCATTTTTGAATAAATTCCGCCAACCGGGCAAGACGCGATGCAAGCTTGCCAAAATCAGACATGCCTATCATGTTGGGACCGTCACATGGAGCATTATCAGGGTCCTCGTGCACCTCCATAAAGACACCGTCACAACCCGCTGCTACAGCGGCCCTTGCAAGAATATGGACAAACTCCCTCTGTCCTCCCGAAGATGCTCCGGAACCTCCGGGAAGCTGCACACTATGCGTTGCATCAAATATCACAGGATAGCCAAATGACTTCATGACAGGTATGGCCCGCATATCCACTACAAGATTGTGATAACCAAAACTGAATCCCCTCTCGGTCAGCATGATGTTCTGATTACCGGCATATGTCGCCTTAGCCGCTATATGCTTCATATCCTCAGGCGCCATAAACTGACCTTTCTTTATGTTTACCGGTAATCCGGTCCTGGCCGCCGCTACAATGAGGTCTGTCTGCCGGCACAGAAAGGCGGGAATCTGAAGTATATCCACCGCCTGAGAAGCGGCGCGAACCTCTTCCGTGGTATGTACATCAGTAAGCACCGGCAAGCCGGACGTTTTCTTTACATCTGCAAGTATCTCAAGCCCCTCTTCAATTCCTGGTCCACGATAGGATGATATGGATGTTCTATTGGCCTTGTCATAGGAAGACTTAAATACAAGCGGCAATTCATATTCCTCAGCTATCGCCCGCAGAGTCTCTGCGGCCCTCAGCGTGGCGTCCCTGCTTTCTATCACGCATGGGCCCGCAATAAATACCAAAGGTGCTTGTCCACCGAGTCTGATCTCTTCTATATTTATCTCTTTTGTCTCGCCCATCGGAACGTCAATAATTTTAATCTAATAGTTATGTTTTAATAAAGTAGGCACTGAAGCGGGAAAAGCGTGAATGGCGGGAGAGGAATAGTAGGCGGTAATCAGTAAGCAGTAGGGGCACGGCGGTGTCATCCCCGGAAGGGAACAGTTAACTTACCACTAAACTCTAAACTCTATACTCCAGACTCTACTTCTTCGGGCAGTGGATTGCTGCTCCGTGAACATCCTCTGCAGCCTCCATCAGGCCCTCGGCAAGAGTGGGGTGTGCATGAATCGTATGTGCGACATCCCTTGCGGTCAGGCCCTTCTCCATGGCCACAGCAGCCTCATGTATCAGGTCTGACGCATGAGGCCCTATGATATGGGCTCCCAAAATCCGGTCTGTTTCCTCTTCAGCGATTAGCTTGAACATTCCTGCAATCTCCCCCATCGCATGGGCCTTGCCCAGCGCCCTGTACTGAAAACGGCCTATCCGGTATTTTATTCCCTTTTCGACCACCTCTTTTTCCCTCAGGCCAACAGAAGCGATCTCCGGATTAGTAAAGATAGCTGCCGGAATAACGTCATAATTGACCTCAGAATTGCCGCCCATGGCGTTTTCTACCGCAACAATACCTTCTTTAGAGGCAAGATGCGCCAGCATTATACCTCCGATCACGTCACCGATGGCATAGATGCCCTCCACATTTGTCTGCAGATTCTTGTCTACAAGAATTTCCCCTCTCTTGCCCTTTTCAATTCCGATATTTTCGAGCCCTATATTTTCGGTATTGACCGCCCGTCCTATCGACACAAGCACCTTCGAGGCTTCGAGTGTCTTGCCATTTGAAAGCTGTACGGAAACTCCCGTGTCGGTCAGATCGACCTTTTCGACACTCGTTTCGGTGATAAGTTTTATCTTGTTCTTCTTCAGTTCACGCTCAAGGAGCTGCGATATTTCCTCATCTTCCGTTGATACAGCATGAGGCATCATCTCGACCATCGTGACCTCAGAGCCGAACTCCTTATAGATAAAGGCAAATTCACATCCTATCACACCCGCTCCCACTATAAGCAGTTTTTCCGGGATAGAATCGGGATTAATTGCATGATTACTGGAAAGAATCTTCTCACCGTCGAATGGAAATACCGGGATCTGAGCCGGGCGCGATCCTGTAGCTATAATGATCTTGTCGGTATCAACAGACTCAACAGAACCATCATGCAGGGTTACCTCGATACTGTTACGTGATTTAATGACACCACGGCCCTCTATGAGACGCACCCCCCACGACTTGAAAAGCCCACGGATACCCTTAACCTGCGTTCCGACAACTTTGTTCTTTCTTTCAACGATCTTCTGAATGTCAGGTGTTGCAGTACCCTCAAATGCTATGCCGAAACTCCCCGCATTCTTTATCCGGTGCAGTGCCTCTGCCGAGGCGATCAATGTCTTGGTCGGGATGCAGCCCCAATTCAGGCATGTACCCCCCACTTCTCCATCTTCAATTACAGTTACATCAGCTCCGAGCTGGGCGGCCTTTATGGCTGCAACATACCCTCCGGGTCCCGCCCCAAGTATCGATATCTTCATTATTTCTGTTTTACCTCTTCCTCAAGATATTTTTCGTATGCGCCGGCATCCATCAGTTCAGACAGATCGGATTCGCTGTCGAGTTCGATAACTGCGATCCAGCCTTTATCGTAGGGATCTTCGTTAATGATCTCGGGAGAATCATTCAGCTCTTCATTGAACTCCAGGACCGTCCCGCTCACAGGACTGATCATGGGAGATGTTGCCTTTGTAGATTCTATCTCGGTAAGTTCGGCCCCTGCCTCTGCCGTTGCATCTACTTCTATTTCGTCTACATAGACTATATCGCCCAAAGATTCCTGAGCGTAATGAGTAATCCCCACGGTAGCCTTATTGCCATTGATCTTTGCCCATGTGTGCTCCTTATGATATTTAAGATCGTCAGGATACATAGTTCCCTCCTTGATTAAGTTTTGCTGGTTGTCATGGCCCCACTTCCGGGGTGTGAAAATTCTAATCTTCCAATACTATTTTGTCAAGAATCTCAATCCGTTTCTACAAATTTCTCAATAATTGTCATGGCCTCTCTTTCGGACCACGGAACAAAACCGGTAAATTTTCTCTTAATGATTCCGTCCCGTCCTATCAAATAGGTTGTGGGAAGGCCGGCAATATCATACATCGATGATACTGCCCCACCTGTATCATGCAGTGTGAAGTACGGCGCAGGATTCCTCTTCATGAATCGCTCGAAAGGCGCCCTCGATCTGTCTATCGATACCGAAATTATCACGAGCCCGTGCTTCCCGTATGCCTCGTAAAGAGACTTCAGATGCCCCCTTTCGCGCCTGCAGTACGGGCACCACGTCGCCCAGAAATTCAGCAGAACAGGACTGCCCCTGAAGGACTTCAGGG
>CAZZGC010000145.1:0-5938 GCA_964653915.1 uncultured Thermodesulfovibrio sp.
TCGGAGTCGGATTTTGGCCGGGGCGGACTTGATGCCCTCAAGAGACTGTCAGAGGCCGGTGGTCTTCTTCATGAATACGCAAAAGTGATAGAAAAAAATCTAAAGAAGAATGACAGGCCGGAAGAAGATCTCGAATATATTGAACAACTGGAATATGTGGTTGCTGTTTGCATAGCGAAAATAAACATCTCTTTAAGACCTGCAAGGATAAAAGAGGCCGAGCAGATGCGGCTTATGACTGATTCAGTAAGAAGCGACAAGGTCCCGCGAAACGCGCCCTGCCCCTGCGGCAGCGGGAAGAAATACAAGAAGTGCTGCGGCCTGATGCATTAAATGATCTCAAATGCATTTAATCCCCCAAAAGAGTATAAAATAGATGTGGAATGATGGGCACCGCGAGAAAAAAGAAGACAACATCAAAAAACGCTTCTCCCCGCATCACGAAGCGCGAAGGGCTGAGGCTTCTGAAAAGTGCCGACCTGCTCGGCCTCGGGATGATGGCCGACGAGATCAGGAAGAAGCTGCACCCTGAGGGCAGGGTCAGTTTCATAATAGACCGGAACATCAACTATACGAATGTCTGTATCAACAGATGCAGGTTCTGCGCCTTCTACAGGGACAAAGACGCCCCTGATGCTTACATTCTGACTAAGCGAACGCTTTTCAGGAAGATCAGGGAGACGATTGAGTGCGGCGGCACCCAGATACTCATGCAGGGAGGGCTGCATCCCGATCTCGAACTCGATTACTATCTTGAGCTGTTCCGTTCTATCAAGAAGAATTTTGATATCCATATCCATGCCCTTTCTCCGCCGGAAGTGACCTATATCGCGAGGAAGGCCGATCTTTCGATAAGGGAGACCCTCCTTGCCCTTCAGAAGGCGGGCCTCGATTCGATTCCAGGCGGCGGAGCCGAGATACTCTCCGACAGGGTGCGTCAGAGGGTCAGCCCGCTAAAAATAAAGTCGGCTGAATGGCTCAATGTGATGGAAGAGGCGCACATGCTCGGCATGAAGACAACCGCTACGATGATGTTCGGAAGTGTTGAGGAACCGGAGGATATTATCGAACACCTAAATGTCCTTCGAAGGCTTCAGGACAGGACAGACGGATTTACAGCGTTTATACCATGGAGCTTTCAACCCATGAACACGGAGTTAGGAGTTAAGAGTTCAGAGTTAAGGCAAAAGGCTACATCCAAACTCCAAACTCCGGACTCTAAACTCCAAGCTGCAACCGGGGTGGAATATCTCCGCGTGCTTGCCCTCTCCAGGATATTCCTCGACAATTTTCCGAATATCCAGGCATCGTGGGTCACGCAGGGATTAAAGATGGCACAGGTTGCGCTACGATTCGGGGCGAATGATTTCGGCTCCACAATGCTCGAAGAAAATGTGGTAGCCGCGGCGGGTGTGCGGTTCCAAACCACTATAGACGGTATTATCGGAGCGATCAAGAGCGCCGGTTTTAAACCTGTGCAGCGAGATATGCACTACAGAGCCCTGCGTGACAGATTCTGAAGGGGGAGCCCCTGCATATGTCCTTTCTTTGGCGATACAAACCACTCATAGCCGCAACTATAATAATTGCTTTATGCGTAATGTCCGCCAGAGCCGTTGCCGGCATAAGATTGTCCGATGAAGTAAACACAATAAAGAAATGCAGGCTATCTGCTGTTACTACCGGCAGGTTCTTCCCGGCCGGTGGCAAGCTTGTAACATTTTATATTGACGGCCATAAAACCGGCACAACGATGAGCGGCGGAGATGGTTATGCCTTCATGAAATGTACGGGCGTAAAAAAAGGCCTTCACAGAATCCGGTCTGCATCCGGAGAGGAAAGTGCTGAAGCCTATCTTCTGCTTGCAGGCGAGGCAATGAAAATTCTGCTGATACATATAGACGCTGTCCTGATGGGCTCTCTATTCAGAAGTGGAAAAGATGATCTCAAGCCAAGCGCCCTTGAGGGGCTTGATATAGTCTATGTTACATCTCTGCCGTCCGTCCGGATAGTTCACAAGTTACTTCTGGAACAGGGCTATCCTGCAGGTCCGGTACTGGAATGGGCTGATGGAGCGGCCATTCGCGAGCTTCTGGATAAGGGGGTTAACATCCATGCAATTGTAGCTCCTGCTGTTTTACTTGGCGCCATAGAAGGGGTCAGGAAAAAGTTTAGTTTCGAAGATGCTGGTGATAATGCGGAAGTGATAAAAAACTGGGACGATTTAAGAAAAAAATGGTAATATATCGATTATGGATGCGCGCCGCTCAGAACGCAAGATCGTAAAGCTCAGGGCAGAGCTCGTATACAACGGCAGGAGCTTCGCCAGTTTTATCGAGAATCTTTCGGACTCCGGTCTTTATATCATTACGGCGCCATCGGACGTATCTACCGAGTTCCATCCATCTTCCGAGGCCGACCTTTCGTTCAGTTTTCCAGGGGGCGAGAAGATGACACTTCATTGCAAGATCAAATGGTCATTCAAAACCCCACCCCACGGAATTACGAGCAGCGTCGGGATGGAAATAATGGACCCACCGCCACTCTACCAGGAATCCCTGAAGACGATTCAGTGATGTCTGCGGGAAAAGATGCATGATTTCAAATATGCAATAGTCCTCATGACGACTATTGCATGGCCGGTGATCCCCCTTTTCTGGATCCCCGTTCACTTTTTTCACCGGACCTTCGTAAAACTTGGGCGTATCACTTATCTATTCACTTTGTTCACCTGGTTGCCTGTTGCGATCTCCATTTATCGGTACCGTGCGGTCCTGCTTTCCGTGACCTTCGATCTTCCCTTTCTGTTGAATATCATCGGCGCACTGCTTTTTACAGGGGGTACACTGCTCCATTTATGGACAGCAAAACTCTTGGGGATTGGGGGCATCACAGGCAGGCCCGAGATCGACAGGAGCGCAAGAAATGAAGTTGTGAGGGAAGGTCCGTTCGCGGTCGTCAGGCATCCTACATATCTCGCCCATACAATGATGTTCGTGGGTGTCTTTTTCTTTTCAGGCAACTTAGCCGCAGCCGCCGTAACATTGCTCGATTTAGTAACAGTCACAACGCTGATAATTCCTGCCGAGGAGAAGGAGCTTATCACAAGATTCGGAGATAAATACCGGCATTATATGAAGGATGTCCCTTCTCTCATACCGCGTTCATGCAAAAAAAAGACCGGCAATTAAGCCGGTCTTTTACTCAATCTATTGGCCCTATTTCTTCTTGTGAGTGGCGCAAAATTTGGATTTTCCAACCGCGTTGTTCTTGCACTTCTTTCCTTCCCTCGTCTTGGCCGCACACTTTACAACTTTGGCCTTCTTTGCCTTGGGAGCGCACTTGGATTTGGGTTTGCACCTTGATGCTGCCATATTACCTCCTTTTAAATATTATAGAGTTATACAGCTTGCGTTAGTATATCACAAAAAAAATCAGTAAGTGAAGAATTTTTTATTGATGAGGGGTGCCGGCAGGTTATTCGGACCGGCATCATTTTAGCCCCCGATGATGTATAATATCCGCTAACAGACGGATACGAAAAGGAGAGGTGAGATGCTGAAAAAGACCGCCATAATCCTGATGCTTCTATGTCTGTCCCTCGTGCTGACAGGCTGTAATACGATCAATGGAATAGGCAAGGACATCAAGAGTCTCGGACAGGTGATTGAAGAGGCATCGGACTGACGCGCACTTCTCAGCCTGCACGCTTCTTCAGACACCCGCTTTATTTAATCGGCTATGGACAGAAATCCAGACACAGTAGATCTCGATCGACTGAGGCCCTTTTACACGGGTTCGGTCCAGCGGCTCTATGAGTTGCCTGACCATCCCGACATGCTCGTCAGCGAAACGACCTCCGGAGGGTCGGTCTTTGACGTGGGCACGATTTTCACCATTGAAGGCAGTGACACCGGAAGGGCGGCGTTCAGGCATCTTGTATTTCAGCGTCTCAATTCCGCTGAAGCATGGAGCGGGATAGCAGATCAAATAGGTATTACAGGAATCGATCTATCAGGCACCGCTGAAGATATACTCGCCTCATATGGAGCGCAGGGCGCATCCACTCATCACATTGGCATGATCGACCGTGAAAGCGGCAGAGTGCATCAAACAGATTTCCCGCGAAATCCAAGCAACCTCACTCTCGTCAGGAAGTTCAGCGTGCTGAAGCCGGCACTCATGAATGTGATGGGCCGGCACTTTTTTGATTATGAAAAATATCACCGGAGCGACCGCAACGTGGTGCCCCTTGAATATATCGTCAGGCTTGGCATTACGAGTGGATCGTCGATTCTCAGAAAGTACAATAGACTCGGAGAGGCAGACAGGGCATCCTACCTGAAAGAACTGGGAGTCGAATCGCTTACCCCCTGGTCGGAATTCAAAACTCCCATAGTTGATCTGACCACCAAGTATGAACCGGAAGACAGGAACATCTCTCTTCAGGAGGCATCGTGCATTTCCGGTCTCGATGGCAAATCATTTTCAAAGACGATAGTTATGGCCATGCTGGGAGCATTCATGGTGCGGGAAATATTCAACAGTATGGGGCTATTTCTCTGGGACCTTAAGTGGGAGATCGCTCGTGACGGTGATGATCTGGTTTTCGTCGATACCATAGATACTGATTCCGTCAGGGTCACTTACAACCTGGAGCGGGAAGGCCGTAAATACTTCGTCCACTTCAACAAGCAGTCAATGCGGGACTATTACAGGATCATGCATGCAGACTGGTATGCAGCAGTTAATGATGCCAAGAAAATCGCTGCCGGAAGCGGCAGGCCCTTTACGGAGATACTTGCAGAAGGGCAGGCAAGAAAAGAGTACCCTCAAAATCCGGTCATCGACGAGAGATTCCTCCATATCCAGAAGAGGAAGTTCCGGATGATCCAGGAGTTCATAGCCGGACAGAGCACCGATTCAGGCACACAGGCAAAGACTATCGCCTCTGAAGAGCTGAAGTTTTACGAAGACGCCGGTAAACTGGCTGAATACGAAGCCCTGAATTCGGTACTTTAACGGCAATGTTCACCTCACGCCTGTTGCCGTATTCATCGTACTTCCCTTCCCGGATGAGTTCAGTCTTTCTTGTACTTAATGGATGCGGATTGTCAGACCGTATTTGATATTTTTTTTCTCCCATTCTCTTCCCCCGAGCTTTTGAGGCTTTCAAGATTATAGCAACACGGCATGGAAAATCGGAAAAGGTATGAGCAATGAACAGATATCCTCGGCTATAGACAACTCTTCATAGATAATGTATATTTGAATTGGTCTCAGCACTAGAAACAGAGTTTATAGATATGTGTGAAAGTTGAAGGCTTAATAAGATTTGTTAATATGCCGATATGATAATTGACAAAACGGTCTAAATTTGATAAATATAAATATCATCCCTACAAAATCTAGTATTTTGTAGGCCCCCAACTCCGGTGAGTTGGGGTTTTCATTTGATTAGGGGGCATTCTTTGAAACTGATTAACTGTTTTGTTGACGGCTTCAATGTTTATCACGCGCTTAATGCTGATAAAAAATATTGGAAGTATAAGTGGTTAAATTATCGTAAGCTCGCCCAGTGTTTTATTCCGAAATCATCTGTGCTGAACAAAGTCTATTACTTTACGGCCCTTACCACCTGGAACCAGGACAAACTAAAAAAGCATAAACTATTCATAAAGGCTTTACGCAATGAGGGGGTCGAAATTGTCTATGGGAAATTTAAGAAGCGAGATAAGTATTGTCCCAATTGCAATACATACTTCAAGACTCGTGAAGAAAAAAAGACGGATGTAAATATAGCAATAAAACTGTTCCAGGATGCCATGAATGATGAGTTTGATACTGCTATTATTATTTCAGGAGATAGTGATTTAATCCCATCTATTGAAGCCATAAAATCATCATTCCCCTCAAAAGAAATAGGAATAGTTATACC
>CAZZGC010000146.1:0-1303 GCA_964653915.1 uncultured Thermodesulfovibrio sp.
TCGTTATCCTTTCCGGGAAGAAAAAAGAGGACCTGAGCGCAATGCTCATCGATCTTTTCAAGAAGGGAACCGAGCCGTGCCCTGACATACCTGAACCGGAATCATGGCCCGAACCCCAGCAGGCAAGGATAAACGATCTCTATGCGAAGAGAGCCAGGGCAACCGGGATGGACCTCAATGACCCGGAAGTGATAAAAAAGGCGAAGATAGCCAACTTCGGCTTCTACAGAGCTCCCCATGCTATCTACCTTGTTCAGGATGGCTCACTTAATGAATGGTCTATATTCGATATCGGGTTATTTGCACAAACGCTCATGCTGGCGGCCCATGCCAGAGGCATCGGGTCCGTACCTCAGGCATTCGCCACCGACTATGCCAGATACATAAAAGAGTTTCTTGGTATTGCTGCCGGAAAGAGGCTCGTCCTTGGCATGTCGGTAGGTTATCCGGATATGGAATCCCCTGTGAATTCCTTCAGGACTGATCGTGTACCGGTTTCCGAGATTGTGACATGGATGGAGTAGCTGCACACCTATGAGAGCTGGCTGTATTCTGGAATGATCGCTATTTCTCTCCAATCCGGCAGCAACGGCAACTGCATATTTGTGGAGACAGGCGATGTCAAGCTCGTCTTCGATGCCGGTATCTCAGCCTCAGCCGCGGAAAAAAGGCTTTCAGCGTTTGGACGGAGCCTGTATGACGCGGATGCCCTGATCATTTCCCACGATCATGGAGACCATATCAGGCATCTCGGCACATTCAGCCGCAGATTCGGCATGCCGGTACTGATTACGCCTGCAACGCTTCAGTCCGCCCGGAAAAAGCTCAAACTTGGCAAGCTCAGGGATATAGCATACTTCAACTCAGGCGATGAGATAACATTCGGAAACTTATCGGTCCAGACCATCCCGGCGCCGCACGACGGAAGCGACGGCGTAGTATTCATGATCAGCACCACCGGTAAAAAACTCGGTATATTCACAGACTTAGGATACGCATCCCACGAACTCTATAACGTTATGCCCTCCCTCGATGGGGTGTTTATCGAGAGTAACTACGATCCCGCCATGCTATTCGGCGGGCCATATCCAGAATATCTCAAACAGAGAATCGCAGGGCCGGAGGGGCACCTCTCCAACAGGGAGGCCGCAGAGCTGATAGCCGCCGGAAGCAGTCTCAAGTGGGCCTGCCTCGCACACCTGTCAGAAAATAACAATACCCCTTCGACAGCGCTCAAAACTCACCTTTCCATCATTGGTCATTCCATCCCCCTTCATGTGGCCAGCCGGTATGAAGCCACGGG
>CAZZGC010000146.1:1403-5875 GCA_964653915.1 uncultured Thermodesulfovibrio sp.
ACTATTCCCGGATTTCCACCCTGTGGAACGCCTCGCCGAGTTCGTAATCCTTACCATCGGCCCAGCTTCGACACATCTCCCTGAGTCTCACGGACGGATCATCCTTCATCTCGGTGACCTGACTCTTGTGACACATCAGGGCACGGAGCTTGATATCGAACGTCCCGGTAATATCAACGAAATGGTTGTTCTCGTCCGCCCCCCAGAAGAGAATTTCCCTGACCTTGTGCGGAGCAAGTCCCGCCGCATAAAGGTCAGGATATGCCAGATGATCACGGGCAAACGGATAGACCGCATCCAGCACTACCTGTCCCAACACTCTGTGGTCACGATGCCATATATACCGTCTGTAAGGATCTGTCGTAACCACGGTATGAGGCCTTATCATCCTGATGAACTTCACGATCTCTTTCCTGAACTCCGGTGAGTCCTCAAGCCCCTGATCAGGATAATCGAGAAATATAACATCTCTCACCCCAAGCACTGAGGCCGCCTCACGCTGTTCATTTTCTCTCATAAGCGCAAGCTGCCGGGGATCAAGGTCGCGACGGGTCGTCCCCTTTTCGCCCCGCGTGCATATAAGATAGACGACTGACCTGCCTGCAGACGTCCATTTTGCGATTGTTCCGGCAGCGCCGAATTCGGCATCATCCGGATGGGCCGATATAACAAGTACATCAGCAGACGAGTTCAATCCGTCTCCTCTGAAGTTCATTCTGCCACTTTGCAACATCTTCTTCCCATTCCATCAGCGTCGATACATATTCTGACGCAACTGAAGATGCAATCCTGCTCCATGCATAATCCTTGACAGAGTCTCTGATTGCGTCAGGATCAAGACAGGTCCTGTTTCGACTATCCAGGAATCTCGAGAGTGCCTCAGAAAACGAGTCGGACTGGTAATTATCTACTACATGGCCGGTCTCTCCGTCACGTATAATCATATCCATCGCCCCCACCCTCGTGGCGACCACTGGTGTTCCGCATGCAAGGGCCTCAAGCGCCACAAGGCCAAAGCTCTCATAGTAAGATGGAACAGCGAGCACGTCCGCCGCACTGTAGTAAAGGGGCAAAATATCATGTTCCACCCTGCCACGGAAAGATACGGTCCCTTCGAGCCCCTTGAGCCGCACCATTCGCCTGACATCCCTCGTAACCGGTGCACCGGGACCGTCTCCTCCCACAATAAGAAGCTTCAGTCCAACGACACCTTTCAGCCGCGCTACAGATGACAGGAGGCGATCCATCCCCTTGACAGGTGCAAACCTCCCCACATAAAGGATAACGGGTGTATCATGGTTGACCCCTACCGCCCTTCTGGCGGCTGCACGGTCCCGGGGGTAAAAACGTTTCAGATTGACACCACATGGGATCAGGCTTATCTTGGATGGAGAGACGTTCAAATGTTTTACAAGCAAACCCCTTTCTCTTTCTGTGGGGGCAAGGATCTTTGTGCTTTCCGATGCAAGCTTCCTTTCATTCAACAGTCTTACTGATGGCTCATTTTCTTTGTGGCAGCTCTGTCTCTTGGCCATACCGCTCGTATGAAACATTATCATATGGGGAACTCCCCATCTTCTGCTGGCCCATCCTCCCACCTTTCCGGAAAGCCAATAGTGACTGTGAATCAGATCATATCTCAGTTTGCACCTCTTCACGAAATACTGAAGAGATGAATAAAAGGCCGGGAGATGCTGGTATAACCTGTTCTTTTCCGCTCCTCTGTCACCGGCATCTATTCCTACAAGCCTGACTCTGTCACATAGACTGGTCTCTTCATATTCATCGGTCCTGCCGGCTTTTCTGGTAAAAATATCGACCCTGTGTCCGGAACGGCCAAGTTCGTATGCCAGTTCCCTAATGTAAACGCTCATACCTCCCGTGTCACTGGTGCCAAGGGGGCCCAGAGGGCTGGCATGAACGCTGAGCATGGCGATGCGTAGTTGTCGATTCTCGATATTTTGCATCCCGGATCAATTAAGTTTAACACAACGGGCGATGAGCCTATCGGGTTTTCCCCCAAGACGGCGCTTGTATGGCTCGCTCCCCTTCAGAAAATCAAACCTTCCGAGTCGGCGGTCAATAGCATCTTTTATAGACAGGGCCTTACAGAGATAAGCCACACCTGGGCCGGAGTACCGCCTGTCATAACCGTTGTTATACAGATAAAGTGTATTCCCGTACTCGAAACAGATGTTGGCGGCCACAGGCCTGTCATCGATCATCAGCAGATAGATACGCGTCATATCACGTTCGGCCATACCAGCGGCAAGACTTCTGAAAAAGGATTCCATTTTCAGACTCATGAAGGCCGCCTTGCTTTCCCTGTTTTTTCTGAACAGATCCATAAAGATATCCAAAGTTTTCTCGAGATCTGCTGCATCTCGATGACAGCGGAAATCGACCCTTCCCTTTTCATGGAGCCTGCGCAGCTTCCGCCTGAGCTCATGACGATGCCTGGAAGAGAGCATCGTCAAGTACTTCTGCCAGCTGAGAGGTAATTCCATAAAATAGGATTCGTCTGTTTCACCGTCCGAAAGTTCGACTCCGCATCTGTCCTGCCAGTAAGCCAATATCCTCTCCAGTACAGAGCTGCCTCTAACATATCCACAGTCAAGATGCCGGAATCCCTCCCTTCTCAAATGCTGTAACAACAAGTCGGAAAACTCCTTCTCTCTGTTCGGAACAACGATGAAATCGAGATAATCACAAACATCCCTTCCACCTGCGATACGGACATTATGCCCGTCGGCGGCAAGAGGCGCGATACCCAGAATTCTTCCTCTCTCCCTGGCGACGCATATATAAGGCTCAAAATTAGGGCTTAAAACTTCAAGCCATGACTTCAGCCATGGGGGCAGGACAAACAGGCAGTCCCAGGCAAGTCCAGTGGATTCATCATGCCAGTATTCGAAAAGAGAGTCGAGCTTTTCGACCGATACGCTCAAAGTCATTGTCCGGCCTCAGTCCTTTATGCTCCATTGTGTGCCCCCCGGAGTATCCTGCAGTACCACCCCCGCCCTGGCAAGGCAATCGCGTACGGCATCAGCATCCTTCCACTGCCCGTTCCTTCGAAATAACTCCCGCAGTGCAATAAGTTCCTCCACAAGCGTGGAAAAAGTGCTCTTAAGACCAGACGGACCCGCAGACAGCCTTACCCCTGCAAGAACAATAAGTTCTCTGAATATCTCTCTTGCCTGGGCGATGAACTCCTCATTTTCGAGGTCCTGTTTTGCCTTCCATATCAGGCCATCCAGCTCGAGTAAGGCGGTAACTGCTGCTGCAGGGTCGGTTTCGAGGGACGTATTAAAAGACTCCTCTATCGCATGCACAGAATCCCAGAAGTTTGTACCCGGCTCCTCAATGGGCGCCACGTCCACCTCTGCTTTCTTCGTTGCAGGCATCCGGCGTTCGAATCCTCCGCCCTTAAACAGAACATCAAGAGGAAATCGTTCACCCTTTTTTAAAACGCGCTCTCCCTCTCTGTGCCTGATGTACACAGAACCTATGCCTCTTATCCAAACGTTTCTTTCTCCCAGGTCTATTATGCATGCCGTATGTTCATCCAGCCCGATAATACCGGTCTCTTCCGGGAGCAGAGAGACCAAAGCATCGAATCTTTCCTCTCCCATGAAGCAGAAACGGGTGTCATGAGTACCGCCCTCGGCATTGTTCCAGTGAGGTATAACTACGTGATTGAAGCCGAATCTCCCGAGTATATCCATGCCCTCGGCCCAATGCAGTTCAGAACCCACCTTGTATATTTCATAAACCGGCAACGTGAATTTTCCTATGGTCAGGGCAGCCGCACTCGCCGCTACAAGACAGCCGCCGCGTTCCACCATCGAATACAGAATGTCAGGAATAGGGGATTTCATCCACTGACTGACGGCATAAGTAGGACTACCCGGCCCTACCAGGACATAATCCGCTCCTCTCAGATCAGCACAGGCCTTTTCCGCTTCATCACGGCTTACGGATGCAGACTTGAACGATGCCACTTTCATGGGATGGTTTATGCGGCTGCGAAAGTACTCGACCGCCCTTTGAGAAAGCTGATCCGCATTGAGCTGAAAGCCGGCAGGAGTATCAAGGAAAAAGGCCTTCGCCTCGCGACTCGTCTTCGCAAGAACCTCTTTGTGCACCTCGACCATCGTAGCGGTCAGTTCACCCGAACCCATCAAGACTATTAATCCTTTGTGACTTTTCATAGCAAGCGCCTGAGGAGAGGCTGTAACTCATTATATCATCTTGACCCGTTTAATCTGCATTCGTCAAACATATATAGCCCACTTAACTCATAAATTCGCAGAAGGTGTGGCAGCAAAAGATATGTAGTAAGTGGTAGGTGGTAGGTGGTAAGTTAGCGGATAAACCGGATTATGAATTTATGGCACAGGAGTTCATAATTCACTCTGCAATCCATGACATGGTAAAAAAATCCGGGGGACTTCCTGGAACGATCTGGATAT
>CAZZGC010000147.1:0-5845 GCA_964653915.1 uncultured Thermodesulfovibrio sp.
GTTAAGGCGATTATCGGGAAGGAAGGCAACGAATCCGGTCTCTTTCACTACCCTACCCATATAACTGTAACTGAAAACGGCAATCTTATCGTTTCCGATTCCCTGAATTTCAGGGTGCAGATTCTGACGCCTTCAGGCAAGTTCATCAGGGCCTTTGGCAAAGTCGGCGATGGTCCGGGATACTTTTCACGGCCTAAAGGGGTGGCGGTCGACAGTGACGGAAACATATATGTCGTTGATGCCATGTTTGATAATGTCCAGGTGTTCAATGCGTCGGGAAAACTGCTCATGGACTTCGGCCGGCCGGGTAATTCATACGGAGAATTCTGGCTTCCTTCCGGAATCTATATCGATAAAAACGACTATATTTATGTGGCGGATTCATACAACCACAGAGTTCAGATATTCAAATATATGAAAGGAACGGAATTTCTGAAATCATCCAATAATTGACCTGCCGGACGCGAGAAAAAACTCCGCGTAAAGGCAAGGGAGGCAACAGTCATGAACAGAAGATTATTAAAATATGTGGCGATCATACTTATATCGGGAGGTATGATGTTCGGCTTTGCCGGAAATGTCATTTCACAGGGGCCACCTCCGCCGCCACCTCCGCCGCCGTCGACTCCGCCTCCGCCGCCTGCTCCACCGTCATCGGCCACCCTGATGGACACAAAGCACAACCTCTCGGTCTCGGGTCCTGGAACGATCAAAGCGCTGGCTGAAGAGCGACTGTGTATTTTTTGCCATACCCCGCATAATGCCAGAAGGGATGTGCCATACCTCTGGAACAGACAGGATTCTACAGCCAACTATACTCCATATCAGAGCACAACCCTATTTGCAACGGTGGGGCAGCCCACCGGAGCGTCAAAACTCTGCCTCAGTTGTCATGACGGGACAATCGCGCTTGGCGCCATAAAATCAGGTCCCGAGATCGTGTTTGCGGGTGGCATTCGTTTCCTGCCCGCGGGACATTCAAATCTCGGTACGGATCTTTCCGATGATCACCCCATATCCTTCGTGTATGATGATATCCTTGCCGTTTCAAACGGAGAGCTTCTGAGTCCTTCCGTACTTCCCCAGGAAATACGCCTCGACAATTACGGGCAGATGCAGTGTACTTCATGTCATGATCCTCACAGCAACATTAACGGTCAATTTCTGGTGCTGCCAAACGACTATTCAACACTCTGCACGGCCTGTCATCAGAAGACCGGCTGGAGCGCTTCTTCTCATTCCATCTCGTCGGCCGTCTGGAACGGCTCAGGAAGTGACCCATGGCCTCACACTTCTTATGCAACTGTTGCTGAAAATGGTTGTGAAAACTGTCACAGGCCCCATACTGCCGGACATCCGGCCAGACTCCTGAATTATATCTTTGAGGAGGATAACTGCCTCGTCTGCCATAATGGTAATGTAGCTACGGCAAGCATTGAAGCAGAGCTTCTGAAGCCATACATACATCCTGTTCAGAATTATGTGCAGGTTCATGACGAGGCTGAAGATTTCACCTCGTCCGTCCAGAAACATGTTGAGTGCGTGGACTGCCATAATCCTCATGTTGCAAACAACAGTCCGTCACCAGGGGCGCCTGAGGTATCGGGCGCCACCAGCGGCGTATCCGGGATCAGCGCTGGAGGTCAGCAGATCACAACAGCCGTTAATCAGTATGAGATATGCTACAAGTGTCACGGGGCTTCAGGGAACAATGTTATCACAAGCTATGCCGTCGACAGACAGCTACCGCAGCTTGATACCAGCCTGGAGTTCAATGTCTCAAATCCGTCTTTCCATCCGGTAGAAGTTCAGGGCGTAAACTCGGATGTTCCCAGTCTCCTGCCACCCTATACGACTTCCAGTCTAATATTCTGTACTGACTGCCACAACAATGATGATCAGTTCGGTCCGTCGGGACCGCACGGCTCTTATAACCGCTTCATCCTTTCCGAAAATTATACCGTTCAGGACTACACCCAGGAAAATGCATATAATTATGCCCTGTGCTATAAGTGCCATGACAGGAACAGTATATTGAATGATCAGAGTTTCAAGGAACATCGTAAACATATAGTTAAAGAAAACGCTCCCTGCGCCGCCTGTCATGACCCTCACGGCATAAGCTCCACACAGGGCAATTCTGTAAACAACAGCCACCTGATAAACTTCGATATCAGCTATGTGCTGCCGAACAGTCAAGGTTTGCTGATGTTTGAAGATCTCGGCAGATTTACGGGCAGGTGTTACCTGACATGTCATGGAAAGGACCATAACCCCAAACAATATCCCTAAGATATCGCAGACCAGACAAACATTTCATTCCAGAGCATCTTCAAATGAACAGGCAGAATAAAAGAAAAACAGCTATCCTTTCCATGTTCTTTTTTTCCGGGGCTACAGCCCTGATTTACCAGGTCGTCTGGACGAGAATGCTTACTCTCACCTTCGGATCGACAACCCTGGCAGTCAGTACTGTACTGAGTGTGTTTATGGGGGGCCTGGCTGCCGGTTCAGCAATTGCAGGCCGCAAAGCAGACGTTTCAGCCTCTCCGTTGCGCCTTTACGGCCTGTTAGAACTTTGCATAGGGCTCTTTGCTATAATGACTCCCTGGATATTTCTCCTGCTCGAAAAGGCTTATATTCTCATTTACAGAACTGTTTCGCCAGATTTCACCGTATCTACTATAATCCGCTTTGCCCTGTCATCGGTCATGCTGCTCCCGCCCGCGATGCTCATGGGCGGCACATTCCCCGTACTCTCCAGATATTTTTTCTGTGAAGAACCAGAAAAGAGGGGACGGACTATTTCAGTTCTATACTTCATAAATACGACCGGAGCTGTGTTCGGCACTGTGCTTTCCGGTTTTTTTCTGATTCAGACTATGGGGATCAGAGTGCTCCTTTTTACGGCGGGTCTGGTGAATATTGGCATATACCTGTATGCAACGTGGTTAATCCGTCCCCATGAAAAAGTCAAAGTGATTAGTTATCCATTTGAGCGAAACCACGGTGAAATCATGGACTCCAGATTCCGGTCCGATGCTTTGCTTGCACTCCTGATAATTTTTATATCCGGCCTGGCCGCTCTGATCTACGAAGTGGTATGGACGCGAGTGCTGACAATGGTTATCGGCTCGTCAACGTACTCATTCACTACGATGCTGGCCACATTTCTTACAGGTATCGCGCTCGGCAGCGCAATCATAGGCAGATTGGCTGATGTCCGGGAGCGGGCCATTACGCTTCTTGCTGTCTGCCAACTGGCCACAGGAGTTGCCGCTGTGATGACAGCCACTCTTTTCGGACTGCTGCCGGATATGTTCGTGTCCATATTCTCCATGAGTGGAGGCAGCTTCTTTCTCTTTACTTTATCAAATTTTCTGCTGTGCTTCGTGATCATGCTGCCTGCCACTATATTCATGGGCGCATCATTCCCCCTTGCAGGGGCGGTGGTGATCAACGCCGCGGGAGTAAGCGGTAAAAAAACCGGCCTTCTTTATGCGTGGAATACAACAGGCGCAATCATAGGTGCATTTGTTTCGGGCTTCATATTGCTGCCCGCAATCGGCATTCATCACACATTGATGGCAACCATACTGCTCAATCTACTCTCGGCCTCGGTGTTATACATATACTATCTGAGTCAGAAAAAATCTCCTCTCAACACATTAGTGACCGTCTTCTCGCTCGTTCTGTTGATTACTTTGACATTTATATGGCAACCTCCGTGGAATCGTCTTAAGATGACCAGCGGCCCTTACGCCTACGCCAGAGAATACACAAAAATGCCGATCGATGAAAGAATCGCCAATCTGGAACAACTATTTTACAGGGAGGGGCCAATAGCCACCGTCTCGGTCGTAAAAGAAAGAGGCCATATTCGTCTTGCGGTAGATGGTAAAACCGATGCCGGAAATTTCAGGGATATGACAACACAGGTGCTTCTGGGGCACATTCCCATGATGCTCAATCCGTCTGCCAAAGATGTTCTCGTCATCGGATTTGCAAGCGGAATAACGGCAGGGGCCGTCTCCATGCATGATGTCTCCAGTATAGATTGTGTTGAGATAGAACCTGCTATGAAAGAGGCAAGCAATTTCTTCAGAAAAGAAAATTTCAATATCATGGCTGATGAAAGATTCAGGCTTATTGTGGACGACGGCCGCTCATTTCTTCTTACATCCGGAAAAAAGTATGATGTAATCATATCAGAACCTTCCAATCCCTGGCAGTCAGGCTCATCCAGGCTTTTCACCAGAGAAACGTTTCTCAACGCGCGGAAGGCGCTGAGAGATGGAGGCATCATGGTACAATGGATGCATCTGTACGGTACATCTGTAGATTCGCTCCGCCTCGTAGCACGAACATTTCTTTCCGTCTTCCCCCATACCCTCATGTGGATGGATCCTTCTTATCCTGATGTAATATTTACCGGGAGCAGCCGGAAGATTGTAGTCAATCCCGAACAGATTCGCAAAATTTACAGCTCCCGGCCGGGAGTCAGGAAAAGTCTCGGACGTATCGGCTATGCTGATGACTGGTCTTTGATGAGAACTTTTGTTCTCGATGAAGATCAAGTGCGGAGTTTTGCAGAAACCGGCCAGATCAATACTGACAACCTTCCCGTTCTCGAGTTCCAGGCGCCGAAATCGCTGTACCATGAGAATGCCATAAGAGATAATCTGAAGGCCCTCGCCGCTTACAGATCTGCTGAACCCTTTCCGTCGGTCTCAGCCGGAGCCGATGATGTCGGTCAAATCTCCTTTGTTTTAAAAGAATGGGGAACTGCGCTCGCACGTAAGGGGTCTGCTATGTATGCGAGGGGTGCTTTCGCCAAAGCTGCCGCGCTCGACCCGACTGACCACATTTCATACGTCAGTCTCGGTTTTCTCAGAATGGCCACGAATGATATTTCAGGCGCACTGACTGCGTATGAAAACGCATCCCGACTCGATCCGGGCAATCCCAGCACTCACGCAAACCTTGGAATACTGCACTACCGTTCCGGAGAAATAGAAAAAGCTTACAAACATCTCGGAACCGCTATAGAACTTGGAGAGCAGTCTCCGAATACGAGAAACAACTATGCCGTCGTTCTGGCCAGCAAGGGTTTATTTTCAGAAGCTCTGCAGGAAATTGAAAAGGTTCTTAAGGATGATCCAGGCAACAAGACCGCCCTGACCAATCTCACATTGTTCAGAAATATCATGTCAGCTCGGGATTGAAACATAAACTGAATGATGATATAGAATAAGAAGACAGTCCGTACTCAGACCTTTCGGGGTCCGAAATAACAACTATAAAGGAGCGTGAATTGTGAAAATTATCGGGAACATATTGTCGTTGGCAGCATTGATCACCTTGCTCACTATCTCAGCGGCAAACGCCGCTGACCATGGTAAAGCAAAAAAAGTTAAAAAGGATAAAGAAGCTTCGAACAACTTTTCCCACATAGTCACCGTTAAAGAGTCGTTTGTGCAGGACAGGTACGTGTATATTCATTATGAGGAAAACGGCAAAGAAGGCTGGCTTGCTACCCTGCAGTCATTTTTCAGTTCAAAACCTGAACCTGGAGAAAAGGTTGAATATATCGGAGGCTTTCATGTTAAAGATTTTGAAAGCAAATCGCAGAAGAGGAAATTCGACGACATCCTCTTTGTCACCAAAATCATAGCATTGAAAGATAAAGACAAGTTTGAAAAAGAAAAGAAAAAGTCCGGCTCCACAGCGATCGATAAAAAACATGCGGCCTTGAAAAAATCATCGGCCCTTGAAGCGCCGAAGCCGGGCAGTATTAAAAAAATTAATAACGGGAAAAATATAGCTGAAATTTTTTCGGAAATGG
>CAZZGC010000148.1:0-5834 GCA_964653915.1 uncultured Thermodesulfovibrio sp.
TTCGTGATGCCTTCAACTCTGTTCCTCCTTATTCAATCTCTCGCAACCTAAAGCCTGCAAGCGCTGACTTGTACTACTTTATTGTTTCTAATATCCCGGATTCTGTATCTTCAGTCTTTATCCAGATCCCTGACCCTCAACTCCGCTTATGCCTCATCCCTGACGATCCCGTACTTTCTGATCTTGTATCCTATCTGCCTCGGGGTTATGCCGAGCATTTTTGCGGCCCGCGCCTGAACCCATCCGGTCTTTTCGAGCGCCTCCAGGATATTTGCTTTCTCTATCTCCATGACATCAGAGGCAAGCGACATCGTCGAAGGCATCCTCTGTCTCTTGATGCTCAAAGACACTGGCAGGTCGTCTTCTGTAATTGTATCACTTCCGGACATTACTACAAGCCTCTCGATTGTATTTTCGAGCTCCCGCACATTCCCGGGCCAGTGATAGTTGAGCATAACCCGTATTGCCCCCTCATCCAGCCTGACAGATCTCTCGTTTTCGGAATTGAACTTTTCGAGAAAATACTCTATAAGAAAAGGGATATCTTCGCCGCGCTCTCGAAGAGGCGGAAGAAAGATAGGGATGACGTTAAGCCGGTAATAGAGATCTTCCCTGAATCTGCCGTCCGAGACGAAATGTTCAAGATCGCGACTTGTGGCCGCTATTATGCGTACATCAACCTTGATAGTCTTTTCACTACCCACGCGTTCAAATTCTCTCTCCTGGAGCACCCGCAATATCTTGGGCTGCAGCATAAGAGGCAGGTCTCCGATCTCGTCCAGAAATATCGTGCCCTTGTCAGCAAGTTCGAATTTACCCTTGCGTGTGGCAATAGCGCCGGTAAATGCGCCCTTTTCATGGCCGAAGAGTTCGGATTCGAGCAGCCCTTCCGGTATGGATGCACAGTTGAACTTTATAAATGGCCCGCTGCTGCGTTTACTCATGTAGTGAATCGCCTTGGCTATCAGCTCCTTTCCCGTACCGCTTTCTCCCCTGAGCAGAACGGTTGATTTTGAGGGGGCCACCCTGTACACAGCGGCGAGCACTTCCTGCATTCTGTCGGATACACCAATAATGTTTTCTATACTGTATCTGCCCTTGAGTTCAAGCCTGAGATTTTCCTTCTCGGCCTCGATCTTTACATAGCTTTCCCGTAATTTCAGAAACTGGGCGATCAGTGAGGAAATTATCTCAAGGACCCTGAGATCGTCATCGACATTGCCATGCTCCTTCGCATAGATACGATCGACACTCAGCACGCCGAGCACCTCGTTCTTCAGCTTTATCGGAACACACAGAAATGATATGCCCTCTTTTTCAGGGCGGGATCCTGTTTTGTTCAGGAAAAGCGGCTCCTTGCCGATATTGGGGATGACCATCGGTCTCTTTTTTTCGAGCACCCGGCCTACAATTCCCTCGCCTATGCGGTATTTACCCCTTTCGACATTCTGCTTCGACAGCCCGTGGGCTGCTGCTATATGCATCTCGCCGGAGCGCTGATCAAGCAGAAAGACGCATCCTCTCTGCATCTCGAGCATTTTCCCGAGAGTGGACATGACCTCCGACAAGTTCTTCTCAAGGTCAAAAGAAGTCGTCAGAACCTTGCTCACCTCTAATATGGAGGCAAGTTCACGGTTGCGACGCATGATCAGGTCGGTATTTCTGCCCCTGTTGTCTTTTTTAGCCAAGTTTGACTCCTGCACTCACTTTATAGACTAAGCCACCTAAATTGTACTGATTATAACAAAATTGTCAATAGTTATCGAAGTTGAACTTCGATAACTTATTTATTGAGAGAGAATTTTTCAGGGGATCAGTGGCGGTTGAGAGCACGGTAGGCGAGGCTTGCGGTAGTCTCTTTCAGGTAACGAAGACGGGTCGTGAAAAGGCATCCCTGCCTGTAATTGCAGCATACCGACTCAATATCTGTTCCGTTTACGCAGTATTCCGGTCTGCCCCAGTGATCGAATGCCAGTCGGTATGTCACGATATTATTGACGTCTATTCCCATGATGGAAGCGGCTACGGAATCAACCGCTAGGATATCCTGCCCCGCGACTATGACTCCGGAGTATTTGGGGGTGCTCTGAACCTCATCGAATTCATTGCCCCAGATGCCGTCCACTATACAGAAGTCACTTCTCAATATCTGGTTCATGTCGAGAATCGCCTTTTTGATAAATGGATGATACATGAGTTTTTGCTTCCTCGTTGGGATGAATCCGAAGATGTTCTTCATGCAGAGTGTAACACCGGCAAGGGAGTGGGTCTTCATCTTTGCTATGTTTATTACATAGTCATGTTCGAAGACCGTGGCATTAAAAGGCATCTCGCGGGTGTGGTATGGTTTCGGTACCGGTTTCCAGACGATCGGGGCCGTTCTTATGTCTTCCAGTTTCACATTGGGGAATTCATTCACGAGATCGCGGTAGCCCAGGTTTTCAAATGCCTCAGTCGTATCTCCGCAGGATTCCCCGATCGTAACTCTCGGGCAGTCCTCAAGCCTCTCGAGTACCGCCCTGACCGAACCGATATCCGTAGTTAGGCCATCACATGAGGGCCTCGCACAGGTGAGATTGGGTTTTATATAGACATTCTTGCCTTTGACGCTGAAGCCGAGGGCGTCCAGTGCTTCACGGGTTCCCTCGTATGCATCATCGCTTTTAGCAACGAAAACGGTGGATCGTGATGACATTGTTTATTATAACCGAAATGTTTCGGCAATAGCCCGCTTTATTCATAAAATAGGAGAAGGTGTGGCGGAAGTTAGTGGTAAGTTGTAAGTGGTATGTGGTATGTGTAATAAGTGATCGGAAAGAGGCAGGCAGTGAACTACTACTGGGAATTTACCCCTCTCAGGATGAGTGGTTATATCCGCAGTGTCTGAACCGTTCTGTTGCCTCCGGCTGTGTGAGCAGATAATCAAATTCTTGCAGAACCCTTCTTATCTCTTCTTCTGTGGTGTATATCCCCAGAGAGAGGCGGATGGAACATTGCGCTTCGTCACTGGTCAGGCCCATAGCCGTAAGGGTATGAGATGGTTTTGTGGAGCCTGCGTGACATGCCGAACCGGCTGAAAAGGCCACGCCTCGGTCGTCCATGGCACGTACCAGAGATTCGCCCGTAAAGCCAGGGATCATGATGTTCAGCGTATTGGGCAGCCTCTCAGTGCGGTGGCCGTTGAGCCTGGCATCAGGAATGATCTTCCTGATTCCCTCCTCGAGCATGTCGCGGAGCCTTCTTATCCTCTCCATCTCGGGCAGTCTCTTTGCAGCCAGATCAGATGCTTTGCCCATACCCACAATACCCGGAGTGTTCTCGGTGCCTGCCCGCAGACCGCCTTCCTGTCCGCCTCCGTGAATCAGCGGAACGAGTTCGATCCCTTTTCTGACGTAAAGCAGGCCTGTTCCCTTCGGCCCGTAAAATTTGTGGGAAGAGAAAGTCAGCATATCCACCCCGAGTTCTTCGACATCAAGCGGTATCTTGCCTCCGGCCTGGGTGGCGTCGGTATGAAAAGGTACGCCATGTTGCCGGCAGATGTCCGATAGCTCGGCTATGGGTTGAATAACGCCTGTTTCATTGTTTGCGGTAATTATACTGACAAGGCAGGTGCTTTTGGATATAGCACTGATGAGCGCATCCGGAGCCACTCTCCCGGTGCGGTCCACGTTCAGAAATGTTATCTCGAATCCGCGTTCCCCAAGCCATCGGCAGGTATCGAGCACAGAGGGATGTTCCGTTGCGGATGTTATGATATGCCTTCTGCCGGAGTCCGGTGATCTGAAGGCGATACCCTTGATGGCTAAATTGTTGGCCTCGGAACCGCCACCAGTGAATACTATGCAATCAGGGGCAGAGTTCAGAAGTTGCGCCACGCTCTTTCTGGCCGACTCCACAGCCTGATGGACCACCCTGCCTTCCCTGTAGATGCTGGACGGATTACCAAATGCCTGCTCCATAAATTCATTCATGACGGCCCGCACTTCCGGATCCAGCGGGGTCGTAGCGTTGTAGTCAAGATATATGCGGTCCTGCAGATCCGCGGTATCCATCAGAGCGTCACCTCTATCGACACCTCTCTTGATATACCAAACGTCTTGCGCCTCACCTTCACTCTTATTGTATCTCCCTTCCGCTTGTTCAATAATATTATCTTTATATCGTCAATGCTCCAGATCTCCATGCCGTCAATCGTCATTATGATATCGCCTTTCTTGATTCCGGCCTTTTCCGAAACACTGTGTCCCGGGAACCCTGCGATCCTGAAACGCCCTTTCTCTTCCTTCAGATATACCTCGAGCTTTGGTGATGTGACCCCTTCGACAGGTGCGGGAAAGAGTACGTAGTCAGCGATGCCTTTTTTGACTTCAGAGTCTATCAGAACTATAGAATAATCGAGTCCGTTTCGCCTGAATGCACGGGAAGGGATGCCGGAGCCGTACATGATATGCCCCTGTCCGGCAATTACGATCATCTGACGATCGGGATTAGCTCTCAAAAAACGGGCGATCGATTCGGACATCGTTTCATCCCAGAGGATCTGCGACTGGAAAAAGTTTGTGAAATTCTTTTTCTTCCTTCCCCTGTGCAACTTGAATATCTCACGAAGACGTTCCCTGTAGTCAGGATCAGAGAAATCCATAGTTCCGGGCAGTTTTGCACGTTCTTCAGTAGAAAGCGATTCGATCCCACTGGATGAGACCTTTTCAATAATTTCCCTTTCCATATTGAGGGCAATGACCGGCAGCTTTTCAGTACGTGCAAATTCGATAATGGGCTTGTAGAGATTGTAGTCGTAGCCCCACCTCTTGAAGTACTCCGATTTTCGCAGGAATTCTCCCTCGTCTATCTCACCGGCTATGTATCTGTCCAGTACATCCTGAAATGGACGCTGAAACATCTCCATACCGATGGCTATGCGATTATCCTTTTCATACAGTCCTGATATAATGTCAAGCTGCACAGCATGGTGTGCGAATGAGTCGTGCATCTCGCCGATATAAATGATTTTCCTGGAGGATATAGCCTCGATGACATCATGAATAGAACTGATTCCCGATACATCGACAGCCGTTGTCTCCTCGCGCAGATTCATGACGATTCCTTTCTCGCTCTTTGCAGTCTCCTTGAGCAGATTCCTGCCCCCCTTGAAAAATAACTTGCTGTATCCTCCGTAATGAAGCACCTTTCTGAAGGCAGCATTGATTTCATCCTCCGACTGGCCATCGACCACAGCCGCCACTTTACTGGTGTTCCAGGGGTTTTCCATTACTGCAATACCGAACCCCGCATCTTCAAACTCTACATCCCCGAACATCATTCGCGCAAGAGGGTTTTTGCTCCCCAGTATTATTATTGAAGAGGCCTCGATATCTTTCTGTCTGATCTGGCGCGGCTTCATTATCCTTGATCTGCCGGAGCCCATGCTCTCTATGAGTTCACTGTATGCCGGGGCGTCTTCCTCCGGGAGTACGAGGATGAGGTCAGGGTCTCCTATTAGCCTTGCTATCACCGGGGGAAACTCACGGTCCGACAGCCGGCGGGCGAGATCATATTCTTCATCGAAGACAACCGATACAGGTCGGCCAGGAACCGTGACGGTGAACTCCTGACTTTCCTTATCGATATGAACCATCCTTTTCACATATCCCGAATCGTAGTAAATGGTCAGCGGCATATCGAGAGAGTATGCCGCTCCCTTCTGTTTCGCTGTAAAGGTGAGCTTTTTGTCCCTGCCGGAGGGGGTGACTACGAAATCCGAAAACTTGATATCGGGTAAGCCCTTCCTGTTCAGCCACTGTTCGAAGAAGCCGTCGAGGGACTGTCCGTAAACG
>CAZZGC010000149.1:0-3402 GCA_964653915.1 uncultured Thermodesulfovibrio sp.
GGAGGAACTCGGCAAGGCAGGGGTTTCCATAGTACTTTATCCATTATCGGCATTCAGGGCTATGAGCCGGGCTGCAATCTCGGTTTACGAGGCGATACGCAGGGATGGCTCACAGAAGGGCGTAATCGATCTTATGCAGACAAGAGAAGAGCTTTACCAATGCCTCGATTATTATTCGTTTGAAAAGAAGCTCGACGATATATTTTCCAGGGAGGAAGAAAGATGAGCAAAGAGATCGGCATAGAAAAGAAAAAGGTCAAAAAATCGGTGGCGCTGTCGGGTGTTCTGGCCGGCAATACCGCTGTATGCACTGTGGGGCGGTCCGGGAATGACCTCCATTACAGGGGATACGATATCGTTGAACTGGCCCATAAATCATCATTCGAAGAGGTAGCATACCTGCTTGTGCATGGTGAACTTCCTGACCATAGCCGGCTTAATGAATACAGGCACAAACTCATCAGATTGAGAGGACTGCCCGCCGATCTCAAAGATATGCTCGAGCGAATCCCCGCAGCAGCCCATCCAATGGATGTGATGCGCACTGCATGTTCCTATCTCGGGACTGTACTCCCTGAAAAAGAAGACCGTAACATCCCGGCTGCGCGTGACATTATAGACAGGCTGATCGCCTCTTTTGGCTCCATGCTCATGTACTGGTGGCACTACAGCCAGAACGGGAGGCGTATCGATGTCGAGACAGACGACGCCACTGTGGCAGGCCATATACTGCATATGCTGCACGGGAAGAGGCCGTCCAAGCTTCATGAAAAGGCTCTCGACTGCTCTCTTATTCTCTATGCCGAACACGAATTCGCTGCATCGACATTTGCAACCCGCGTGATCACAGGCACGCTTTCAGATGTATACTCAGCGATCACCGGAGCGATCGGTACCCTCCGTGGGCCAAAGCACGGCGGAGCCAACGAAGCAGCACATGAGATACAAAGGCGTTACAGCAACGCCGAGGAGGCAGAGGCGGATATAATGGCACGCGTCGCAAACAAGGAGATCATTATAGGCTTCGGTCATCCGGTCTATACCGTCAGCGATCCGCGCAACCCGATTATCAAGGAGCTGGCGAGAAAGCTCTGCAGCGACGGCGGCAACATGACCCTGTTTTCGATAGCCGACAGAATCGAGGCGGTCATGAAGCGGGAGAAGAATATGTTTGCGAACCTCGATTGGTACTCCGCTGTCTGCTATCACATGATGGGGGTACCCACAGCGCTGTTTACTCCATTGTTCGTGATCTCCCGTACAGCTGGCTGGGGCGCTCACCTGATCGAGCAGCGCCTCGATAACAAAATCATCCGCCCATCAGCAAATTACATAGGGGAGGAAGACCGCAGGTATATTCCCATAGACGAAAGAACTCAGGAAGATAGATGAGCAACCATGCCTCAAACATCCGGCCTGAACCTGACAGGGTTATTGTCGATATAGCGGATTATGTCTGCGATTACGAAATAAGATCGGCCGAGGCATACGAGACAGCGCGCCACTGCCTGATGGACACGCTCGGCTGCGGACTGGAGGCCCTTGACTATCCTGCATGCACGAAACTGCTCGGTCCCCTCGTGGATGGCACCGTGGTACCTCGTGGCTCAAGGGTCCCCGGCACGGACTTTGAGCTGGATCCGGTGCAGGCGGCATTTAACATCGGGACGATCATACGGTGGCTTGATTTCAACGATACATGGCTCGCTGCCGAGTGGGGACATCCATCGGACAACCTTGGCGGAATCCTTGCTGTTGCCGATCATCTGTCAAGAAAGTCTGTTTCAGATGGCAGGCCGCCCATGACAATGAAGGATGTCCTCACTGCAATGATAAAGGCCCACGAGATACAGGGTGTGATAGCACTGGAAAATTCCTTCAACCGGGTGGGACTCGATCATGTGATACTCGTCAAGGTCGCCACTACCGCTGTCGTAACCCGCATGCTCGGCGGCACAAAAGACGATGTCATCAACGCCGTATCGAATGCATGGATAGACGGTCATGCGCTCAGGACATACCGCCATGCCCCCAATACCGGCTCCCGCAAATCCTGGGCAGCGGGCGACGCCACATCACGCGGCGTGAGGCTGGCGATGATGGCCATGCAGGGCGAGATGGGCTATCCCTCGGCGCTGACCGCAAAGACATGGGGCTTTTATGACGTACTGTTCAGGGGACAGGAGTTCAAATTCCAGCGCCCCTATGGTTCATACGTCATGGAGAATATACTTTTCAAGATATCTTTCCCGGCGGAATTCCATGCGCAGACCGCTGTCGAATGCGCGATGCAGCTTCATAGGCATGTAAAAGACAGGATCGATGATATAGAGAGGGTCGAGATCAGGACGCACGAGTCAGCCATACGGATAATAGACAAGACCGGGCCGCTCCACAATCCCGCTGACCGTGATCACTGCATGCAGTACATGGTCGCCGTCGGGCTTATCTTCGGAGAGCTGACCGCAGCACACTATGAAGACGATGTCGCATCAGACCCGAGAATCGATGCACTCAGGAATAAAATGGAATGCATAGAAAATCCTCAATACAGCAAAGACTACCTCGCCCCTGACAAGAGATCCATCGCAAATGCCATTCGCATATATTTCAGAGACGGCACGACAACCGATGAGATTGAAGTTGAATACCCTATAGGACACAGGCGCCGCCGGGACGAAGGGATACCCGAGCTGATAAAAAAGTTCAGGAAGAACCTGTCGCGGCATTTCGATGAGGAGCGTCAGAAGCGTATACTGGAAGTCTGCCTTGACCACGAGCGTCTGACATCCATGCCGGTGAACGAGTTCATGGAGATGTTGATTGTGAGGTCGAACCTCTGAACTTGTTCGCCCTCGACAGGTAAATACAGGCTAAAGGAGGCATCTGATATGGCAAGGACAATCAAAAAGAAGACGGCAAAAAAACCCCGCAAAACCGCATCACCGCCGAAGAAGGGCGCGACTGTGAAAAGGCTGAAATCACCGTCGGTCAAAGCCGTCATGGCCAAGGAGATCACCGCCACAATACTTGACGGCGTGGGAATGACCGCTAAACTGGCGGCGGCGCTTGCTGCAGAGAACGTAAACATCCTGGCGGGCACCGGTTATTCTGCAAGCGGCTTCAGGCGAATGGCCACATTCACCTTTATTGTCGATGATCTCATAAAGGCCGAGAAGGCCCTTGATGAAGCGGGATGTGAAAATATTCAGGATCAGCCGATCATCATGGTCGAGACCGAAAACAGGCCTGGGGCGCTTGAGAGAATAGCCCGGATCATAGCTGACGCCGGGATCGCCATCTATTATTTTTACGCTACAACAAGTTCGGGCAGAACAGCCACATGCGTGATAAAGACAGCTAATGACAGAAAAGCGATCAGGGCGCTGAACAGCACGTAAG
>CAZZGC010000149.1:3502-5620 GCA_964653915.1 uncultured Thermodesulfovibrio sp.
TGCTGGAGTGTTTCAGCAGACCAGAAGTCCTGCGACCATATTACATCAGGATCAATATCTCTGATAATGCCTGGCAGGCTGTTCGCAAAGGGCCATACATTCTCCTCCGGCCCGCTGAGAGGCGGCACCGGGGACTCCACTATCCTGAACGGATACTCTCCAGAAATAGTGGCCCGATCCCTCGCAGGCACGATGCAGACAAAATCATAGCCGTTGCGGTAAAGACCCCATGCAAGATTTTCGACGCAGGTCTCTATGCCTCCATACGCAAGAGTCGGAAACTGCTGCATATCCCTGCCGCCGATAAGTGCTATCTTCATATTTCCGGAGATGTAATGTCAGTCCCTTCAAAAAATCTTTTCAGCAGATAACAGCACAATTCACCTATTATATAACTTCCTTCTCTCACTTTCACGATAAGCCTTTATGAATTATATAAAGATACGTCGCAGTACAATGAGGCATACCGAAAACAGACAGGTGTAAGCGAATATGTCCCCATACGAAGCATAGAAACTTAAGCCACTGCCCGTCGTTATGTCCCGGGTAAGGATAGCTTCTTCAAATATACCGCTCTTTTCGAGTACCCTGCCCCTTGAATCGATGAATCCGGAGATACCGGTATTTGCGGCCCTGACCACGGGCACCCTGTTTTCAACGGCCCTGAAGACCGCCATCGAAAAGTGCTGATATGGTGCAGATGTCTTGCCGAACCATGCGTCATTGGTCACTGTAACGAGCAGGTTTGCCCCATCATGGACGAATTTTCTTACCAGGCCGGGGAATATAATTTCATAGCAAATCAGATTGCCTATTCTGGCAAATGGCGTTTTCATGACCACTATCTTTCTGCCGGGTATGAAGTCTCCGATTGCTTCAACAAGCTTTTGGATAAACGGGAACAGTCTTCTCAGAGGGACATATTCTCCGTAGGGAACAAGGTGAATCTTGTCGTACTCCGACAGGGTATCACCGTTTGGCGACAAAAGAATAACGCTGTTGGAAAGCTTGCGCGTGCCTTCCCTGTCATTCCTGAGCCTGACGGTGCCTGTTAGAAGATATGTACCGATCTCTTTCTGGAACCGGCGCAGTTTCTCCGTCAGTCTTCCTTCGTATCCATATACAAAGGGCAGAGCAGTTTCCGGCCATACAACTATCCGGGGCTTCATGCCCATGGCCTGAACAGTCAGAGAAATGTATTTCTCCATTACCGCGTCCTGAAAGCGCCTGTCCCATTTCTGATCCTGGGGAATGTTGCCCTGTATTACACTCACTCTAACGGAACCATCAGCATCCGGTTGAGACAGCCTGAAGGCACCGTAAAAGAATGTTAGCGCCGTGATCAGCAGGACGAACGTCACCCCGAATGCCCTGAAGCGAAAACCACTCCGGTCATGCCCCGTCAGATGTCCCGTAAGATCAAATAAGAGACCGTTGACCGCCACCACGAGAAAGGAAACCCCGTATATACCGGTAATATCCGATACCTGTATTACCGAAAGGGCGGAGTGCTGGGAATATCCGAGTGACGACCATGGAAAACCTGTCAATGCATAGGTGCGTATGAACTCCAGCGATACCCAGAGAGGTGGCGCAATGAGAGATGCCGGCAACGGCAGCTTTTCCCGTATCCAGCCAAAGAGATAGGTAAAGAGTCCGGTATACAGACAGAGGTACAGGCAGAGAAGAATGACGGCCACAATAGTCAGCGGGACCGGCACATTGCCGTATATGTACATGGAATGTGATACCCAGTAGACAGTTCCGAGAAAATAGATGAAGCCGGCAAGGAGGCCGTTCAGGAGGGAATTAAGCCTGCCACCGCAACTGATGGAATACATCAGCGGTACGAGCGCTAACCATGCAAAATAGGACAGGTCAAAAGGCGGAAAACTCAGCACCAGCATGATTCCCGAAATGACTGATGACAGGATTTGTGATCTACGAATGATGAATGACGATTGACGATTAAGCGGCACTCTCAGTTCCTTGACTTTGAAAATTATTATCGGTTAACATTTTTATCTGTGGGCAGTTAGCTCAGTCGGTAGAGCAGAGGACTGAAAATCCTCGTGTCCGTGGTTCGAATCCGCGACTGCCCACCATTTTTTTGCCTTC
>CAZZGC010000150.1:0-1567 GCA_964653915.1 uncultured Thermodesulfovibrio sp.
CCTGCAGGGTGAAGCTGGATGCCAATGAAAGCCCCTATGGCATGAGGCTGCTCAGAAGTGTGGAGACGAACCGCTACCCGGACCCGGAGGCGAAGGCGATGCGGTCTCTGTTTGCCAGGTCCGTGCGGGTAAGGATAGACAATGTTCTTCATGGCAACGGCTCCGACGAGCTGATCTATAACCTGGTCACGACCTTCAGGGGGCCGGTGCTGTATCCTGAACCCACGTTCTCGATGTACGGCATCATCTCTCAGTCACTTGGTGTGAAACACCGGGGAGTGCCCCTTGACGATGAGTTCGACCTCGATATGGACAGGATGATGGAGGCGACCAGAAGGCTGAAGCCCGGAATAGTCTTCCTCAGTTCGCCTAACAATCCAACGGGCAATTCATTCTCCGAAGACAGAATCATCCATATAATAAGGAATGCCCCGGGCATAGTCGTTGTGGATGAGGCATACCAGCAGTTTTCGGCCAGGCCGTCGTTCATCCCGAAGCTGAAGAGATACAGAAACCTCGTAGTGCTTAGAACGCTGAGCAAGATAGGACTCGCTGCACTGAGGGTGGGCTTCATGGTTGCAGATCCGGCACTCATAAATGAGGTGAACAAGGTAAGACTGCCTTTTAATGTGAATGCTCTGTCTCAGGCCGCAGCCGTCAGGACGCTTGAGGACAGAAAACGAATAAATGAATTCATAAAGAAAATCAGGTCGGAAAGAAAGAGGCTCATGAAGGAGATAAAGAAGATCGAAGGCATAAAGCCCTATCCGTCTGATGCGAACTTCATACTCTTCAGGGCTGCTGATGGGGCATCGTTGCATCGCCGGCTCCTTGAGAAAGGCGTGCTCGTCAGGAATATGAGCGGCACCCTGAAGGACTGTCTCCGAGTAACTGTAGGGGCACCCCGTGAAAACGATCTCTTCTTGAAAATGATGAATCAGCTGTTATAATTATTGGGAAAACCCGGAGGAGAAGATGGCAAGAAAGGCCACAGTAACGAGAAAGACGAAAGAGACGGACATAAAGCTCACTATCAATCTTGACGGGAAGGGCGACTACAAAGTCAACACCTCTGTACCCTTTGTTGATCACATGCTCAGCCTGATGGCGAAGCATGGGCACCTCGATATCAATGTGAGAGCAAAGGGAGATATCGAGGTCGATTATCATCACCTCATTGAAGACCTCGGTATAGTCTTCGGAGAGGCGGTAAGGAAGGCCCTTGGAGAGAAGCTCCGTATCAGGCGATACGGGGAGGCCTCCACTCCCATGGACGAAACACTCGCACAGGTAGTCCTCGATCTCAGCGGCAGGCCTTATCTCGTTTACAGGGTAAAGTTTCCCAGAGGCAACAGCCGGATTCAGGATATCCCTGTTTCGTTGTTCGAAGATTTCTTCAGGGCGTTATCGAACTCGGCCGCCATGAATCTGCATATCAACCTGATGTACGGACGTGACGCACATCATATTCTCGAGGCTATATTCAAGGGGTTCGGCAGGGCGTTGAGGATGGCGTCAGAGCTGCATCCGCGGGCCAGGGGGGTGCCCTCGACCAAGGGCGTGCTTT
>CAZZGC010000150.1:1667-3055 GCA_964653915.1 uncultured Thermodesulfovibrio sp.
AGCGGTGGTGACTGCGGCGGACTGAACGCGGTTATAAAGGGCGCTGCATGCATGGCGTCATCCATGGGGATCGAAACTGTCATTATTCCCAACGGTTATGCCGGTCTGTACAACCTTATAGACATGGAATCGGTTACAGTTCTGAACCCTGAACGTCTTGATATGATCCGGGCTGAACTGGCTGGCTCAGAGGCCGGAAACTCCAGGGTCAAAATCCGGAAAATAGAGGATGAGAACAAGTACGAAAGAATAAAGAAGGGGCTTGAAAAACACGGTATCGGTGGTCTCGTCATAAGCGGCGGTGACGACACCGGAAGCGTAATAGTCGATCTCGCGGCACAGGGGATTGCCTGCGTACATGCACCGAAAACCATGGACCTCGACCTGCAGACATACAGCGTGGGTGGTGATTCAGCCATAAACAGGATATCAGAGATGATCAAAGACCTGAAGACCACCGGCGTTACTCACAACAGGGTCATCGTGCTTGAGGCATTCGGCAGGTATGCCGGACATACGGCCTTCAGAGGAGGAATAGGAGGCGATGCAGACTGCATACTGATCCCCGAGATTCCGGTCGATTTCGATGTTGTATACGAACATATGAAAAAAAGATTTATTTCCAGAGTCGAAAACAGCGATGTCAGGGCCGGCACTTATACGATTGTGGCGGCAGAGGGAATGAAAGACTCCAAAGGCGAGATCATCACAGACGACAGTGCCGGGGTGGATGCATTCGGCCACAAGAAGTTGGCGGGAGCCGGTAAATATGTCAGGAAGCGCCTGGAGGCGATCATGAAACAGGACCCGGAGATGACCGAATTTATGAAGCGCAATCATATCTATGTCGAGGGCGTCTATAAACTCCCCGAGATTCGTGAAGTCACACCGGGACACCTTGTAAGGTCCGGAAGGTCGTCCGCCTATGATGTTAATTTCGGCAAGGAAGTCGGCGCCGCTGCTGTCGTGCTTTTACTGAACGGTTTAGGCGGCAATACCGTGGTCAAGGTCAGGGGGACGAAAATCTCTTACAAGCCTACTGCGGAAGTCATAAAACAGAGGCACGTTGATATGAATACAGTGGCATTCTTCGAGACCCTCGGCACCTGTTTCGGGAGGAAACCGGAAAAATTCAACGCCGAACTTGTAGAAGAGAAAGGGGGAATCGAAAGGGCCTTTTAGCCGCAAGTATGAGTGCTAGTGATACGTGGTAAGTGGTATGTGGCAGGTGAGTGAAAGAATATTTTTTAAAAATCAGGTTCCTCTAACTTACCACTTATCACATACCACGTACTACACATTTTATGTCCGCCAGTATTCCTTGCCGCTGTCACGGTCCCGGACATACTTCAACAGGTCATCGTAGGCGGGCGGGGTAATCAAAAAGA
>CAZZGC010000150.1:3155-5555 GCA_964653915.1 uncultured Thermodesulfovibrio sp.
TTAATCCAGGATATTGTCCGGCACCCTCTTATCAACTACCACTGGTTTGACGGTACTGACAACAAGCTCTTTCGAACCGTTGACGCGAAGCTCGTTGAAAAGGAGTTCGAACTTGGCCGAGAGCTCATCCATGATCGGCCCCTTCACCCCGGCAGGAAGATCCCACCATTTCTGCTTCAGCGGACCGAACCCTTTCTTTCTGGTCTTGTATATGAACTGCTCGTCCGTCTGGCCCTCCTTTTTCTCATTCGAAAAGTTTTCATGGATGAATTTATAGACCTCATCCCTGAATTCCGCTGGAAGGGCAGGGTTGTCGTACATGATGTTCTGGAATCCCGTGGCCAAATGGACCTCAGCCGTCGTGGTTTCCGGGAAAGTATGGAACGCCTCATCAGGAAGGGTCGAAGCCCCATGCTGTACAGCTCCCGACAGCCCATATTCCTTCCGGGCGATCTCCGACATCTCCCTCAATGTATCGAAGTCGATCTTTACCTGGGCAAGCGTTCCGTCGGGAAGCACCACGCCTCCATGAGATGTGCCGGACTGCACGCTCAGCTTGCTCACGCCCTTGCCATCCTTCAGGGTCTCCCTGAATCCGTCAAGATAGGCCCTGAGTTCGTCAGGCGTGCTGTTCTTTCCACCTATCTCTCCGATCTCACCACCGACCGAGACGGTGATTCCCTCTGGTTCCAGTCCCCGGATATATTCTGTAAGCGATGCAGCAACCTCGAAGTTGGGCCTCTGCTGCTCCTTCAGCGTAGGTTTGTCGAGATCGACGAGCGTCGAGGTATCCAGGTCGATATTGTAGAACTCGGCATCTATCGCTTCCTTGATCAGCCCCTTCACGTAGTCGGTCTCAAGCTTGGGATTGTCCAGATAATACTTCCTGACGGTCTGAAAGTGGTCGCCCTGAATAAATACCGGCCCTGTATAACCCTCCCTGACCGCAGCAGCTAAGACCGCAGCAGAGTACTCGACCGGCCGCTGTTTCGTATAGCCGATTTCGGACCGGGCTATCTCGAATATCATCGCCCCTACATTTTTCTCAAGAGCCTTCCTGAAGATCACTCTTGCGGTATCATAGGTAAGTCCCCTGATGTTGATCGCCGGAACCGTGAAGCCGGGGTAATTGCGTCCCATTTCCTCATAGAGAGACTGGATGGACGAGGGGACGGCCCCCATCTGTTTAGCGATCTCGATGACGAGCCGCTGAAGGTCCTGCCGCTTCTGTTCATCGGTATTAAAGACAGCCTCATAAATGAGGTCATCCATAAGTGCCTGCACACCGGCACCGTCCTTTATCGTCACCTTGCCACCAGCAACAGAAATGCAGTCTTTCAGTTTTGCCAAAACCTCTCCCATAGCTCCTCCTTCAGTAAAATGATTTTGCACTTAAGAGTCAATCCGCAACACTGAGTATTGTAACAGATTTCAGCTTATCGTGATATCCTGAGAGACCTGCTGTTCAGCCTTTTCGCCCTTTTCAGAGAGGATATGGACACCCTCTATATCCTGTCCTGCGATAAACTCCTCGGTCATTCTGTAGGCAACATCGTCAGGGAACTGTCTCGGCGGATGCTTCATGAAAAAGGCCGACGGCGAGTACAGCGCTCCGCCGATCCCTCTTTCAAGGGCAAGCTTGCAGCATCTGATGGCATCAATGGCAACGCCGGCTGAATTCGGGGAGTCCTCGACAGACAATCTAAGCTCGAGGTTCATCGGCACGTCACCGAAAAGTCTCCCTTCCATTCTAATGAAGCACACCTTGTTGTCTTTCTGCCACGGTATGTAATCGCTGGGGCCTATATGGATGTTTTCGGGGTCGAGCCTGGTATCGAGTACCGACTGGACCGCCTCTGTCTTGGACTTCTTCTTCGAGGAAAGACGCGACCTGTTTAGCATGTTCAGGAAATCGGTGTTGCCACCCGTATTCAGCTGGTATGTCCTGTCAATCACAACACCCCTCTTCCTGAACAGGTCCGTTAGGGTCCTGTGAGTTATGGTGGCCCCAAGCTGGGCCTTTATATCGTCTCCTATTATAGGAATATTTTTTTTCTCGAACCTGGCCGCCCACTCCGGATCACTTGCGATGAAGACCGGCATATTGTTTATAAAGCCGATCCCCGCCTCCAGAGCGCACTCCGCATAGAAGCGTACCGCCTCCTCCGATCCTACGGGCAGATAGTTCAGCAGCATCTCTGCTCCGGACGCTTTCAGCACCTTTACTATCTCTTCCCGTGTCGGTTCCTTCTCATCACTAAGTATGAATGTATATTTATCGTCATAGTCCTTCATATGTTCAGAGAAGCCGTCCAGCACCTTGCCCATACGCACGGTCACACCGCTACGCGGCATGTCCCGGCAAAACACTTTAGTATTGTTGGGAAGGGCGAAGATGGC
>CAZZGC010000151.1:0-5546 GCA_964653915.1 uncultured Thermodesulfovibrio sp.
GTTATACAGTAGGGAAGCCTATCTAAGGACAAAGTGACCTATCTGGGGGTGGGACATTTTGTCAGGGGGCTTGATCGTCAGGCAGGGAGGGGGGCGGGGAGGGCTCCTTTTTCTCAATCGGGTATTCGGCGGGCTCTTTTGACACCGGCAGGATAAATTCATTCCACTGCAGGCGGCCTTCGCTCAGCCTTATCCACCGCACCGGGAATTTCATGGCACATACCGTGCCGCCTTCAGGGGCACTGGATATTGATATCCGGCCGAAGTGTTCCTGCACGATGAATTTGACAAAGGGCAGCCCCATGCCTGCACCATTGGCTTTCGTTGTAAAGAAGTGGTCGAATATCCTGCTGATGTTCTCTTCTGGGATGCCGCATCCCGTATCTTTGATAGTGAGATACACTTCCTCATCAGTCGATGAGGTTTTGCAGTTGATGGAGCCGCCCGGCGGAGTGGCCTCAATGGAGTTCTTGAGAATGTAATAGATCGCGGTCCTCAGGAGGTTGCGGTTCATGTTCATGTTTACGGGCTCTTCAGAAAGATCGAGTGCGAGAGATACGCCTGATGATTCAGCCTCGCTCTTTACCAGCATGACAGCCTCTCGCAGAACGATATTCAGATCGGCGGATTCGAAGACGAGCCGCCTGCTGTCAAGAAGTGAACTGAAATCTCTGACTATCTGCTGAAGACGTTCACTTTCATCCACCATGACCCTCAGTTTGTTTCTGATAGATTCATCGGCAACGTCGCCGGACTGCATGAGCTGCCTGCTGATGGCACCTATGACCGCAACCGGATTGATTATTCTGTCTGCTATATTCAACGCTATCAGGCTTGCCGTCCTCTCTGCAATAAGCGGTTCCATATTGGCGGCAAACTCTTCGGCCATGGCGAGAGTAGTTTCGCACTCTTCAAGCAGCCTGTTGTGGTCGGTTACGTCACGTTCGAACGTGGCCAGGGCAAAGACTTCCTTCTCTCTGTTACGCAAGGGGCTTATGGTCATCCAGACATCGATAATCCTCCCTTCTTTGGAAACCCTTCGTGTTTGAAGACTTTTTATTTCTTCTCCGGCCCTGATCTTTTCGATGATGGCATCGTGTTCGTGCCTTGAGTCTTCCGGAATGAGGTTCTTTATATTAATCTTCAGGGCCTCATCCTCATTGTATCCGTATATCCGCTGTGCGCCGCTGTTCCATGCAATGATTTTTCCTTCGAGGTCGTGGACTATGATGGCCTCACTTGATCCGGATACAACCGCAGCAAGGAGTTCCATTACATGGGAAGCCTTTTCATTGTATGAGGTATCCTTCATGCCGGACTCTTTCCGGGGATCGATCCCGTTTCTATATTATACCGCGCTTTCGTCCAGCCGAAAATGAATAATGATGAAATCACCGGCTCGATTTTATTTCAGCAACCCTTCTATCTTTCTAATAATTTCAGTGGGTTACTACTAAAATTACCACTTGCATGTTGGTATCGGATGTTATACAATTGCATTGTGAATCCCGTGTAATGGGCTCGGCAACTTTTCAGCTTGCCATAAGGGGAGGTAACATGGAAAACAGCAGGGTGTCCACAAACATTCCTGGCCTCGATGATGTCCTGCGTGGAGGCTTTTTGCCGGCTTCGAGCTACCTGATAGTCGGGGGGCCGGGAACCGGCAAGACTCTGATGTCCTTACAGTTTGCTGCAGGGCGTGCAAAAGAAGGAGAGAAGGTTCTGTACATGACCTTTTCTGAACCGGAGAAGAGTATCAGGCAGAACGCCGGGGCATTTGGATGGGATCTGACCGGAATAGAGTTTTCGGACATGACGGCTGAATCGGGCGCTACAGCAACAAATGGCGAATACCGTGTATTTCCACCGAGCGAGGTCGAGGGAAAACCTTTATGGAAACTTATATATCAGGCGGTAGAGGAGTACAAACCGGACTGTATCGTTATTGATTCGGCAACCAACCTGAAATATTTATCGATCGATGAATATCAGTATCGCAAGCAGATTCAGGGCCTTGTAAACTTCCTCGCCGGGAACAACTGCCTGAGTCTTCTGCTGTTTGAACCAAGCGCTCTCGACCAGGAGCTTTCGGTTGCTCTTGCCGTTGATGGCATCATATCACTCAGAAACACTATATCGCCCGGGAGAGTTATCGAGGTCCGGAGTCTCGAGGTTGTAAAACTGAGGGGCAGCGGATATATGTCGGGACGTCACGCGATGCGTATTGCGGAGGACGGCATTACCGTCTATCCTCACCGGATAGAAAAGCAGCCGGAAAATGATGTTGAACGGGTTCTCCTGCCCTCAGGGATAGAAGCATTTGATAAGATGCTCAAAGGAGGTATTCATTCGGGTACATGTACGTTGATCACCGGCCCGTCGGGCACAGGCAAGTCATCACTGGGTGCGCATTTTCTCTGCAGGGCGGCCTCTGACGGCATACGATCTGTAATATATACATTTGAAGAGGGCTCCCGGTCCATGCTCAAGCGCTGCCGTTCCATTAATATCCCTCTGGAAGAACATGTGAACTCGGGAATTATCGTAATCCGTGAGATAAATCCGCTGGAGCTTTATCCAGATCAGTTTCTCGAACTTATCAGACAGGATGTTGCGACGGAAGATCGAGAGATTGCTCTGTTCGATAGTCTGAGAGGCTATAACCTTGCGATGGAGCAGTTCGGCAATCTGATAGCAAATATACAGAATATCGTCAATTTTACGCGAAGTGCGGGCGTCACACTGTTTCTTATAAATGAACTTGAAAAGCTTACCGGTAATCTCAGACTTTCTGAGAGCGGAGTAAGTTATCTTTCGGACAATGTGATACTTCTCAGGTTTGCGGAGTACAATGCGCAGGTAATCAAGATCATTAGCTGCCTGAAGATGCGTTTCGGTAATTTTGATCCGGACCTGAGGGAGCTTAGGATTAGTGAAAAGGGCATTGAAGTTGGAGAGAAATTGAGCCGGCTGCGAGGCTTGTTAACCGGCGTACCTTTTGAGAGCAGGGAATTCAACTCCTTATGAGAATATCGAAAGGTTATCCTGCAGGGAGGATATCCATCCTGTTTGCAACCCCTGACGATCAGAGACTCGTCGGGGATTATCTTGCTACTGCCGGCCATGAGGTTGTACCTTTTACGGAAATCTTTGAAACAGGTGTAGACCTTGTGCTTATGGACTCTGCCTCTGCGCACAGATATGGAAGGGAAGTACTGGAGAGGCTGAAAGCTCCTGACCGTTTTTATCTCCCCGTAGTGGTGGCTCTTACCGGGAAAGAAGATGTGAGCAGATGGATTAATGCCGGCTTTGATGAATGCCTGAAGATGCCTTTCACTAAAGTTGAGCTCAGCAACCGCATCGGTGTTCTTCTGCGTTTGAGAAGCATGAATCGGGAGATAGTCCGCCAGAGTGAGGCTGCTTATGAATCGCTTGTGAACTCTTACGAGGAACATGTTTTCATGCTCGATCTGAAAGGGACTTATGTATCGAGCAACGACCGGGTGCAACAGTTCTGCCTGAATAAGGGGGAAGATATAAAAGGCAGAAGCATCGAAAGTGTCTATCCCCCACCTGTCGCATCTCTCTATAGAAAAAAGATGGAACAGGTGAAACGGTCGGGCAAAATGGTTGTCTTCGAGCACATAATGCCTGCCGGTAAGGAGCAGAGGTATCATATGGACACGCTTTTCCCTGTCGGCATGCCTGACGGCAGTCTGCGGATAGGCGGCATATGCAGAGACATTACCATTCAGCGAAAGACGGAACAGAGGCTTCAGAGGACTCAGCGCCTTGAGGCACTTGGCACTCTGGCCGGGGGCATCGCCCATGATTTTAACAATATCCTTGCACCTATTATGAACTATGCATATCTCTGTATGAAGATGTCTCAGCCCGGCAGCGTGCTTCACGAATATCTGGGAAACATCATGAAATCCGTTGAAAGGGCGAGTGATCTTGTGAAGCAGATACTTTCCTTCAGCCGGGAGAGTGGAGCGGACCTCAAGCCTGTTGACATAGTACCTGTCGTAAAGGAGTCGCTTAAGCTGATGAGGGCCGTGATGCCTGCCACAATCGAACTTGTGCATGTCATCGATAGGGATGACAGCCGGATAATGGCAGATCCCACCGACATACACCAGATAATAATGAATCTCTGCACCAATGCTTCCCATGCGATGACCGAGGGCGGCAGGTTGAGTGTATCGCTTAAGAGATTTGAGGCGGATTCGTCTTTTGTATCAGCTCACCCCGAGTTCAGTCCCGGAAGCTACCTGCAGCTGTCGGTCGAGGATACAGGACATGGAATACCGGAAAATATTATCGAAAATATATTCGAACCCTATTTCACAACAAAAAAGAAAGGGCAGGGCACCGGACTGGGCCTGGCGATAGTACATGGAATTGTAAGGAGGATGAACGGACATATAAACGTTTACAGTGAACCCGGAAGGGGAACGGTATTTCATATCTATATGCCCGTAGCCCGAGCGCAGGAGGAGACGGACAGCTTTTTGCAGGATGAAGACAAGCACAGGTTGCCTCACGGTGGAGAAAAAATAATGTTTATTGATGATGAACTCCATATAGTGGAGACCGCAAAGATGGTGCTGGAAGGAATAGGTTACAGCGTCAGCACCTTCATCGATCCGGTAGATGCTCTGACGAAATTCCGTGAAGACCCATCGGCCTATGACATAGTGATAACGGATATGACCATGCCGGGGATGACCGGAGACGGATTTGCGCAGGAGCTTATGAAGCTTCGTCCCGATCTGCCGGTAATACTTTGCACCGGCTTTAGTGAAAGGATTAATATGGAAAAGGCGGGCGAAATGGGAATCAGGGAGTACCTGATGAAGCCGGTCAACCCTCGTGATCTTGCCGATGCCATCCGCAAGGCCCTGGGAAGACGAAAAGGGAAGCAGTAACCGGATTATCGAAGTTCAACTTCGATAACTGTCTGTTTTTTTAGCTGATAATTGCAGTTTTTTGGTGCTGCTAAAAATTCAGGCAGTCCCGCTCAAGCAGCATCTCTGCGAGAAAGGTGCCGGGCCTGATTTCGGCATTTTCCACGAGTTCCGCATCATCCAGGCCATAGTGTTTGACACAGGACGCGCAGATATAGAACTTTACGCCGAAGTCCTCTATCAGTGTCTTTAGGAGATCTCCTGCAGGCGAAAACTCATCCTTTTTCTGCCATGAAAGGCCTTCGGCGAACCCCTTCTTTGCCAGGAGCACTCCCTTGTCCATCAGAAAGACATCCAGTTCAATATCCATGGCCCTCATGTTCGTGGCCAGTTGCAATGCCCCGGCCAACTTGTCGGGGTCGTCATAAGAATGAGTGATGAGAAATACGAATTTCTTCTGTGCCATTTTATGCCTCCCGATTCATATAATGTTTTTTTACTTCCTGTGTATGGAATGATTTTTGATCATGAGTTCATTCTATTATAATTCAGGATGTTCTGCAATTCTTTTGCTCTTTGCTATGATTCAATGGATGGAGGGCTTGATAGCATTCTAACAACCAGCCCCCTCACCTT
>CAZZGC010000152.1:0-1506 GCA_964653915.1 uncultured Thermodesulfovibrio sp.
GCCTCTTGTTATGCGAAACTGTTCAATAATTCCATCAAATCCTTTATAATGTATGTCACGCTCCTTCGGGGGTGTAGTGTTCTTGAGGTAATCCGGAAATCAGGGATCAATCGATGCAGGCCGGTGAACCGGCCCGGGAGGGATATCAAGTTATGGCTTTACCCAAGGTTCTTGCAATGATAATGGCCGGTGGCAGGGGTGAGAGGCTGTTTCCCCTGACGTTCGAGAGGTCGAAACCGGCCGTGCCGTTCGGCGGTCGTTACCGCATAGTCGATTTCGTGCTGAGCAATCTTATCAACTCGCAGATATTTTCGATATATCTCCTTGTTCAGTACAAGTCCCAGTCATTGATAGAATATGTAAGAGAAAACTGGGGATTTTCATCCATAATGAGCGATCATTTCGTGACGGTCGTTCCGCCTCAGATGCGTTACGGGCCGGACTGGTTCCTGGGTACTGCCAACGCGGTCTTTCAGAACCTCAATCTGATCCGTCAGCACAAGCCGGACATCGTAATCGTATTCGGTGCGGATCATGTCTACAGGATGGACATAAGGCAGATGATCAATCTTCATTTGGAAAGGGACGCCGAGGTAACTGTTGCGGCGATGCCGGTGCCGATCGAACAGGCCAGTGCGTTCGGCATTATTGATACGGAAAAGGACGGCCGCATAAAGGCGTTTATTGAAAAGCCGGAAAATCCTCCGCCGATGCCGGGAGATCCATCGAGATCGTACTGCTCGATGGGTAATTACATATTCAACACCGATATACTGATCAAGGGGCTGGTTCAGGCCGAGCGGAACAAACAGAATGATTTCGGCAAACACGTCATCCCAAATCTCCTCAACGACGGTGCAAGGCTGTATGCCTATGACTTTGCAACGAGCAGCATCCCCGGGATGAAGGATTATGAAGAGAGAGGATACTGGCGGGATGTAGGAACGATAAAGGCCTTCTGGGATGCGCACCAGGACATGCTGGGGGAAAAGCCGGTATTTGATATCAATAATGATCTATGGCCGATACGTGCAGCACGAAACGACCTGCCGGCTGCCAAGATCATGGGTGGTGAAGTTACCAACAGTATTATTGCAGAGGGCACAGTGATCCAGCAGGCAAGGATAATCAACTCTGTCGTCAGGAGAGGAGTGGTCATTGAGGATGGTGTTGAGGTGCGGGATTCGATAATTATGGATCATGTTGTTTTGAAAAAGGACTGCCTTCTCAACAGGGCTATCGTTGATTCATACAATATTATTGAAGAGGGCGTGCATGTGGGCGCTGACAGCGAAAAGCCCTATTTCCGTGCGACCATCGACCCGTCGGGTATAGCTGTTGTCGCAAGTGAAAAACAGACGGGCAGACTTTGAGTTAAGAGTCAGGAGTTAAGAGTCAAGAGTTAAGGGATAGGTGGTAGGTGGTAAGGGGAACGGATGGATTGTTCAAAGGTTGGGGAAAGGTTGAGGAAGCAGGGAGTCGGGAGTCCGACACTTGACCCCTCGG
>CAZZGC010000152.1:1606-5490 GCA_964653915.1 uncultured Thermodesulfovibrio sp.
GTTGGGGAAAGGTTGAGGAAGCAGGGAGTCGGGAGTCCGACACTTGACCCCTCGGACCCTGTTGTAAAAAACAGAGCACAGAACACAGACAACGGATAGAAGTCAGGAGTTAAGAGTCAAGAGTCAGGAGTCAGGAGTTAAGGGATAGGTGGTAGGTGAGCGGAATCTTGAGTTTTGAATCGTAAGTCGTAAATCATAAATCGTAAATTATTCTAAATGGCTGGTAAGAAGCAAATTAGGTTCAAATGTCCGGGCGGACGCCTGCCTCTGAGGCCGATCCCCATAAAAAAGGGGATGACGGTTGATGAGGTTGTGGACAGCTCCATGTTTTCATTCAATGCCGGTGCGTTCAGAAAGGCCTGCGAACTTTTTTCGAGACATATGGCGCGCAGAAACGTCCGGATCGGCCTGTCCGTAGCCGGAGCGCTTGTGCCGGCAGGACTCGGCAGGAGCTGCCTGATCCCCCTGATGAAGGCCGGTCTGATAGACTGGATCGTATCGACAGGCGCCAACCTGTATCACGACCTTCACCATGCGCTCGGCTATGAATTCTGTGAAGGCCATGCGCATGTAGATGACAATGAACTTCGTGAGAAGGGCATCATCCGGATCTACGATATATTTCTCAATTATGATGCCCTGCTCGACACCGACGGGTTTGTAAGGGAAACGCTAAGGAGAGCGATTGATGTCCTGCCTGATCCATGCTCGAGTGCGGATATTCACTATCTGCTCGGACAGGCACTTGCTGAACTCAGGCCGGATAAAAAGGACGAAAGCCTGCTCGCGGTAGCTGCGGAGCTGGGTATTCCCGTGCACAGTTCCTCTCCGGCTGATTCGAGCATAGGGATGAATCTGGCTGCCCTGATGCTTGAAGGCAACAGGTTGCCCCTCGATACACACCTTGATGTGAACGAAACGGCCTCTTATGTGTATGATGTAAAAAGCAGGGGTGGGAAAAGTGCCGTTCTTCTGCTCGGAGGCGGAAGTCCCAAGAATTTTGTACTGCAGACCGAGCCTCACATTCAGGAGGTGCTGGGTCTGCCCGAAGAGGGACACGACTTCTTCATTCAGTTCACCGACGCCCGTCCGGATACGGGCGGTTTGAGCGGCGCTACCCCTTCGGAGGCGGTGTCCTGGGGTAAGATCGATCCGTCTGCACTTTCAAAGACAATAGTCTCTTACGGTGACTGCAGCCTCATGCTGCCGGTTTTTACCTCCTATGTACTGAACCGTGCCAGAGCGCGCCGGTATTCGAGACTTAACGACAGGCGGGGCAGGCTGGTATCGAAAATGAAAAAGAATTACCTGAGAGAAAGCCGCTGATCTCCTGATGTGATAAAATACCGATTCATTAACCTGAACGCTGCAAACGAAGCAGGAGAGACCGTCCGCAAAATCTTTAGATGCGATGGATTATCGGGACAGGGATTATACAGAACAGAATGAACCGGTGGTGGAATCCGTGAATAAGGCATCGTGGCCTTGCGATATCACACGAAGGTATCGCAGAAAACCTTTTCCGGCCGCTCTCCCCTGCTTCGGAGCATGGTTTTATGCAGCTGCAAGGTTAACAGAGGGCGTACGGTTAACAGAAGATGGCTGATAGCGATCGAAAGACACAGACGAACTTCATCAAACATATCGTAGAGGAAGATATGAGGGATAACCGCAATGACGGTCGTGTACATACGCGTTTTCCTCCTGAGCCCAACGGCTACCTTCATATCGGTCATGCAAAATCGATATGTCTGAACTTCGGAATCGCAGCCGAATACGGTGGTCTGTGCAACCTCAGATTTGACGACACAAACCCTGAGAAAGAGGAACAGGAGTATGTAGATGCGATCAGGGAGGATGTTCACTGGCTCGGCTTCGACTGGCAGGACCGCGAATACTATGCTTCCGACTATTTCGATAAGCTGTACGAATATGCCGTTCAATTGATAAAGGACGGCAAGGCCTATGTGTGTGACCTTTCACCTGAACAACTGAGGGAGTATCGCGGGACGCTGACCGAACCGGGCAGGGAGAGCCCTTATCGCAACCGGAGCGTGGAAGAGAATCTCGATCTTTTCGGGAGGATGAGAGCGGGAGAGTTTCCTGACGGATCCAGGACACTGAGGGCGAAGATAGACATGTCATCGGGCAATATCAATATGCGTGATCCGGTGATTTACAGAATTCAGAGGGGAACTCATCACAGGACCGGCGACCGGTGGTGCATATATCCTATGTACGATTTTGCCCACTGCATTTCGGATTCCATCGAGGGGATTACTCATTCCCTCTGTACACTCGAATTCGAAGATCACAGGCCGCTTTATGACTGGTTTCTGGATCAACTGGGGGTATTTCATCCTCGCCAGATAGAGTTTGCAAGGCTCAATATATCTCACACTGTACTGAGTAAACGCAAGCTCAACAGGCTCGTTGCCGAGGGGATCGTACGAGGCTGGGATGACCCGCGCATGCCGACGATATCGGGCCTTCGCAGGCGCGGCTATACACCGGAGGCTATACGGAATTTCTGCGACAGAATAGGCGTAGCCAAGGCCGACAGCATGGTAGAGATGGCCCTCCTGGAATTCTGTATTCGTGAAGACCTGAACAGGGTAGCCAACAGGGTCATGGCTGTGCTGGACCCGCTGAAGGTCATAATCACGAACTATCCTGAAGACAAGACGGAACTGCTTGATGCGGTGAACAATCCTGAAGACCCCTCCGCGGGCACGCGCAAGGTGCCCTTTTCACGCGAAATATACATTGAACGTGAAGACTTCATGGAGGATCCGCCCAGGAAGTTCTTTCGTCTTTCACCCGGCAGGGAAGTCAGGCTCAGGTACGCATATTTCGTTACATGTACCGACGTCATTAAGGACGCTGAAGGGAATATAAAGGAGATTCATTGCATATACGATCCAGACACGAGGGGCGGCGACGCACCTGACGGCCGGAAGGTCAAGGCCACACTGCACTGGGTGTCTGCTGCGCACAGTATCGAAGCCGAGGCGCGGCTCTACGAGCATCTCTTTCTGGTTGCTGATCCGGCTTCAGTGCGGGATGATGAACTGGCTGATGCCGTCAATCCTGATTCTCTGAAGATCGTTACGTCCTGCAGGGCTGAACCATCCCTTGCCGAGGTCTCGCCTGGTGAGCGGTACCAGTTTGAGAGGCTCGGATATTTCTGTGTCGATCCTGATACCGCTGGAAAGAGAATCGTTTTCAACAGGACGGTCACCCTCAGGGACACCTGGGCCAGGATAAAAAAGGGGAGCGGCCGGTAATCATGGGCTATATTGCTGTGATCGGAGCAGGAAGCTGGGGTACGACACTGGCGCATCTGCTGGGTGACAAGGGCTTTGATGTCACCCTCTGGGCCTACGAAAAAGAGATACATGAAGAGATAAACAGGAGTGGAGAAAACAGCGTATATCTGCCTGGAGTGAAGCTGTCCGACAATGTTGTCGCCACCGGTAATATCCAGACGGCTCTTTCCAAATCACGATTCATATTGAATGTAGTGCCGACACAGTTTGCGCGAAGAATATTCAGCGAGGCGGCAGAGTATATCCCGGACGGCGCCGTGATCGTAAGCGCATCGAAGGGCATAGAGCAGGGGACACTCATGACGGTTTCGGACCTGATAAGGGAATGTACCGGCCGGGATTCGGCGGTGTTGTCCGGACCGAGCTTTGCAGCAGAGGTGGTCAGGAAACTGCCGACTGCCGTTACGATAGCTTCACATGACCGCGAGACCGGCCTTATGTTGCAGGACATATTCAATACGGACTACTTCCGGGTATATACTAATTCCGATGTGACGGGTGTTGAACTCGGAGGCGCGCTCAAAAACGTCATGGCGATAGCCTCCGGAATATCGG